>JABDFW010000011.1 GCA_013286305.1 Bacteroidota bacterium
GTTGTTGCACTTGCACGGGGGTCGTTTGAATACCAGGGGCAAAAATGTTCTGCCGCTTCAAGGGCTTACCTGCCATCAAATATTGCGGAAGAAATTAAGGAGAAACTGGTGGCTGAAATAAAGACGATGCAAATGGGCACGGTGGAAGATTTCAGCAATTTCATAAATGCAGTTATTGATGAAAGCAGCTTTGATAAAATAAGCGGGTATATTGATAATGCAAAGAAAGATAAGAAAGCAAAAATATTGGTGGGCGGCAATCATGATAAGACCAATGGCTATTTTATAGAGCCGACAGTTATAGAGGCCAAAGACCCAAAATATATTACTATGTGCGAGGAGATATTCGGGCCTGTATTAACCATTTACGTGTATGATGCTGATGCGTTTGAAGAAACAATTGCCCTTGTAGATTCAACCTCGCCGTATGCGTTAACAGGCTCTATAATAGCACAGGACAGGAGCGCAGTTGCTTTAGCAACAGATAAACTGCGTAACGCTGCCGGCAATTTTTATATAAACGATAAACCAACCGGCGCGGTTGTTGGCCAGCAGCCTTTTGGCGGCGCACGTGGCAGCGGCACCAACGATAAAGCCGGCAGCATGATTAACCTGTACCGCTGGTTAAGCGCAAGAACAATAAAGGAAACCTTTAATCCGGCTACGGATTACAGGTATGCGTTTTTGAAGGAAAGCTGAATTATGAGTCATTGGGTCATTAGTCAATAAGTCATTGAGCTAGTTGCGGGTTTTTCTATGGACTATGGGCCACCGACCATGGACTTTTTTTAAACCAATAACGTATGGCACATCCTAATATTGAATTGGTGCAGGCGCTGCGCGCAACAGCAAAGCGTTTGAAGAAGGGCGCGGATTATGCCTGGGGCAACCATGGCAGTTGTAATTGTGGCAATCTTTTGCAGGCTGTTACACAACTTACCAAAGAAGAAATATTAAAATACGCCCACACCGGCTTTGGGGAATGGACAGAGCTTGCCGTTGATTACTGCGATGTTACAAATGCTCCTGTAAACCTGCTTATTTCCAAACTTACACACATAGGACTTACTCCATCGGATATTCATAACCTGGAGTATTTAGAGGATAGGGAAGTTCTGCAACAATTACCCGGCGGCTTTCGCTGGCTGAAAAGAAATGTTAGGGAAGATGTGATTGTTTATTTTGAAACCTTTGCAAGTGTGCTGGAAGAAAAATTACTGATGCAAATAACATTACCGGAAGAATTGTTTATGGAGGAAACACAGGCTGCTTTTTCCTGAAGGGTTAACAGTGCCAAACCCTACAGGGCGCATTTTATACCGGTACGGGTTTGGATTAAATGTTAAACCATTTATCACCTGCCAGGTGTGTATAACACCCGCAGGCCCCTGCTTATTGCAAAAGGTATTACTGACAAGTGTGTTTCGTCATTAAATACACGTTCAGTTAGCTCTAATCCTTTGTAGTTCCTGCTTTTTAGCACTTTAACCAATTCATTCACACCGGGTACCATTTCGTCCGGCTCTGACGAACCCGCAGAAATAAATACTTTGGCATCAAGGTTATTGTGAGAGGAAGAATAATAGCTTGCTTCTTCTCTTAGCATCTCACCATCACCCCAATATAATGATGGGCTGCTTATAAGGTACCTGCTAAACAGTTGCGGCTTGTTAAGCAATACATAAGTAGCGAATAATCCGCCAAAAGAGTGCCCCGCCAAAGAACGGTCACGATTGGTTTTGTAAGTTCGTTCAATAAAAGGAATTAGTTCTTCTGTCATCACACGCAAAAAACTAGAAGCGCCCCCTGATATCATTTTAACATGATGATTAGCTGTCATCTGCGAATCTTCCCTTGCAACATCGGTAGGCGTATAATCAAGTGTGCGGTAAGAGACAGTACCCATAAAACTTTCAGCCTGGTAGCCAACCCCAACAATGATCATATTGGGTAATTCACCGTCATACGTCATATTCCATTGTATCAACGCCGTAAGAGGCAGGTTGGGGTCTCCATCAAGCATGTACATTATGGGGTAATGAGTAGTATCCGTGGCTGAATATCCAAAAGGAAGTGCAATTGTAAGCCTATATGGAAGCCCATTTACTTTGGAAACGAGATCGTATTGAGAAATCCCTGCTATGGAAAACGCTTTCTGTGTTTGCGCATAAAAACCAGGTTGTAAAGTGCATAGCAATATTATAAGTATTAAACCTGTTGTTTTCATTTTTAGTTAATTTTATTGAATAAATGTATCTGCCATTAAAGAAGAAAAATTGTACAATATGACTGTTTTTAAACCCGTTTTAAAATGAGAGCAGAGAGGTCGCCATACACCACAACTTTTTATATCTGGAACTACATATCTGCCGTTTTCTTTTCATCGTGTGTCACCCCTTTTCACAGCCACAACACGATGCAGCTAATGTTTGATATAAGAAAGAAATTCAAATTCAGGGTTAAAAACGCGGGGTGGGGCTTTTACAAAACTTTAATAATTAAAGAGAATGTTATTCACCAGCTTGATACCAACAACAGCGTTCAGCTGATCATTTACCTGGATGCTTCGAGCGATATTGCAAAAGCCATCAAATTAAAATACCTGCAGCAAGGCGATTTTTTTTCACCCTCAATTGATATCCTTGATTTTACCAAACCTGGCGAACTTGAACAATGCATGATAGAACCCAACAAAGATTTGCTGGAGAAACTGGTGAACAGCATAGTTCATACGCTGATCGGAAACATACAGGTAGCATCAATAGACGAGCGTATAAAACTGGTAATGCAACTATTAGCAGGCGAGAACAGCGAAGACATAACCATCAGAGCACTGTCAGAAAAAATTTTTTTATCTGAAAGCCGGCTGCGCAGCCTGTTTAAAACCACCACAGGCGTTTCGTTACACCGCTATATTATCTGGAATAAAATAACTTTGGCTATCACCAAAATAATGAATGGGGCTACAGTAGCTGAAGCAGCCATCAGTTGCGGGTTTGCCGATAGCAGCCATTTTCATAAAATGATACTGCAGATGTTTGGCATAAGCCCGTCGCAGTTTATAAAAGACAACAATAAACGCAACGTTGAAATATGCAACAGTTCCCCACTTAGTTTCATAACCAGCCAGTATGATGAACGCTTCTGGAATGTGGAGAAAGTGTACCGGCAGTAAATTTTTTTGAAAACAATCTAATTTAATAACATTAAGTATTTTGCTATGTCTCTTATAAAGACAGTAATTTTATCACATTCGTTTTAAATAACTTACCAATCGGTATCTCCACATTATTAAGATGAATTACCTCGCCGGTAAAATATTTTATTTTTTGTTTTGAAGCTATGTAGGAGCGGTGCACCCTTACGAATTGCTCTTCGGGAAGCATCGCTTCAATGGCGTTCATGGAATGTTTGGTTATAACCATCCCGTTATGAGTAATGATCTTTATATAATTTTTCATCCCCTCTATATAAATAATGTCATCCAACATTACTTTAACCATCTTTCTGTCCGTCCGAAAATAGAGATAAGCTTCTTTTTTTGTTTCCTGTTTTTCTGTGGATTGTATTTGCTCCTGCATAAATAATCCTTCATCGCGAAATGCTTTATGCACGGCTTTAAGAAACCTGTCGAATTGTACAGGCTTTAATAAATAGTCCACCACATCAAGCTCATAGCCTTGTATAGCATATTCGGCAAAAGCTGTGGTGATGATCACTTTTGGCGGATTGTGCAATATTTTAATAAGATCGGTGCCAAGCAATTCGGGCATTTGTATGTCTGCAAACAGCAGATCAATTTGTTGTTGCTGCAGTATAGTAAGCGCCTGTACTGCATTACTGCATTCTGCTGCAAGTTGCAGGTATGGTAAGCGGCCAATGTAACGGATTATGACCTCGC
The DNA here is from genome assembly GCA_013286305.1 of Bacteroidota bacterium. GTDB lineage: Bacteria > Bacteroidota > Bacteroidia > Chitinophagales > Chitinophagaceae > JABDFW01. The sequence continues at coordinate 3,902 of JABDFW010000011.1, forward strand.
GGGCGAGAGGTTCGTCATCCATTACCATGCATTTTATTATTTTAACCGGCTTGTCCACTGGCAGCAGTTAGATTTAGTTTAAGCTGAACAATAAAAACATCTTCTTCTGAGATGACGGTAAGGTCGTGTTCGCCCGGATACAACAGGTTAAGCCTTTTTCTGGCGTTGCTTAAGCCGATACCCTCCTTCAAAATTACCTCATTTCCGGGTGGCTTTCCGTTGATCAATTTTACTAACAGGGTATCGTCTTTTATGTCAATATTAATATTTATCCAGGGTTGCTCCAGCATTTTGCTGGTACCATGTTTAAAACAATTTTCAACTAATGGCAGCAACAGCAGCGGCGCGATTGAATGATTATCTGTATCAGCAGGCAAATTAATCGTCAGGTCAATTTCCTTATATCGTATTTTTTCCAGCGCTATATAGTCTTCTATTAATTTGCATTCTTTTAAAAGCTTTACCAGGGGCTGGTCGCACTCGTACAGGATATACCGCAAAAGCGCCGATAATTTGAGCAATATATCCGAAGCGACGGGAGAAGTGTTTTCTGTAATTGAATAAATGTTATTAAGCGTGTTGAATAAAAAATGCGGGTGCAGTTGCGCTTTAAGCGATTGCAATTCAGCATCTAATTTTTCTTTTTGAAGAATGCTGTTAAGGTATTCTTTTTCATACCAGTATTTCATCAGTTTTATTGCTGCTGCAAAACCAGCCACATTCAGTACTGCCCGAAAGCCAAAAAGAAATTCAAAGGGCAGTTGGCCGTAATCAATTGCACCTTTGTTTTCAGTAACCAGTGACACCATCTTTCCATTTTCCCGAAATTCGAAGTGGCTCAAAAAATGAGCCCGGAAAACATCAATGAGCAATGTGTAGGAGAAGGCGGCTATAAATGCTGAGACAATGGTTAATGCTGCGCCCCACAAAATAGCCTGGCGGTATTTTGTTTTGAGTATATACCTGGGTATTAGAAAATATAGCAGCAAATAAACCATTAATAACTGACCAGGGAGGTATAAAACCGGCTCCAGGATATTTTCCATAAAAGAACCAGGTGATATTTCTACATTAAACAGTGGCCTTATGCCCACCCCTATTAGCCCCTCGCCAAATATTGCAAAAAACCAAAAGGCAAAATGCCTTGCAATCCTGTATAGTAACTTATTGGAAAATATGAAAGGGATTTTTTGCATAGCTGAAATTAGGAATAAGAATATCGCCGCAGGCCATTTCAGCAATAATTTATACCAACAGGTTTTTTTGGGGGACTAACTGCATTTGTACCCCTGACAACCATTTAGTAGCCGCCTGTGTTGTTTATTTCCCCGATTGATCACAAACTATAAAGTTTGCTTGTACGCTGTTATTTATTTCATCAATTTCGGATAAGAAAACAAACCCAATCCATTATGCGTAAATTCTTCTTTCAACTCCATTTGTACACATCACTTATAACATTTCCACTGGTAATAATATTTGGCGTAACAGGCAGTATAATGGCATTTGAGCCGGAGATAAACCATCTTGCTCACGCAAAATTGTCTTATGTTAAACCCGAGCCTAAAGCGCAAACACTTGCCGGGCTAAGCGCCTTAGTTAAAAAGGCATTTCCAAAAGATACTATAGGTGGATATAATATTTCTACTTCGCCGGATATATCTTATCAAATATACCTGCAGGATAAAACAGTTTTTATTGATCAATATTCGGGTGAAATATTGGGCACTACTATAGGCGCGGATGGATGGGACAACTTTCAGAACTTTATTCACCAGCTTCATTTGAGGCTTGCTTTTAGGAACCAGGGAGATACCGGTAAAACGATCATGAGTTGGGCAGGCGTTGGCTTGTTTATCATCCTGCCCTCAGGACTGATACTTTGGTGGCGTCAAAAAAGGATTGCTGTGCGGTGGAAAGCCAAATCAAGGCTTGTATGGTTTGATATTCACAGCCTGGTTGGGGTTACGGTATTTATAATTCTTTTGATACTTTCTTTTACAGGCATTATGATAGGCTTTGAACAAAAGACCACACCATTATTCTATCAAATAACGGGAAGTAAACCAAACCAGTGGCCGGATTTCAACATAAAGGCCCAGGCGAATGCAAGCATGATCTCTCCCGACAGTGCATTAACCCTTGTTAGGCAAACGCTGCCTGGTGTTGAGCCGTTTAATATTAATGTACCCGGCCCAACTGATGCTTACCAGGTTCGTGCGCGCTACCCCGAAGACCGTACGCCGGGTGGCCGCAGTATGGTATTTTTAGACCCCTACAACGGCAAAGTATTATTTGCAGAAGGATCGCGAACTGCCCCAGGTGGTAAGCGGTTAGTAAACATTAACCGTGCTATACATACGGGTGATATATACGGCCTGCCAACTAAAATAATTATGAGCCTTGCAAGCCTGTTAATGGTTGTACAGGTAGTAAGCGGCCTTACCATGTGGTGGAAACGGAGAAAGAAAAAAGGAATAGTAAGTGAATGAGCTATTAAGGCGGTTTGCCAGGTTGATTTTAAGCTAACAACACGATAAGGCTTCATGGGCATACCCTGTCGAAAAACAGATTATAATTTACAAGTAAGAACTATGAAATTTATTTTTAGTTTGCTTTTGATAATCTGCTGCCTATATTCTGAAGCTCAAATTTATACAACCAAACATTTTAAAATATTCCATTCCTCATTAGATGACCGAAACATTAAAGAAATTGCAGACAGCTTAGAGATTAATTATACGAGGATCATTATAAGTCTTCAATCCCGGGAACTTCCTGTTATAAATATTTATTTTTATAGCGATGCATCAAATTTTCGTGACGGGGTAAAATCATGGGCCCGCAATCTGCCTTTATGGACGACGGGGCTTACACGTGGCGATTCCGCAATTCATATTATCTCGCCCGACGCTCCGAACCAGGATTACAAGGAAATGATAAAGAGCACAATTCACGAGTTTGCTCATTGTGTTTCGCGGTATATTAATAACACCATTGCCAATAATCCACGCTGGCTATGGGAAGCTATCGCTATTTATGAATCAAATCAAAAGCCTGACCCACGGCAAGTTTCTTATCTTGTAAATCAAAAACCGCCCGCTCTTTCAGAACTAAATGATTGGTCAGACACAGCCATTTATGACGTAGGTTACTTTATAGCTGAATATCTCGTACTAAGTAAAGGGAATGCTGTATTGAACGCACTAATTAAGAATAATGGAAACATTAAGCAGACGTTGAACATTGATGACGCAGCTTTCACCAAACAGTGGTTTGTGTTCGTAAAGAAAAAGTATGGTATCTGAAAAGATTTTATAATTCGCCTGCAAATTGATCCTGTTCAAATTGAGGTACTATTGTTTATAAGCTTTTATTGAGTTGCTATTACAGATTGCGTATTTTGCGTACACAACTGTAAAAACGATTGTAATGACACCAATAAGATCAGGTTACAGGTGGACAGTAGTTTCACTGCTTTTTTTTGCTACAACCATTAATTATATTGACAGGCAGATCATTAGCCTGCTAAAAGATGATCTTGGTAAAGAATTTAACTGGAATGAGGCTATTTATAGTTACATAGTTATTGCCTTTAATTCAGCGTATGCTTTGGGTAACGTATTGTTTGGGATGATAATTGACAGGATAGGTACAAAAAAAGGCTATAGTTTTTCTATTGTTTTATGGAGTATAGCAGCTATGTTTCATGGTGTTGTAAGAAGCACCTTTGGTTTTTATATAGCGCGCGGTGCGCTGGGGCTGGGGGAATCAGGTAATTTTCCTTCTGCTATTAAAACTGTTGCGGAGTGGTTTCCCAAAAAAGAACGCGCACTTGCAACCGGCATATTTAACAGCGGCACCAATGTTGGCCCTGTTATAGTACCCGGCATAATTTACTGGATATCTCATGAATATAGTTGGCGCGCTGCCTTTATTGTTACCGGGCTGTTAGGTTTTATATGGCTAATATTCTGGTTGTTGTTATATGAAATTCCCACTAAGAAAAAAAAGGTAAACCCCGCTGAACTTGCCTACATACAAAGCGATGCCCCTGAAATAATTTTAAGTGATGAAAAAAAAATAAAATGGGTAAGATTATTAGGCATAAGGCAAACCTGGGCATTTGTACTTGGTAAATTTTTTACTGATCCCGTTTGGTGGTTTTATCTTTTTTGGATACCCACTTATTTTAACAGCCGCTACCATATTGACCTTAGAACATCATGGGTATATGTAACAGTGATATATGGCATTACTACTGTGGGCAGTGTATTGGGCGGCTATTTGCCCGGCTTTTTAATTGGCAAAGGCTGGAGCATATACCGGGCCCGGAAAACATCTATGTTTATTTATGCTTTGTGTGTTATGCCCGTTTTTCTTGTACAGTTTACATCAGGGGTATGGGCAACTGTATTACTCATCAGCCTCGCAACATCTGCACACCAGGCATGGAGCGCAAATATATTCACCACAGCTTCCGATGTTTTTCCAAAATCAACTTTAAGTTCAGTAATAGGACTGGGTACAATGGCGGGTGCTGTGGGCTCTATCATTTTCCCCCTGCTTATAGGGGCTATACTTGATCATTTTAAGCTGTTGGGTAAAATAACCGCGGGCTACAACATCATATTTATTATTTGCAGTTGCGCGTACATTATTGCCTGGGTTGTAATGCATTTTTTAACGCGAAAGAAAGTAGCTGGAATCTAAAAATTATCAATCTTCATGCCGTACTGTTAGTACCGGGATGTTTGACCCATACGACAACATGCGCCTTGTTAAATTGCTCCACCAGCCGGGCATAAAAAATTCTTTAATATGATTTATCATTATAAGGTCAGCATTTATTTTTTTTGAAAACTCAAGTGTTGTTCTTGCCAGGTTTTTTCCTTCCAGCAAAATGGATTGTACAGGTACGGTTGTAAGGCTTTGAAATATCTCCAGTGTTTGGCTAAGAACAGGCAGGTTATGGGCGCCATCTTTTTGCTTCAGGGATACTAAGTATATAGTTGACTTAAAAAACCTGCCCAGCATGGCGGCCATGCGTATCCGTCTTAACGGAATATGGTCATTAAGAGGTAACACGATCTTTTTAAAATGACTTACCAAACCGCTTGCGCGTACAGCCAATACCGGCACATTGGTTTTATGCATGAGTGTACTGATGGTAACGGCAGACCACAACCTGTGCAGCAGGTTAAACCTTGACAAGCCCATTACTACAAGATCAACACTATTGCGAATGATATACTCCTGCAATTCATGCGATGGGTTGCCATGCAGCAAAGTGATCTCTATAGTACAATTTGAGCAGATATGATCTTTATATTGCTCCTTCAGCTCTTTTAGTTTTTCACGCGCAATCCTGGCGTCAAGTACAGGCTCATTATGAAAAAAACCATGGCCGGTATAAAAAGCGATATACGAAACCACATGCACAAAATGTATGTTACAGTTAAATGCATTTGCAAGCTCAATGGCTTTTGCAATACCCCATTTGTTCTTGGTGGTAAAATCAACCGGGACCATTATATTGTAAAAATTGTTTGACATAACATTTTAATATTTTAAACTTAATAAAAAGGCTTACTACATCCTGCTTATGCATAGGCCAGCAATGGTTCAAAACGTTCTTCCATTATTTCAAGTTTGGCAATGGCACGCAAAATGTCGTCATTGGTTCTAAACGCAACCCCTTTGCCTGCGTGGCCAACCATACACCGGTCATCCTTACTGTCTCCTACTATTATGCAGTTCTTTAATTGCACCTGGTATTTTTTGCAGGCAAATTGCACTGCGTTGGTTTTGCAATAAGAATGGCCGCATATACTCTCGTCTGATGCAAAAAAATAAGATGGTGTATTAACTTCGCCCGTTGCTCTCCCTTCAAAAAACTCCAGTTGGTTTGCATAGCAAAAATCAGCTTCAATATTTTTCATCACATAATTGGTAATAAGCGTGTAGCTATTGCTTATAATGCCTGTTATATACCCCTGTTGCTTTAATTGGGCAACCACATGTTTCGTATCTTCTATTATTGACATATTGTGTATAATATTCAGCAATTCATCAAGGGTCTTGTCCCTAAACAATAAAGCTATCTGCTTGGTAAGTGCCATTACGTCTTTTTCGGTTGCCCTTAAATCTTCAAGCCTGGCAGTAAATCCAAATTTTTTGGCACTTTCATCTACAAAGCGGCCTTTTAAAATGGTATCGTCCATATCAAAAATCGCCATTTTTCGCCAACTGCCTGTCGTTTCAGCTTCCGTAATTTTGTTTGGGGAGACTGGCGTATTTTCCTTGTTATCATCATCCTGTTTTTGATGCGCTTTTGTAATAATAGCGCTTGCCACCTCCTTGCTCATTTTGCCTAATTCTTCCCAGGGTTTACTCTTGTTTTCAATATATCCAATATTAACTTCTTTTATCCTGGCTTTCATCAGGTACATATCCAGTAATATTCCTATATCAACACCATAATCATTAAAAAAATTGATCCTTTTAAAAAAACTTTTTTTACCTGCGATCATGCCGCTCAACGGTTGGGTAAATTGAGCGAGGCCAGGGTAAAAAATATTCAGTAAAGGTTTGGCAACCAGTTCAGTCACACGGCCTGCATTGCGGCTAAAAGTCCCCTTTACAAAATCTGCTTCGTTTTCCAATATTGGCTGTGCAAGCAGCGCTATCACATTTTCAGGATAAGGGTCAATATCGCCATCCAGGAAAACCAGCAACTCATTTCCTGATACCCCAATGCCATCTTTTAAGGAAATGCCTTTTCCGCGTATTTTGCTTGTAATTACTTTTGCGCCGGCTTCTGCAGCCAGTGCCGCTGTGCTATCGTCTGATGTATCGTCCACAACAATTACTTCACTAACCAATGGATTGTCCAGGCAATACCTAACTACACTGGCTATTGTTTTTTCTTCGTTTAGAGCCGGGATAATGACAGACAACATGTGGTCTCCTTTTTTGCAGATATAAAACCAGTTAACCTGTAACACCTGCAAGTTTTTTTACAAATGGGTTAAGTGCATCTTTGTTAACAGCCAATATCGTGCCTGTTAAATGGTAACTAATATGAATGTTGTTTTAAAAAGGGAATAAGCGGTTTATTGAGGGGAATAGAGTTTTTGCGATGATTGTTATGAAGTAATTTAAAGATATGATATTATTATAAACTGCAAATTAATTATCCTTGTAGTCTTAGGTTTAGGAGTTAATTTAACGCCATTTTGTTAAATTGATTTCGCAGTTACCTGAAATTAAACTGCCTGATAAATGCATCCCTGTAATTACGTCCAATGGGCAGCGTAAATTTGCCAACCTGCAACTCTGAATCACTAAAGGTAGTTATAGCATTCATATTAACGAGGTAGGAGCGGTGTATGCGCACAAATTGGCTGTAGTTTATTTTGTCTTCTAATTGTTGCAGCGACATACGTACTGTATATTTTTTATCCGATGTTACCATGTGTATGTAATTATTGTCGGCTTCGGCATACATAATTTCACCAAGCATTACTTTAATAAAACGGTAATTCTGTTTGATAAAAATATAATCATTCAGTTGAAGTATTTGTTCCTTATCAGTGTCTGTTTCTTTAACAGCATACATTCCCGAATCGAGATTGATTGTGGCTTTGGGGTTATTGTGCATTAACGCAAAATTGCTTAGCGCAAGTTCAATGGCTATGCGAACATTTTGAATGCTGTATGGTTTGGTAAGGTAAGCAGAAGGCTTTGTGCGTTTCATACGCTGCAGGGTTTCTGCATCGCTGAGAGCGGTAAGATAAATTATAGGGGCATCACGCAGATCAAGCAGTTTTTCTACAAGGCTTATTCCATCTGTGTCGCCAATTATATTAATGTCAACAAGCAGTATATCAATTTCCTGCTCCCTGAACAATATTTCCGCATCTTCTGCATTATCTGCAATACCCACTATTACATAACCCTCTTTTGTAAGCGACGCAGCAAGGTCCATGGCTACTATGGCTTCATCCTCTACAATTAATATATGTACTTTGTCGTCTTTCATAGTGTTATGCTGCTTCAGGAATAGTAAAGATAAAACTTGTACCTTTATTTACTTCTGGTTTTTCTTTTGCACACAACCGGCCGCAAAGCGCGTTTACCAACCGCCTGCTAAAAGAAGTATTACAGTTATCATGCCATCTGATGAATGCGCCGGAGATATTATTGAGCAATACCGGGTTTTCAATATCATTTGCCGCATGCTTATTAAGAATAGTTAAAAAAGCGCCTGCTTTGGTCGCCTGTGGCGCAAATAATTTGCCACAGCAAAGAACAATTATCAGCAAAAGCAATCTTCTCACAGAAGAGATGAAATTTGAATTTTTGAAAAAATGTTTTTTATTGGTGTTGCACATAGTGGTTAACTGCATATACGGTAGTATGATGCCTAAAGGTTGCTTTACCCATCAAGTTATTTATCCAACCAGGCTGCATATAACTATACAACTAAAAGATTTTGTTGTGTTTAAGCAGCGCATGAGGGGGATATATTTTCGCAACGGGAAGATAAGAAAATATATAAATGATTGCTAATATATTAGGTATGAACTTTTATGAATTGTTTATTAAAAATCGCAAAGGTTTTAACCAGTACCAAATTCCCCTTTATTTTTGTTATATGGCTAAAAAGAAATTAGTGGTTTTAACCGGCGCGGGCATAAGTGCAGAAAGTGGATTAAAAACATTTCGCGACAGTGATGGTTTATGGAACGGCTATAATATTGAAGACGTTGCTACACCGCGTGCCTGGAAAAAAGACCCTAAACTGGTACTCGAGTTTTATAATATGCGCCGCAAAGATGTTGCTTTAGCAATACCTAACAACGCACATACTATTCTTGCAGAGCTGGAGAATGATTTTGATGTTCATATTATAACACAGAATATTGATGACCTGCACGAACGTGCAGGCAGCACTAAAATATGCCACTTGCATGGTGAGATATTTAAAATGCGCAGTGAAACAGATGAAGAACTTATATACGAAATACGGGAAGATATTTTATTTGGGGATACTGCCGCGGATGGCAGGCAATTGCGGCCTTATATTGTTTGGTTTGAAGAACCGGTACCGATGATAGAAACCGCTGTTGAGATAACAAGATCAGCAGAAATATTTTTGGTAATAGGTACGTCGCTTGCAGTGTATCCCGCGGCAGGACTGGTTAATTATGCCCCCTGGAAAATACCAAAATTTATTGTAGATAAACGCGTGCCCAATACATCATCAATATACAACCTTACCGCAATAGAAAAACCCGCCACGGAAGGAATCGCAGTACTGAGAGAGATGTTGAAGAAGTTGACAGATGTTTAGATGACAGTTGACAGGGAAGAAAAGTCATTTGTTATTAAGCAAGAAGTTAACAGGAAGAACAGGCATCGTCATTGCGAAAAAATCGGTACGGGTTTGTGCACGGGGATTTTTGTGGCAATCTGCTGAAGAATAGTTGACTGGTGTTGATGCCTTTTCATAAATAAAAAATTCCCTGTCTTAAGTCCCCCTATAGGGGATGGGGGTAAACACTTCCTTATACTTTTTCTTATCAACGCCTACAGCCATAACATTTCCATCCAATTCAATTACAGGGCGTTTAATTAAGCTTGTGTTTAACAGCATTATTTTTACAGCCTCATTTTCATTTGTTATCGCAGCCTGGGCATCAGCATTTAATCCGCGCCAGGTAGTGCTTCTTTTATTAAGAATAGTTTCCCAACCTTTTTGGCCGCACCATGCCTGCAACTTTTCAGCTGCTATGCCGCTGGTTTTATAATCGTGCAGTTCAAATGCTATCTTGTGTTCATTAAACCATTCCATTGCTGCTTTTGTGGCATCACAATAAGGTAGGCCATACATAATATACATGCTGTAAAGATAAGATGGAAGACCGAAAGTCCGAAAGTTGAAAAGTGAGTTAAATCCGAAAATAGTGGATCAGATGTTTAAGCCGCATCATTTCTTCATTCGTAAACTTGCCTACCGGCAAGCAGGTTCGTATTGATTCGTATTTCGTAGTAATCACAGCGCAATCAGAAAAATCAGGATAGAATCGTGGTAAAAAAATTAGCCCCATACCAGGAATGGAACGGGGCTTGCTAACCTATGAAAAACACCATCTTTATAAACGTAAATGTTTAATATTTTGTTTTTATATTATTTTACTTTAAGCTTAATTTATACTTTTATTTAATATGTTTTAACTTAATTGGTTATTTCTGCCTGAAACTATCCCCAATAGTGCCATCGGCAATAGCCTTGTTTGCATAGCGGTTAATTTCGCCAAATTGTAACCAACCCGTATTGTCATCAGTAAAGCCATGCAAAAGGGAGACAACAGGATAGCTGCGCTCCGATTTTTCATAACCGGCAGGCAGGTATATTGTATAGTTAACATCCCTGGAAAGAATAGCGCTTTTAATTGTTTTTTGTTCAATCACCTTGCCCGTTGTTTGGGCATTTGTAAAGTTAAATGTACACAATAGGGTAATTAGTAGAAAAAGCAGATTAAAACCGTGTCGCATGGCAGCGTGTGTTTTTACAGTGCATAAATATAACAAAATTATTTAGTATTACTATACAAATTTAGAAGACAATTATTTTAAGTATTGTTATAAACAACAAAACGCCGGTATAAACCAGCGTTTTTAATGATGCAACTTATGCTTAACCTACTTTCGTGCGCTATCTTCTTCCTCTCCCCTTAAGGGGCTGGGGCGTCAGTTTAACTCAACTCCCACGCCAATGCGCTTGCACCAAGAATTGCGGCGTCAGATTCCTTAAGGTGGCTTACCAATATTTTTACTTTATTCTGAAATATCTGTATCAGGTTTGCTTCCATATGCTCGCGGGTAGGCTTTAATATCAAGTCGCCTGCTTTTGTTAATCCACCAAACAGGATGATTGCTTCGGGGCTGCTGAACATAACGAAATTTGCCAAAGCCATACCAAGAATTTTGCCGGTATATTCAAAAATTTCCTTTGCAAGCTTATCGCCCTGCATTGCGGCATCATACACTTTTTTAGAATCAATTTGATCTTTAGGAACATCCCTTAATAAACTTGCCTGTTTGCTTTTTTGCAGTAACTCAAGCGTGGTAAGTGTAACGCCCGTAGCAGATGCATAGCTTTCAAGCGAACCATATTTTCCTGTTCCCTCATGAAAACGGCCTTCGGGAATAATAATAGTATGCCCCAGTTCGCCTGCAAAACCATCATGCCCATAAATTAAGCTCCCGTTTGCAACAATACCGCTTCCAACACCGGTGCCCAGGGTTATCATAATAAAATCCTTCATACCCTGTGCGGCGCCATAGGTCATTTCGCCTATTGCGGCGGCATTGGCATCGTTGGTTAATATAACAGGCAGCTGAAATTTATCCTGTATAAGTTTTGCAAGCGGAACAATGCCTTTCCATGGCAGGTTTGGCGCATACTCAATCGTTCCTGTATAATAGTTACCATTAGGCGCGCCTACACCCATTCCTTTTATCCTGCCAACGCCACCCGCTTTTTCAATAAGAGGAGAAACAGAATTGTGCAGTTCTGTTATAAAAGTATCAATGTGCTTGTGCTTTTTAGTAGATATCTCACCCGAAAAAAGTACGTTCCCAACCCTGTCAACAATGCCGAACTTGGTACCTGTACCGCCAATGTCAATGCCTATTGCTAACGGTTCTAAAGAAGGTTTTGCAGTTGCCATAGTATCCTGTTAAAATAAAAATCCTGTTTATTAAAAAAATTAGTGGCCACCACCAATTTGCTCATCAAAATTCAATCCCTGTGCCTTAAGTACGCTTTTAAACCTTAGCGCTAAAAAAGCAAGTGCAGCAAAACAGCCGGCGGCAACTAAATATGAGTTGTGCATATTATTACTACCATCGGCAGCGCGAATGTCGCCAATTGAACCTTGCAACGGTGGTATCACTGCTGCACCTAATATCATCATAATAAGGAACGCTGAACCCTGGCTTGTATATTTGCCGAGGCCGGCAACACCCAGCGAGAAAATACAAGGCCACATAATGGAGCAGCAAAGGCCACCCGCCATAAATGAATATACTGAAACAATGCCAGTGCTAAAAACACCAAACACCATAAAAAAAGCAGCAAGGAGGGAGAGCGTTAGCAGTGTTTTAACCGGCTTTTGCTGGCCGAAAAAGAATGCTAAAATGGCAAGAGCAATAACACCTGTATAGGCCAGGAGGTCATTTACATTGAAACCGTAAAGACTGATCACAGACAACACAACGCCAAATGCAATAAAGGGGACGATAATGGTAGCTATGGTTTTGCCCAATTTGGATAAACCAAATACTCCAATGGCTCCCGTCCATCGCCCGATCATTAAACTGCCCCAATAAAGGGTAACATATTTTGATATGTCTTTGTCGAGTAAACCTGCGGGAATTAAATATCCGGGTGTTTTAAGCAATGCCCCAAAATTATTGTCAATAGTTACTTCTACACCCACATATAAAAATATACCCAGCATACCCAATATTAATTGAGGGTATTTCATAGCGCCCCATCCGTCGCTATTTTTAGAAGCGCTTGCATAAGATGAAAATAAAATCGCCAATATCATAACAAGGGTTGCTATTAATAACGGCGTTTTGCCGATATTAGTTAATTGGCCTATTATGATAATTATAATTAAAAAAGAAGTCATTAATATCAATGAAATAGAAGCTTTCTTCGAAGCTTCAAATTTTGCATCATCTTTGCCAGATGGTAATTTGGAAAAAGTGAAAAACAATGCTACTGCCGCAAACACGCAAGCAACAAGAATATAAAAATTATCAATATTGGTAACGGTTACGATAGCAGAACTATTTTTGGGCGTTCCAAATAAAAAATAACCAACAATAATAGGCCCTAAAGTGGTACCCAACGAATTAATACCGCCGGCAAAATTAAGACGGTGGCTGCCTGTTGCAGGATCACCGAGTGCGATGGCAAAAGGCTGAGCTGCTGTTTGTTGCAATGAAAAACCTAACGCCACTAAAAAATACGATACCAATATTAAAGGAAATGAATGGGCGTTTGCAGAAGGTATAACCGCCAATGCGCCAATTACTGATATCCATATACCTACGATAATACCTCTTTTATATCCCATTTTATTTAGAATGTCGTAGCCAAATGCACTCGACAACAAGTACAAAGCAAGAGACCCGACAAAATAAGCCCCATAAAATGCAGAGCCGATCAATTGCGATTCAAACTGGGTTAACTTAAACTCTGTTCGGCAAAACGGAATGAATACACTGCTGGACGCAGCTATAAATCCCCAAAAGAAAAATACAAGAACTAAAGTAGCCAGGGCGCCAATATTTGTTTTAATGGCTGGTTTTGGTGCAGCGAAAGAAGTAGTGGTATCCATTGCAATCATTATATGGTTTATGAATTTTGAGCGTTGAAAGATAAATACATTTTACATTTCTAAAAATTTTAAATGTTTTGGCGTTTATATAAAATTCATTCCTAAATTGGTATTCGTTAGCTAAAAACACATAGATTGCTTTTCCAATGGAAATAATACATGTTAGCGCGGAATGTTATCCTGTAGCCAAAGCCGGTGGCCTGGGCGATGTGGTGGGTGCACTGCCCAAATACCAGGTTGCCATGGGCCATACTGCCAAAGTGGTAATGCCCATGTACCGTACAAAGTTTTTGTACCAGAACGATTGGGTGATTGATTTTAAAGGCCGTACTAACCTGGGTAACTGGTGGTTTGATTTTACGGTTATAAAAGAAAAAACCAACAAACTTGGCTTCGACCTTTACTTAATTGACATAAATGGATTGCTTGACCGTGAGAAAGTGTATGGGTATAATGATGATACCGAAAGGTTTACATGTTTTCAAATAGCCGTGGTAAACTGGCTTAGCCACTGGCAGCATAAACCGGACGTTATTCACTGCCACGACCATCATACGGGGCTTATACCATTTATGGTAAAGTATTGCTACGATTATAATAAGCTGGCGGATGTGCCAACGGTTTTCACCATCCATAATGCCCAATACCAGGGATGGATGGGCTGGGATAAAAGCTATTACATCCCCCGCTGGGATACATGGAAAGCTGGTTTGCTGGAATGGAAGAACAATATAAACCCTTTGGCATCTGCAGTAAAAAATGCATGGAAGGTTACCACTGTAAGCCATAGTTACTTAGATGAGTTAAGATACAATTCCAATGGGCTGGAAGCGTTGTTTGAATATGAAAAAGGCAAATGTGTTGGCATTCTTAATGGTATTGACGCTGATGTATGGAGCCCCGCAACTGATACTTATTTAAAAGATCATTTTAGTGTTGAGGATGTAGAAGAGGGTAAGGCTGAAAATAAAAAATTGCTTTGCAGCCAATTTGGATTGGACGAAACCAAAGCATTATTGATCTTTATTGGGAGATTGGTGGGGGAAAAGGCGGCTGATCTTTTGCCGGATGCAATTCTCTCCTCGATGTACGCCTTGAATAACGGGGTTAATTTTTTGATACTTGGCAGTGGTGAGCCGCATGTGGAGTGGCAGTTATCGCAGTTGAATGCACATTTTCCGGGTAACTACCACGCTGTTATAGGCTATAACGAAACATTAAGCCACCTGATGTATGCAGGTGCTGATTTTCTGCTGATGCCAAGCCGGGTAGAGCCTTGCGGCCTTAACCAAATGTATGCAATGCAGTATGGAACAGTGCCTGTAGTAAGAAGCACAGGAGGATTAAGGGATACAGTTGTTGATATGGGCGACCATGAGGGATGGGGCATTAGATTTAACAACGCAAGTGTAGGGGATATTACTTATTCTGTAACGCGTGCGGCAGCATTATATAATAATGACAAAGAACACTTAAACTGGATGAGGCAACGTATGATGAAAATTGATAACAGTTGGGAAAATGCCGTTCAGCAATATATAAATGTGTATGCAAGTTTGAAATAGCAAATCAATATATAAACCTAAAAATTGCCCATTATATGTTCACCTTAGCAAAGTCAGTAATAGCCGTAATATTAGGCGGCGGTGCAGGTACAAGGCTGTACCCCTTAACAGCAAGCCGCAGCAAACCCGCAGTACCCATAGCCGGCAAATACCGTTTGGTTGATATACCTATCAGCAACTGTATTAATTCAAACATAAACCGCATGTATGTTTTAACACAGTTTAATTCGGCATCGCTTAATAAGCATATAAAAAATACATACCAGTTCAGTGCATTCAGCAGTGGGTTTGTTGATATACTTGCTGCGGAGCAAACGCCTGATAACCCTGGGTGGTACCAGGGTACAGCAGATGCTGTTCGTCAATCCCTGCGCCATATACATAATAATGATTATGACTATGTGCTTATATTAAGCGGCGACCAGTTATATCAAATGGATTTTGCAGATATGTTTAACGCACATATTGAGAAAGGGGCCGATATTTCCATTGCAACCATACCTGTTGGTGAGCGGGATGCGCCTGAATTTGGCATTATGAAAACGGATGAGAATGACCATATTTCAAGCTTCATCGAAAAACCAAAAAAAGAATTACTGCCTGAATGGGAAAGCAACACCGGTGCCGAAATGTTGCGCCAGGGCAGGCCTTACCTTGCGTCAATGGGTATCTACATATTTAATAAAACTGTGCTGGACTATTTGCTTAAAGACAAGCATCCCGATGCGACCGATTTTGGAAAGGAGATCATTCCCAATTCAATTGTTGAATCAACAGTAGTTAGCTTCCAGTACGATGGTTACTGGACAGATATTGGAAACATCTATT
The DNA here is from genome assembly GCA_013286305.1 of Bacteroidota bacterium. Taxonomy (GTDB): domain Bacteria; phylum Bacteroidota; class Bacteroidia; order Chitinophagales; family Chitinophagaceae; genus JABDFW01. The sequence continues at coordinate 19,719 of JABDFW010000011.1, forward strand.
CTTTTTTCGAGGCCAATATTGCCTTAACGGATGATATCCCCCCGTTCAATTTATTTGATAACGAGAAGACAGTTTACAGCCGCGCAAGAATGTTGCCACCTGCAAAGATCAGCGGAACAACCCTTGAAAAAACAGTTATTGCTGAAGGTTCTATTATTCTTGCCAGCCGTATTGAAAAATCAGTAGTCGGCATACGGGCGCGTATAGGCCATGGTACAACCGTTGTAAACAGTTATATAATGGGTAACGACCTGTATGAAACCCTGGCGGAAATGGAAACCAACTTGTCTAAAGGTATTCCGCGAATTGGTATTGGCGAAAGATGCTATATTAAAAATGCCATCATTGATAAACATTCACGCATTGGCAATGATGTGCGAATAAATGGCGGAATGCACCTCGAAAATACTGACCACATGCTCTATACTATTAAAGACGGTATAGTAGTGGTTAAAAAAGGGGCTGTATTGCCCGATGGATTTGTTATATAAAATCCAACCACATAGAAACAGAGGGGACATAGGTACACATAGTTACATTCTAATGTAAGGATTCGGTCTGTGTATCCAGCGAGCCTATATGATAAAAGATCTCTAGAAACATAACACATAGGGAATATTGTATTTCTATGTGTTACTTATTTATTTTATGAGCCTGTGTGGTGAAAGGTGTTCGTTGTATTTATAAAACATGTACTTTTAGCACCATGTATTTTTTACACATTATCTAAACGATTGCCATGGCTTTAGTAACCTCCACTCCATCCGGTTCAATTGCATTTGCCAAACCACAAATGACTTTTCGGCAGCTATTCAATATGAATTTTGGGTTTTTAGGGATTCAGTTTGGGTTTGCATTGCAAAATGCAAATGTTAGCCGCATTTTTCAAACCCTGGGTGCTGATATTGACCATATAGGTATATTGTGGATGGCAGCACCCGCAACAGGATTATTGGTTCAACCTATTATTGGTTATTTAAGCGATAGAACATGGCATCCAAAATGGGGACGAAGAAGGCCATTCTTTTTTGGCGGGGCTATACTTTCTTCACTCGCATTATTCATAATGCCTAATTCGTATGAGTTATGGATGGCAGCCCTGTTATTATGGATATTAGATGCTTCTATTAACATTTCAATGGAGCCGTTCAGGGCTTTTGTAGGGGATAAGTTACCACCGTCGCAACGTACTTCAGGGTTTGCCATGCAAACGTTTTTTATTGGCATTGGGGCGGTTATTGCATCCCTTTTACCATATTTTTTTCATAATGTTTTAGATATTAGTAATACGGCACCTGCCGGTATTATCCCCCCTTCAGTAAAATATTCTTTTTATATTGGCGCAGCAGTATTTATAAGTGCCGTAATGTGGACTGTATTTACAACAAAGGAATTTCCTCCGGAAAATATTGAAACCTGGGAAGAAGAAAAATTAAGAAATAATGGCATTATACACGGTATAAGCGAAATTACTAAAGGCATATTTAAAATGCCAAAAACGATGCTTCAATTGGCAGTTGTACAGTTTTTTACATGGGTAGCTCTTTTCTCTATGTGGATATATACTACACCGGCAATTGCGCAAAATGCGTATGGCACAACTGTTACCACTACGAAAGCTTACCAGGACGCGGGCGACTGGGTGGGTATAATGTTTATGGTTTATAATGCAGTTTCTTTCGCAACAGCTTTCTTATTGCCATTTATAGCAAAATTTGCAGGAAGAAAAAACACCCACATGATATGCCTTATTATTGGTGGCATATGCCTGGTATCTCAATTATATCTCAAATCGCCGGCATTACTATTAATTCCTATGCTTGGCGTTGGCCTTGCATGGTCATCAGTTCTTACTATTCCTTATTCGATACTTGCGGGAGCATTACCCCCAAACAAAATGGGGTTTTATATGGGGGTATTTAATTTCTTTATAGTTATACCACAACTTGTAGCAGCTGCTGTTTTAGGGTTTTGTGTAAAACATCTTTTTCATGGTGAAAGCATATATGTTCTTGTTACAGGCGGTGTCTCAATGATCATTGGGGGATTATTAACAAAAATTGTAAACGATAAAGATGAATAAGAAGATTGTAGCTATTCTATTTTTTTTCATTGCGGTTCATAGCTTCTCTCAATCTATTCGCCTGTATCCAACCAACTGGTGGGTGGGCATGAAAATGAATCACGTGCAAATACTTGTGCGTGGCGACAATTCGGAATTTGGGGCTGAAAAAGTGAATGTGCATTACCCCGGAGTAACGCTTTTGCAAAAGCACGTGTTTGAAAATGGCAAATACATGGCACTGGATGTGGCAATAAGCAGTGAGGCTAAACCCGGAATGGCAGATATTGAATTTATTGAGAACGGAAAAGTTAATATAGTACAGTGGGAGTTGAAACCCCGCAGAAAAGGCAACGGCACCGAATATGCACAGGGCCTGACGTCTTCAGATTTTATTTATTTTTTAATGCCTGACCGTTTTAGCAACGGTGACCCATCAAATGACCGGATACCCGGCATGCGCGATCAGTCCCTCAACAGGGATTCTATTTTTTTACGCCATGGCGGCGATATGCAGGGCATTATCAATCACCTTGATTATCTGCAAAGCCTTGGTATTACTGCTTTGTGGATGACACCTGTGTTAGAGAATGATATGCCTAACCGTACGGAACATGGCTATGCATTTACAGATCACTATAAAATTGAACCCCGCCTTGGGGGGAGTGAAATGTATAAGAAACTGAGCGATGAACTGCATAAACGCGGTATGAAGCTTATACAGGACGCGGTGTATAACCATGTAGGCTCTTTTGATTTTATGATGACTGACCCGCCTTCAAAAGATTGGTTGCACCAATGGCCTAAGTACACGAATACGAGTTTTAAAGACCAGCCTTTATTTGATCCCTACGCATCTGAAAAAGATAAAAAGATAACTACAGACGGCTGGTTTACCAGGCAAATGCCCGACCTTAATCAATACAACCCTTATCTAAATACTTTTCTTATTCAGCATGCCATTTGGTGCGTGGAAGAATTTGGCGTGGATGCATGGCGCATAGATACCTATATATACAACGACATGAAGTTCATGAATGAATGTAATGCTGCGCTGATAAAGGAATATCCTAAAATGTTCATGTTTGGCGAAACATGGGTGCATGGTGTGATAAACCAGGCATATTTCACCAGGAACAAATTTGATGTCCCATTTAAAAGCAATTTGCCTGCTACCTGTGATTTTCAAACCAACCTGCACGGAATTATTCCCGCTCTCACCGAACCTTTTGGATGGACCGAAGGAGTGAATAAACTCTACACAGTGCTTGCAAGTGATTTTGTTTATCAAAACCCCATGACTGAAGTAATATTCTTAGATAACCATGATATGAGCCGCATTTTTTCAGTGGTAGATTCGAATGTATCCAAACAAAAAATGGGTATTGAGTGGCTGCTTACCTGCAGGGGCATCCCGCAGTTGTATTATGGAACAGAAATATGCATGGGCGGCTTTGCCAACCCGGATGGTAATGTAAGGCACGATTTCCCCGGTGGATGGGATGGTGATAAAAAGAATGCCTTTACAGGCGATGGCTTAAACGACGATGAGAAATCTGTACAATCACTGGTAAAAACCCTCGGTAATTATCGTAAAAATTCTTCGGCCCTAAAAACGGGTAAACTCATGCAATACCTGCCGGTTGATGGTTTATATGTTTATTTCAGGTATGATAATAAGCAAACAATTATGTGTGTGATGAACACATCAAATGAAGCTAAGCAAATAGACTTCTCCAACTATACCGAAAGAACCTCTGGTTTTACGAAAGCTTCCAGTGTTGTAAGCAGCGAAGTATTTAATATAAATGACAAAACAACCATTCAGGGCACAAGCATGTGGGTGCTGGAATTAGGGAAATAACATAAGTGGATGTAAGGCACACAGAGCCTTGTTGATTAATTACTCCTTAGTGCTAAATTTATTTTGCAGATTTATTTTGGCAACATATATTTACTTTAATGGTATTGTCATATAACCTGTGATGTTATTATGTGTGCGTCTTTGTATGCTTACCTTTAACGCCAAATACTTTTCTTTAACCCACTGTCAGCAAAAATCCTTTCCTCACATGGAAAACCAGTTAAGTCCTGCCGAGCAGAAGTTGTTTACTATAATGAAATATGCCCCGATTGGCCTGGCGGAGATAAATGAAACAGGGGATGTTGTATCGTTAAATCTTAAAGGGGAGGAACTGCTGCAGCCATTTATAGCCCGTACAGGCTTTGACACATCAAATATTTTTACGTTTCTTCAATTTATTGACCCTGTTATCGTCGAAAAAATAAAGACTTTCTCACAACCGGGCGGCATTATTTTAATAAATGAATTATACCAGTTTTTTATTCAGCCCGGGGACGAGGATACAAAAAAATGTTTCAATCTTACCATAACTAAAATGTTTCCCGGCTGTATAATGGTAAGTTTTGAAGATTTTACTGAAAAATATGTAAAAGAAAATGCCATGCGCCAGGCAGAAGTTGATAAAGCTGTTGAACAGGGCAAATTTGAAATTGCATCCGGTGTTTTGCATGATATTGGCAATGCTGTAGTTGGCTTCGGGTCGTACCTTACCCGGATGCGGCGGCTACAGGAGCAGGATAATGTTGAAAAGCTTGGCAGCCTTGCCGGTTTTTTAAACGATCAGCAACAAGCCATTGCAGGCGCTGTTGGCGAACAAAAAGCATCAGCCCTTATTATGATGATAAATGGTATTGTAAAAGCACAAAAAAGCAATCACGATGAAATTAAAAAATCCATAACCGATCAATTAAACGTTATAAGCCACATACAGGAAATTCTTAATATTCAACGGCAGTATTTATCAGGTAAAGGCACGCAGGAGCGAAAGCCTGTAAACCTGCGCAGTATTATTAATGATTGTATGGCAATGCTGTTTGCTTCGTTTGACAAAAGAGGTATTGAAATTTCGGTTCAATTGCCGCCCGACTTACCTATTATTAAAGGTGACCGTACAAAATTAATGCAGGTTTTGCTTAACCTGATTAAAAATGCACTGGAAGCGATTGATATAAATGCCGCGGAAAAAAGTATAGCTGTTAAAGTAACTGCAATTGATAAAACCCTGTTGCTTGAAGTTAAGGATACAGGTATTGGCTTTGATGAAGAAACAGGTAAAAAATTATTTGAGAGAGGCTATACTACCAAATCGTCGGGCAGTGGTATCGGGTTGGATAACTGTAAAAAAATATTGGAATCGCACGGTGCATCCCTGCATATAGGCAGCGACGGGCCGGGCAAAGGTTGTGTAGCGGTAATTGAATTTCAGCTTTGAAAAATTTCCAGGGAAAATAAAAATTGAATTTATATAAATTAACCGTATGAACTCAGCTGTAAACACCGCTATTTTAGTGATTGATGATGAAGAAATGGTAAGGGATAATATTGAAGAGATATTAATGCCCGGGAAAGGCAACCCGGATAATGACAGCATTGACCTTGCTTCAAGCATATTGTTTGATACCCCGAACCCGCTTTTAACACCCCGCAGCAGCGACATACCCCATTTTACTGTTGATAAGGCTTCTAATGGTATGGAAGGCCTTGAAATGGTAAAACGTGCAATAGCAACAGGTAGCCCTTATGCGGTTATTTTTTTAGATATGCGTATGCCGGGATGGGATGGGCTTGAAACAGCAGGCTACATAAGGGAGTACGATAATAAAGCTGAAATTATTTTTGTAACTGCTTTCAGCGACAGGTCCATCGAAGAAATAATAATGCGTGCCGGGCAAAATGTAGGTTACCATTGCAAGCCTTATGCCTCGGAAGAAATTATACAGCTTGCCAGCAAAGCGGTAAGCGATTATAATAAATTAAGAAATCTCGAAAATCTTATAAAAGCCGTTTCTTCTATAAGTATAAATGAGCATCATTTGCTCACTTTACTGCACAATATTCTTGACCAGGTTGCGGGTACCCTGCAAACAAATTTGGCATTGCTGGGGAAACTGCATAGTGATTTCTCTTACGAAAAAATATTTTCTATCGGCGCCCTTGAAGAAAAAATAAATATGCCTGCACTTATCAGCAGGATTGATACCGGCAAACTTGCGCAGGAAGAGGTGGTACAGGTTGATGAGGTAGTAATGGCTAAAATGGATAATTATATCATTTTTGCTGTGCTTGCAAAAAACGTTTTGCTTAAAACGGAAAAAATGTACTTGCTTAAACTGTTTGTACAAAGTGCTTCGAAGGCTATACGTAATGCCGAGCTTTATGAAAAATTATTGCAAAAAGAAAAGCTTTCGGCTGTGGGCAATGCGATTGGCATGGTGATGCACGACCTGCGCTCGCCCATCAAAAGTATAACAATGATAACTGATATTTTACGGGAGGAGGGCAATAGTAATAAATGGCTTGATACGATTGATGAATGTGCGGGCCAGGCATCGGAAATATTTGATGATTTTCTTGATTTTATAAAAGAAACCGAAATAAAAAAACAACCGGTACATTTATTAAAAACTATTGAAGATGGTATTAAACTTGCGGAAGCAAAAGCCGATGTAAAAGGTATAACCATTAACACAGACGTACCCTTTGATATTATAATAAAAGGTGACGAAAGCAAACTAAGGCGGATAATAATGAATATTGTAAATAATGCGATAGATGCCTTAACAATACATAAAGTGATCAATCCTGTTATTGAAATTATTGCAGAAAAAGACAGCGAAAATAAAGAAGTGATGATAACTGTACAGGACAATGGGCCCGGAATACCTTCCCTGATCATTAAAACTTTGTTTGAACCTTTTATTACCAATGGCAAGAGCAACGGAACCGGGCTGGGGCTTGCTATTGTAAAGCAATATATAACGGCACATAGCGGAACCGTAAAAGTAGAAAATAATAACGGCGCGCTGTTTACGATTACCCTGCCTTTATTACTTGCCGATGCTGTTTAACCTGTCAATTGGACCAGGCTACAACATTATTTGTTTAACATTCGTACGGCCTTCTTTACCCCAATCTTTTAGCATGTCCTCTAAACTTGCCATTATGGTAACATTTGTTACTTTTTTTCCTTTGGTGGGTGGTGTAAGCGTTGTTTCCGGTATAGTTTCAGTATAAACTTTTGTTGCAAACCAGGTAACATGCTCATGCGGAATAGCCACGCCAAGTATCATGCCCGGCAGGCCCGTGAAAGACTCGGGGCCGCCGGTAGTAGTAATTGCATCTGTATAAAAAGCCACTATGTAAATAGAATCCATTATTATTGCGTTGGCACGGCGACATTCAAAACCTGCTATATTCCTTGTTTCATTGGTTATCTTCCATTGTATCCTGCGTGTAGTATCCTGAACAAGAAAGGTTTGCTCAAACACATTTTTTTGACTTGCGCTCTGTTGGCTCGCGAGATCATTAAAAACAGTGTTATCGGACGCAACGCTGCCAAAAAAATTCATTCCTTTATTTGGTTCTGCTTCCCTTCCTGGCTGGTACAATGTTTTATTATTATTAAACCTCAGGTCGAAATAAGTTGTTTTAAATTGCGGCACATTTTTTTTAATGCTTTCTTTAGTGTCAGCGGTCAGCCACTCTTCATCATCAATTCGTGCGTACATATTATCCTTTCGTTCAAACTCTATTCTTCCCTGCTTCAGGAATATGGTATTTTGTGCATTTGCAGGTAAATATGCAGCTAAAAACATTATTAAAACAGTAGTATAAATAAGTTTTTTCATCTTGAAATAATTTAGACGTTTAAAACATGCCTGTAGGTACAGTAGTACCGGCTTTTGTAAAATTCCACACGGCGGATAAAAAGAAATATCGCTTTATCGTGCTATAGGTATTTTGCGTGATAAAATTACTGTTAACTGTTCTGTTGAAACCAACGTTTTGGTTTAATAGATCGTTGCCGGACACTTTAATAACCAGGGCGTCATTTTTAAGGAATTTTCTGCCAAACCATGCGTTCAACAAAAGCACATCGTTATTAGTAGTAAAGATTGGTGTTTTTTGCCTTATGTTGTAGTCGGCATCTGCATGTATTTGAAGCTTAAAAGGCAGGTACCAGTCAATATTGGGCTGTATTTCGTAGGTCCAATAATTTGTTTGTATACCCGATTGTATAGATGAAACGCTGCTGGTATAGGAAGCAGAAGCGCTAAACCCTAAAGTGAATTTCTTTTCCTTTTCTTTATATATTCCCGCTCTGCCTGAATAAGTACCACTCTTTGTAGTGTTAAGCACATTGTTTACAATGTTGTTAGTTGTGCTGCTATTGACATCTGTATTAAAGTTTAAATAAGTGTCTATTTTCTTCAATTTAAAATTTAACCCCATGTACCCGCTTAAAGTGCTGTTGCCGTTAAGGTTTACATATTTATTTATTTGTTTACCGGACAATGCATCAAATGAAGTACTGTTTACAATTGCGTTTTGAGTAAAACTGTAAAAGATACCTGTAAAAATGCCCCGTTGCGATAGTACTTTGAAATCATTAAAATTCAAATTTATATTATTGTCAAATTCCGGTTTAAGGTTAGCATTACCAACCGTTATATTTAATGGGTTATCGTTGCTGGCAACCGGTTGTATTTGCTGGATGGAAGGCTGCTTTGTGTTACCTGAATAATTGAGCGATATACGGCGGAATTGCGTAAATGAATAAGAAAAATTAGCTGTGGGATACCAGTTTACAAAATTTCTTCTCGATACCGAATCATTCACAAGGTTTGTTTGGTCAAAACTGGAAAAACCAAGATTGTTGCCAATGTTAAACCGTATTTTCTTTCTGCTGTAATTGTACGCCATGCCTCCCCTGTTGGTAAACACATTAAACTGGTAATGGTTACTGTAAACACTGTCAAGATCAGTGTATTTTCCATCGGCAGATTTGTTATACGAGTTTCGCTGTGAATTACTGTTATTAACAACTATACCGTAATTAAATATTAATGATGATGTTTTTGAAAGAGGTTCGGTATAGGTAAGCTTGGTGTCAATTAAGACGGTTCTGCTGTTATATGTTTTATACTGGTCTGTTATGGTGCTTCCGGCAAAAATATTATTTTGAAAAGAGTCAATTTTAGAATTGAGATAGCCCGTAGCTATATTGGTGTTATAGTTTTCTCTTAAGTTAAAAGAAATCGTTCTGCCTGGTTTTTTAAATTTTTTCCTGAATAGTATATTGCTGTTAACAGTGCTGTTATCGCCAACGCTGGATAAGTTGCGTAAACTGCGGTTAACCAGGTTGCTGTTGGTAAGGCTTTCTGATGAGTCGTAAGTAGCCGATATCTTATGGTCAACACCACCATCTGCAGTTATTTTCATAGATGAACTGGAATCAAATTGTACTTCGTAGGTTCCATTCGCCCTGTTACGCAATATCCTGTTTTGAAATTTTTGAAAGTCGTTGGTGTAATTTATCGTGTCGTTTGAAAGAATGTTTTGTGAATTAGTCGTGCTTGAGCCATCAACCATTAAATTCATTATTTTGTAGTTGCCGTTCATACTTATCTTATCGTCATCCCATTTATTGTTGAAATGCAATCCGCCGGTTTGCACCAATGGGTACCCCTGTCCATTATACTGCCCGTTCCATCCTTCAAAATCATCTCCTGAGCTATTAAATGAGATCATAACGCCACCACCGTCCCCGCCTTCAACACTCATCCCGTTCCCGCCCTGGTCGCCATAGTTGCTTATATCCTGCCAGTTTAAACCGGTTTTACCTGTATTAGAAACAATACCATAAGCGGCAAATTTCTCTTTGTTTTTAAAATCATTTACCATTGCCTGGTTCTCATGATATCCGTCGGTGCCGCCACTTAAGCTAATTCTTCCAAAATAGCCATTCTTTTTTCCGTCTTTTAGTTTAAGATTTATCGTTTTTTGTCGTGACCCATCATCAATACCCGTAAAAGTAGCCTGGTCGCTTTTTTTATCATATACTTGTACAGAGCCCACCATATCAGCACGCAGGTTTTGTGTTACTAACGTTGGGTCATCTCCAAAAAATTCCTCTCCGTCAACCAATACTTTTTGAACCGTTTCGCCCTGCGCTGTTATTTTTCCATTCTTATCAATTTGAATACCGGGCATTTTTTTAAGCAGGTCTTCTACTGTTGCATTCGGCTGCACTTTAAAACTGTCTGCAATAAATTCCGTAGTATCGCCTTTTAGCCTTATTGAGCCTAATTGTTGCCTTACTATCACTTCTTTCAGCAAGTTTGCCTTTAAAATAAGATATATGGCGCCTGTATTTATTTTTGCTGAATCTTTTAAAGTAAGCGGTTCAGCGTAGTCGGCGTATTCAGGATAAGTTACAAACATCAGGTAATCACCTGCCTTAATATTTTTAATTTCAAACTCTCCCTTAGCGTTGCTTCTTGTAAATTTTACCAACATAGAATCCTTTGCCCTTAACAGGGAAACGACAGTGTTTGATAAATTCTGTTTATTTATTGTATCAGTAATTATACCTTTAATAGAGGCATTTTGGGCAATAGAAAAAAAAGTGACGGATAAGATAGTTAGCAGCAGTACAATTTTTTTCATGTGTCAGGTTAAAGGTTAAGTTTTGGTTTTTCTACGGCAAACTTCGTATTTAATTTATCAAAAACGAAGTTGATTTTCATAATTTTACGTTAATGGTAATTTTGATATTTAAGTGGTGTTAAAGATTTCATAATGCGGGCTGATAGTATTACATTACGCCAACATTTAAAATTTTATATGGCTAAAAAATACGAGGACATATATTTTGTTGACAGTACAAAGCCGGTATGGAATTATTCACTGTTTTCTCATGAAGACATTCAAAATTTTCAGTCGGGCACACATTATAGTTTATATACCATCTTTGGCAATAAGCAACTAACTGTACTTGACACGCCGGGAACATATTTTGCAGTATGGGCCCCCAATGCAACGCAGGTAAGTGTTATAGGCAATTTTAATCACTGGAATAATGAAACACATAAACTATTTGTAAGGCTCGATTATTCGGGTATATGGGAAGGGTTTATTCCGGATGTGCTTGCAGGCGAGTCATACAAATATCATATACATGGATTTGAAGGCGCACGATTAGATAAAGGCGACCCCTTTGCTCACTTGTGGGAAAAGCGCCCTTTAACCGCATCTATAACATGGGGAACATTTTATGAATGGACGGATAATACATGGATGGAAGAAAGAAAAGAACACAATGCCTTAACTGCCCCCTGGAGTGTTTATGAAGTGCATCTTGCAAGCTGGATGAGGCCTGACAAGCATGATGAAGAAACGTATAATACCTACGGGCAGATAACGGAACGGCTGGTACCTTATGTAAAAGAAATGGGTTTTACGCATGTAGAATTTATGCCGGTTATGGAACACCCTTTTGACGGAAGCTGGGGTTACCAGGGTACCGGATTTTTTGCGCCTACTTCACGGTTTGGCAGCCCGCAGGATTTTGCTGCAATGGTAGATGCCCTGCATAGCGCAGGTGTAGGGGTTATACTGGATTGGGTGTCCTCACATTTTCCATATGATTCGCATGGCCTGTTTATGTTTGATGGCACGCATACCTATGAATATGCCGATATGCGCAAGGGTTACCACCCTGACTGGAACAGTTATATTTTTAATTATGCCCGTGGTGAAGTAAAAAGTTTTTTAATAAGCAGCGCGAGATTTTGGTGCGACAGGTATCATGCCGACGGCATAAGGGTAGATGCTGTAAGCTCTATGCTGCGGCTTGATTACAGCAGGAGCGAAGGGCAATGGGAACGAAATGAATTTGGGGGCAATGGTAATCTTGAGGCTATTGCTTTTATTAAAGACCTGAATTCAACTTTATACCGCGATTTTCCTGATATACAAACCATTGCTGAAGAGGCAACAGACTGGCCGAAAATAAGTAAACCAATATTTGACGGCGGCCTGGGTTTTGGCATGAAATGGATGATGGGCTGGATGCACGACACATTGGATTATTTTAAAATGGACCCACTTTTCAGACAATTTCACCAGGATAAATTTACATTTAGCATGATGTATTTTTATGACGAGAATTTTATGCTGCCATTAAGCCATGATGAGGTAGTACATGGTAAAAGCCCGATGCTTTTCAAAATGCCCGGTGATGACTGGCAAAAATTTGCCAACCTGCGTTTAATGTATTCTTATATGTTTACGCACCCGGGTACAAAATTGCTATTCATGGGGGATGAATTTGGCGCCACCAGCGAATGGAATTATAAAAGCGAACTCCAATGGGGCCTTTTGCAGTTTGTTAGCCACAGCGGCATGAAAAATTGTGTAACAAAATTGAATGAGTTATACCGTAGCGAGCCGGCCTTGTACGAAAAACAATTTGAGAAGGGTGGATTTGAATGGATTGACCTTAACCATGGCAGTGAATCAGTTATTGTTTACATGCGAAAAGGAAATGATGCAAAAGACAACCTTTTAGTTTTATTGAATATGACCCCCATGGTAAGAAGAGACTGGGAAGTATATGTGCACAATAAAAGTCTTTGGAAAGAAGTGTTCAACAGCAACGATCATGAATTTTGGGGTACCGGCGATGTATTTAACCCGGAGATTATGAGTGAACTGGTGGATGAACCATCAAATTGCTATAAATTGAAAGTGCATTTACCTGCCTTGTCTGCTGTTGTTTTGCGATGATAAATCAGGATAAGGCAGGAGGAAATATTACCTCCTCACCCAATTTTTTAGCTTTTTAAAAATATCCTCTTTACGGGGTTTGGGTTTGCCGTCGTGGGTTAACTTATTTGTGTAATGGTGTTCCAACTGCTCAGCATATTTTTTATCACCTTCATTTCCCCTGCACAATTTATTAATATATGGCAGAACGCTTGCATCCAGCATGCCGTTTACTGATATGGTATGGTATTCACTTCTGCCAACTGGATTGTTGTTGGCATTAATAGCTGGTTTGCCGTTTTCAGCAAAATAATCAATATGAAAAATTTCAGGATCAAGCTGCTTTAATCTTTTGGTTCCTTTTCTTTCATTTCTCCAGGGGTGTTCTTTTTTTAAAAGCTGGGCAAGCAGGAATTTTTTATTCCATAAAGTCACCTGGTGTGACATTAAATAACCGGAAGTTGCATTATTAACTTTAGCAACATTAAAACCTTCAATATTTATTGGTGTTGCTGTTGTTTTATATACCTCGGAACTATGCAGTTTTACCTGTTTCCAGTTGTTTTGATATGCCTGTTGAAAAAGCTCTGTAAAAAAAGCAGAGTTTACATCTTTATCCAGCCACATATCTTCCTGGAAATATAAAATGTAATCCTCTTTTATTTTTTCTCTCAATAAAAAAGCAAGCCTGTTTGTCCATTCGCCTTTGCCAGACAAGATGTTTTTAAAGCCCTTTACTGTTACCTCTTTTTCTTCTGTTGCAAAATAATAATTACAAGGTATTGTAAAACTCCAGTGCTTTTCAAAAAAATGTTCAAATCCCTTGAACAGAAATTCGTAGCGGTCGCAACTGTGTAATAACAGCGCTGTATTATTGGGGATGGTGTTCATTTCAGCTTGCAGTATCATTTAAATTTATTTTACATCCTCTCCGGAACCTGAATGCCCAATAATTCCATCCCTGTTTTAATAGTATGGGAAGTAAGTTGCGCTAATTTTAAGCGTAACATTTTTTTCTCCTCGCTTTCAGCACTCATAATGGAATGTTCTGTATAGAACGAACTAAAAATTTTGGCCAGGTTAAAAATGTAAATAGCAAGTTTGGAAGGGTCATGTTCATTCGCAGCTTCATTAATTATAGTAGAAAACTGCTCAAGCTGAGTGGCAAGCATTTTTTCAAGTGGAAGTAAATGACTGCTGCTGACGCCTGCTTCCTTCCAGGTGTTATCAGCCTGTTTTCTTAAAATGCTTTTTATTCTTGCATGTGTATATTGAATGAACGGCCCCGTAAACCCATGAAAATCTATACTCTCTTCAGGATTAAATACCATGCGTTTTTTAGGGTCAACGCGCAGCAGGAAAAACTTTAACGCTCCCAGCCCAAGTGTGTTATATAATTCATTCAGTTCATCTGCTGTAAAGTCTTTTACCTTCCCAAGCTCTTCTGTTTTTTGTTGTGCTATGCTTATCATTTCAGCTATCATATCATCCGCATCTACTACTGTGCCTTCACGGCTTTTCATTTTACCACCGGGTAATTCAACCATTCCGTAACTTAAATGATAAATACCGTCAGCCGAAGGCAGCCCCAGCTTTTGGCAAATGAACTTTAGCACTTTAAAATGGTATATCTGCTCATCGCCCACAACATAAATGCTTTGATCGTATTTATATTCTTCATACTTATTTACGGCAAGGCCGATATCTTGTGTAATATATACCGATGTGCCATCTCTTCTCATCACCAGCTTTTCATCAAGCCCGTCGGCTGTAAGGTCTATCCATACGCTGCCATCGTCTTTTTTATAAAACACCCCTTTTTTCAATCCATCTTCTACAAGGCCTTTACCTAACAAATATGTTTCGCTTTCGTAATATACCCTGTCAAAATCGCTGCCTATTTTTTTGTAAGTAATGTCAAAACCGGCATACACCCAACTATTCATGGTTTTCCACAATTCAACTACTTCTGGCTTCCCGGCTTCCCATTCCAATAACATTTCCTGGGCACCTTTCATAATTGCGGCTTCTTTCTCCGCAATTTCTCTTGGCATCCCGTTATCAACCAATTGTGCTACCTGTTTATTATATTCGTCATTAAACTTTACGTAATAATCACCCACAAAATGGTCACCCTTAATACCTGTACTTTCCGGCGTTGCACCATTTGCAAACAATTGCCATGCAATCATGCTTTTGCAAATATGAATGCCGCGGTCGTTTACAATACAGGTTTTAATAATATCATACCCATTGGCTTTTAAAATGGCTGCAGTGCTCCAGCCCAAAAAGTTATTGCGTAAATGCCCCAGGTGCAGGGGCTTGTTGGTGTTAGGGGAGGAGTATTCCACCATCACTTTTTGCCCATTTGGTTCTTTTTTGCCAAACAAGGTATTGCCATAATTAGCTTGTAAAAAATTTACCCAATATGCATCTGTTATGGTAAGGTTTAAAAAACCTTTAATAATATTGAAGGATGTAAATAATGTGCTGTTTTGCTGTACCAGGTAATTGCCAATATCGTTACCTAAAACTTCGGGCGATTTTTTTAATTGCTTAATAAACCCAAACAATACAACGGTATAATCGCCCTCAAACTCGGGTTTCGTGGCGTTTACCTGTATATCATTTTCGGTAACCTCAACATTATACACTTGCTTAATCGCCTCTGCCGTAACCTGCTTTATCTGTTCAACAACACTCATTATTCTATATTTGGCTGGCAAAAATAGCAAAATGAGGGCGTTGGAAGCCTTCCAACTTCTTTTGATTCTAAAAGTTTATTTAAAATCACTGCTTATGTTTTAAAAATTTGCAATAACTTATACCTTCGTTGCAACAATGAAAGCAATACACAAATGGGCACGAAGGACTATTCTCAACTTTGTTGACCTGTTTTACCCTCCTTTCAAAAAAATAATGCCGGTAACAACTTTCCGTTATGCCGCCTGTGGCGGTTTTAATACAGTTTTCAGTATTTTTCTTTATTTCATCGGTAATAAATTCATTTTTAAAGACAGAAATGTAAACCTGGGCTTTATGACGATGAGCGGCAAAATAGCCCCGGACTATCTTTTCGCAATATGGATCGCTTTCCCGGTAGGGTTTTATTTGAGCCGTTATGTTGTGTTCCAGGAATCAACATTACACAGGCGCGTTCAGCTATTTAGATACCTGATCGTAATAATAGGTAATATGGCCCTTAACTATGTGTGCCTTAAGATTTTTACAAGAGTTTTCGCTCCTTACAATACAATAGGCAAGATTGCAACTTCCGTTGTTGTAATAGTCTATAGCTATATTGCACAACGCAATTTTTCATTTAAAACAGTGCCTCAAACACAAAAAAAAGGCTGATGGCAGCCTTTTAATTTTCACCACTCAAATTTATCGCATTACATCTCCTTCGGTTGTGTCATGCTAAACCAATTGCCGCAGCCGTCTGTTACCACTGCCTCAATGCCGTAGAACTGTTCTTTTGGCTCCGATTTAAAATGAACGCCTTTAGCTTTTAACTCTTCATAGGTAGCCCTGCAGTCGGGAGTATGTAAAACGCCTGCCCCTAATGCATCCTTATCAAGCAATACCTTAAAGGCGTTGCGGGTTTCTTCATCAAAATGCATTCCTTCGTGAAGCGGAGCGAGGATCGCGATTTCCAGGTCAGGTTGTTCGGGTGGATTAACAGTAAGCCAGCGAAAACCGTTTTCCATGTTGACATCTGTATTTACTTTAAAGCCAAGCTTTGTTACATAAAAATCAAAGGCTTTTTCCTGGTCAGTTACAAAGATTGAAGCATGTGATAATTTGGTTACCATAATTATTGATTTAATAAAGTGAAATTAAACCAGGCAAACGACAGCGCCTTCTTGAAAATTGCTATTCTTTTCTTTCCGCTGATGATTTTGCAAGATGATCAAATAGCTTTATTATTGGGATACCTTTAAAACTTATTTTCTGCATGGTTAAAAAAATATCAACCTGGTTACGTAAAATACTGCGGAGTGATAGAATTATACCTGCCCCGATATTATGGTTTAATATTTTTTTATTTTCAGTGTTGCTTATTTATTCAGTTTACAGGGATATTCAACTCGAGAAGCAATACCCCGGCGACCTGCGCAACAGGCAGGTTGGGGCAAGATTAATAAAAGACGGCAAACTGCCTTATTTTTATAAGTGGAAACAAGGCGATGACATTCGCTACTACGACCCCAATAATGCAGATTCATTTAAAGTATCTATTATTACAGCAACCCCTTTCTTTCACAGGATCTTAGAACCTGTATGCAACCTGCCTTTTAGTGTGTTTTCAAAGCTGTGGCTTTTGCTACAATACATTTGTTTGTTCATTATATTATTGACGATTGTTTTACTGTGTAAAACAACATTCAATAAATTAATTGTACTTAACATTGGCATTGCTTTTACCTATACAGAGGCCTGGATAATGAATGCCCGTTACGGACAGATATATTTGTTATTTGCTGCAATATTTTCAATTATCGCTTACCTGTTGATAAAATATAAACAGGTAGTACCATTGCTGCTAGCTGGCTTATTGATCGCATCGTTTATTTTAATGCGGCCTATTGCTGTTGTGATGATGATACCATTTTTATTATTTTTTAAAAAGAATGTAAGGTTACTTCTGTTCACTGCTTTGTTCGGTTTGGCGTATGGTATATTTATCATGGCATATCCCTTTGAAAAAAGCCTTTGGAAAGATTATAGTGATGGATTGGCAGAGCAGGTAAAGATCCATCAAAATCAAAACCCCTCCTTGCAAAAAAATGATAAAATAATACCGCTTCACAATCTCGAAGGTTTTAATATGGATAAAGCCAACATGTTAAGTTTAAATAATTATCAAGCTAATAAGTCTGAGAATGGCAATGTATTCCACTTGTATTATTTATATAAAGGGCGGTTTATGCCCTTGTATATTTTAAACAGTTTGTGGGGTATTACAATGCTTATATGCTGCATTTACTATTACATGGTAAGCCGGCGATACCCCTTTAATATTGAAGCCGCTTTAATATTTGGATATACACTGTATATGTTAACAGAAATATTTTCTCCCATTCACCGGCACCAGTATAACACCGTGCAATGGTTGCCTGCACTGATATTGACCTTTACATTTATGAGATCATTTAACAACACAGCATTTTGGTTGATGATGGCAGGTTTGATACTGAATATTAGTAATACACATCTTTTGCCAATGCGGCATACTATAGGAGAATTCCTGATACTATTTGGTTTGTTATTAGCCGTTTATAAACAAACAGCAATTTTAAATGTGCGTCAAAATAACAGTGTGGAATAAATGAAGGTAGAGATGATATTATAGCTTGTATGTATCAACAAAACAATGGGGTATAAACGTTTTTGGCTGCTCCTTTGCAAGTTTCTTTTTCAGGTAGGCAATGTTTCGGTAATACTGGGGAGCGAAACCACTTTGCTTTTTAAACAGGGTACTGAAGGAGCCCAGGCTTTCAAAACCAACACTGTTACAAACCTCTGTAATACTTATGCCTTCTTTTTCTAATAACAGTCTCGCTTTTTCAAGTCGTTTATAGGTTAGGTATTGGTGCGGCGTTTTCCGGTAAATGGTGGTGAACAAACGGTGAAAATGAAAAGGGGAGAAGCACGCCTGCTGTGAAATAGATGCAAGGTCTAACGACCCATCAAAGTTATTATCAATAAACAGTTTGGCGTTAACCACCCGTTCGTATATGTCTGAAGAAAGCGGCATAAACAAATTTATTCATTTTTATTCCTTGCCTGTTTCTTTGATCTTGCTTATTTTTATTTATTTTTCAGGAAAATTATATTTGGTTGCACCGCATCGTCTGTTTTTTTCGTATCTAATAGCAAGCAGTTAATAATAATCTTGTGAGAATACAGCTAATCTACTCCTTAATAAAGACATTTTTATACTCTGTTCTTTTAACATTTCCTGTATTTAGTTTACATGCCCAGGCCAGTGACAGTACCGGCGGCCAGCCTGCCAAAACAGAGTTTGCTTTCCGGGTACATTATGGTGTTATTTACGCCCATACTTTCCTGGTTGAAAATACCGCGGGCGCTCATCCGCGCGGATTTGAGTTTGAGATATCAAAGCAATTGACTGATAGAAAGAGCTGGGATTATTACCGTTGCTTTCCCAGAACAGGGTTTGCATTTTCATATTTTGATCTTAATACACCAATACTTGGCAGGTCATACTCGGCATCTTATTTTCTTGAACCAAATTATCGTTTAAGCAAAACTTGCGACTTTTTTTTGCGTGGCGCTGTCGGGCTTTCTTACTTAACCAATCCGCATGATTCATTAAAAAACCCTGCCAATCAATCTTATAGTTTACCTGTAAACTTTTTTCTTTCATTAGGGATAGGCCTTAATTTCAAGTTAACACATCATATAGCCCTAAATTTTATGGCCAGTTTTCAACACAATTCCAATGGGGGATTTCAACTGCCCAACCACGGTGTCAATTACCCGACAGCTTCCATTGGGGTTAGGTATAATGTTGTTGATAATTCCTTCCCTGTTTATAAAAAAGTAACCAGCACATCATGGAAAAGGAAGCTGGCTTTTGATGCGGGGTTATTTTATTCGCCTAAATCCGGTTACAAATATGCCTGGGTTAGCCAGCGCAGGTTTGTTATAGGAGCATATTCACAAATAAGTAGGCAGGTAAGTACATTAGATGCCATAACACTTGCCGGCGAAATATATTACGATGACGGACTAAAAAGCATTAAAAAGATATTGGGCGATAATACGCCCTGTACTTTGGCAGGCATAATGATTGGGCACGAATTTATTTTCCGGCGAATTTATTTCAGCCAGCAGTTAGGGGTATATGTTTATAAAAATACGCAGACTTTTTCGCAATTATACCAGCAGGCATTCCCCCTTTTATATCATCGCTGGGGCTTAAGGTACAAACTTGATAACCATTGGTTCGCTGGTTTTAATATGTTGGTACACAAGCAGGTAGCTGATTTTATAGATGTTAGGCTATCTTACAGATTTTAAGGGGTTAACAACAACGAAAAGCCTTCATTTCGCAACTCCGTCTGTCCAATTTTTCGGACTTATTGACCTTTGCCCCTATAACTTCCTTTCCCTCTGTCACCCGCCTCTAATTTTCCTGCCAATTTTTCACATCTGTAAGGGATGGCATAATGATTGACGACAGAAACTTGTAAAAAGTTGAATACTAACCTTAAAGCAGTACAATTTATATGGCAAAAATTATAGGAATTGACCTTGGAACTACCAATAGTTGCGTAGCAGTTATGGAAGGTAACGAACCGGTAGTAATAGCAAACGAAGAAGGCCGCCGTACAACACCTTCGGTAGTTGCATTTTTAAAAAATGGCGAACGCAAGGTGGGCGATCCTGCCAAGCGCCAGGCTATTACCAACCCGCACAACACCATTATGAGTGTTAAGCGTTTTATGGGCCGCCGTTATGACGAGGTTACAGAGGAAATTAGTCACTGGAGCTACAAAGTGACAAAAGGTGACAATAATACTGTTCGTGTTGACATTGATGGCAGATTATATACACCACAGGAAATTTCGGCGATGATACTTCAGAAAATGAAGAAAACAGCCGAAGATTACCTCGGGCACGAAGTGCATGAGGCGGTAATTACCGTTCCTGCCTATTTTAATGACGCACAGCGCCAGGCAACAAAAGAAGCCGGTGAAATTGCGGGGTTGAACGTTCGCCGTATTGTGAACGAACCCACTGCAGCCGCACTTGCTTATGGCCTGGATAAGAAACATACTGACCAAAAAATAGCCGTTTTTGACCTTGGTGGCGGTACATTCGATATTTCCATCCTTGAGTTAGGGGAGGGAGTGTTCGAAGTAAAAAGCACCAATGGTGATACACACCTTGGCGGTGACGACTTTGATAAGGTTGTTATGGATTGGCTGGCTGATGAATTTAAAAAAGACGAGAACGTTGACCTTAGGAAAGACCCCATGGCATTACAGCGCCTTAAAGAGGCTTCAGAAAAGGCGAAAGTTGAGTTATCATCTTCCACTGAAACAGAAATTAACCTGCCTTATATTACGGCAATTGACGGCGTGCCCAAACACCTGGTAAAAAAACTTACCCGTGCTAAGTTTGAGCAGCTTGCCGACAAACTTTTTGCAAGATGCTTAAAACCATGCGAAGCGGCATTAAAAGATGCAGGATACAATATTTCGCAAATTGATGAAGTTATATTGGTTGGCGGTAGCACCCGCATACCTAAAGTACAGGAAATTGTAGAAAAATTCTTTGGCAGAAAGCCAAATAAGAGCGTAAACCCTGATGAAGTGGTAGCTGTAGGCGCTGCTATACAGGGTGCGGTATTAACAGGCGAAGTAAAAGATGTGCTTCTGCTTGATGTTACCCCGCTTGGCCTGGGTATTGAAACCATGGGTGGCGTTATGACAACCATGATACAAAGCAACACCACTATACCTACCAAGAAAACAGAAATATTCTCCACAGCCAGTGATAACCAGCCTGGTGTGCAAATACATGTATTGCAGGGTGAGCGTCCAATGGCCAACCAGAATAAGAGCCTGGGCATGTTTAACCTGGATGGCATTCCGCCGGCGCCGCGTGGCGTTCCGCAGGTTGAGGTGACTTTTGATATTGATGCTAACGGTATTTTGCATGTTAGCGCAAAAGATAAAGGAACCGGCAAAGAACAAAAGATACGTATTGAGGCAGGTAGCGGTTTAAGCAAGGAAGAAATTGAAAAAATGAGGGCCGAGGCTAAGGCCAACGAGGCAACCGATAAAGTTGCCCGTGAAAAGGTAGATAAGCTTAACCAGGCCGATAGCCTTATATTCCAAACAGAGAAACAGTTAAAGGAATTTGGCGATAAAATACCGGCTGATAAAAAAGGCACCATTGAAGCAGCTTTAACTAAGCTGAAGGATGCTCATAAAACACAGGATGTTGATAGTGTAGATAAAGCTTTAACCGAATTAAATGCTGCCTGGACGGCTGCCAGTGAAGAACTGTATAAGGCTCAACAGGCAGGCGGTGGCGCAGGCCAACAACCGGGTGCTGGCACCGACGGCCATGCAGGCGGAGACGCACAGCAAAATGGCGGCGAAACGGTAACTGATGCAGAGTATGAAGAAGTGAAGTAACAGAACCGGTATCAAAAGGGTTTTAATAGATTTGGTTGATAAAAGGAAAAAGCCCTTGCAGAAATGCAGGGCTTTTTGTTTGAACTGCGATTTAAAGAATTTAAGTGCCCGGAAGGGTGTTTGAACAATGACCCAATGAACATACTTTTCTTCTTAATTATTCTGCATTCAATATAGCCGCGGCGTTAAGACATGCAATAGTGCAACGCTTTATTTATTAGTAGATCACATAACGTTAAATAATATTCTTTCCTCCCTTCTAATCTCTTTTTAAGTTTATCCCTTGAACATATTTCTTTAGTTTTGGTTAATATACTATCTTGAATTTAATATGAAGAGAAGAAACCAGTTTTATTATTCTGAAACAGCCGAGCCCCACCGTGCGAGAACAAGGCAAATACTAAAGCAGTATCCTAATATAAGGAAGCTAATTGGTAAAAACCCTGTTACTGTTTTTGCCATAATTGGGTTAGTGGCTTTCCAGGTTGCAGGAGCCTGGTTTCTCTCTACACAATCATGGTGGCTGGTTTTTATTGCGGCATATCTACTGGGTGCCTTTGCAGACCATGCCCTGTTTGTGATGATACATGAATGTGCGCACCGGCTTTTGTTTAAAAGCCAGACTGCCAATAAACTGGCGGGCATAACAGCAAATATGCCTTTGATATTTGCAAGCTCTGTTTCGTTTGAACGTTATCATTTAAAACATCATTCATTCCAGGGCGTGCATGAACTGGATGGAGACCTGCCCAATCATTGGGAAGCTAAGCTTATTAATAACTATTTTATAGGTAAACTTATATGGTTGTTATTCTACCCATTTTTCCAGTTATTCAGGCTGGCAAGGTTAAGGGAAATAAAACCTTTTGACGGTTGGGTAGCCTTAAACTGGGCAGTGCAAATACTTTTTGTAACCGGAATATATTTGCTTTGGGGGCCTAAAGCCATAGTGTTTTTAACCGCGAGTTTCTTCTTTTCTGTCGGCCTTCATCCTCTCGGGGCAAGATGGATACAGGAACACTACCTTACAAAGGGCGAACAGGAAACTTATAGCTATTACGGTGTACTTAATGCTGTAGCTTTTAATGTAGGCTATCATAATGAGCATCACGATTTTCCCTCCGTGCCGTGGAATAAATTGCCCCAAATTAAAAATACTGCTCCATCTTATTATAATTCCCTTGCAAGCCACAGATCCTGGACATTGCTTTTCCTCCGCTTTCTTTTTGATAAAGAACTTTCCCTTTTTAGCAGGATGACCCGTAAAAACCGTGGTAAAGTTGCCTTGGTTGATGAATGCAAGCCCGACGTAGAGATACTGGCAGATAAAGTAAATGCCTGATATCCCTGTTCAGAAAATATAATCTTCACTCACCTATCTTAACATTTTACATGCTTTAACAGGCGTACATTTTGTAACGGTTGGTTGTTGCAGCACATGCCAATTTAACGATTATGGAACGCACCAAAGTTCATTCTTCGGCTATGTCATATATTGCTTATGACCCTGATTCAAAAACGCTTGTCCTGGAATTTACAAGCGGCCAGGTTTACACTTACTACAATGTACCAGGTGGCAAATACTTAGGCTTAATGATCTCAGCTTCAAAAGGCGATTTCTTTAACAGGCAAATAAAAGACAAGTACCCTTTTAATAAGGCTATCAATTGATATGCTTATTTTTTAAAATTATTCTCCACAATTCTGCTTTACAGGTTACTTTTGCAGCCAATTTTTAAATCAATTAAAATAATATTCCTTCAGCCATAAGGCTTTGTGGAAATTGACAGGGACTTTTATGAAAGTAATGAAGTTTGGCGGCACCAGCGTTGGCAGGCCGGAACGTATGCACCAGGTAGCACAACTGATAACGCAAACCGATGAACCTGTTATTGTAGTGCTTAGCGCCTTAAGCGGCACCACTAACGCACTGGTATCAATAAGCGACAGCCTTGCGGCAGGCGACAGGGAAGCCGCAAAGCAAAAAATCGATGCACTGCATACCCACTACAGTAACTTTATAACCATTCTTGTTGAAAAAGAAGAATTTGTTAATAAAGCGATAGCTATCGTTGAAGAGCATTTTGAATTTTTAAATATCATCCTTCGTATTTCTTTCAGTGAAGCGCTTAACAAAGATATTCTTGCACAGGGCGAATTAATGAGCACCAAATTATTCTCTGTTTACCTGGAAGAAAAAGGGATAGACCACCTTCTTTTACCGGCGCTTGAATTTATGAGCATTGATGCTAATGAGGAGCCGCAATTAAATACGATAAGCAATAAATTAAAAGTTTTATTGCAACAGCACCGGAATAAAAAATTATTTATAACACAAGGGTATATATGCCGTAACGCAAGAGGAGAGGTGGATAATCTTAAACGTGGCGGCAGCGACTACACGGCATCGCTGATTGCAGCAGCAGTTAATGCAAGCGTTTGCGAAATATGGACTGATATTGACGGCATGCATAATAACGACCCCCGTGTGGTTGATAAAACAATGCCTATTGAAATATTGAGCTTTGACGAGGCTGCCGAGCTTGCTTATTTTGGCGCTAAAATATTGCATCCCACCTGTATATGGCCGGCACAGCAAACCAACGTGCCCGTTAAGCTGCTCAACACCATGCAGCCACAGGCAAAAGGTACTACCATTGCCGAAGATGCAAAAAGTGTGGGTATAAAAGCAGTAGCTGCTAAAGATGGCATCATTGCCATAAACATAAAAAGCAGCCGCATGCTGCTGGCTTATGGTTTTTTAAGAAAGGTGTTTGAGGTGTTTGAAAAATACCGTACGCCGATAGATATGATCACCACATCCGAAGTGGCGGTATCTGTAACCATTGATAACGCTGCGCACCTGGATGAAGTTAAAAAAGAATTAGAGCCTTTTGGAACGGTAGAAGTTGATCTTGACCAAACTATTGTGTCGATCGTAGGCAACGAAATTGCCGAAACACCTGAGGTACTTAAAAAATTATTTGATGCCATAAGCGGCATACCTGTGCGCATGGTAAGTTATGGCGGCAGCAAACACAATATATCACTGCTGGTACCCGCTGCGTTTAAAAAACAAATGCTACAGCAAATAAACAAAGGGGTGTTTGGGTTGTAAGGGTATTGGGAGCACTGATATTAACAAAAGGAGTTTGTATATACTTCTGCCTTGTCTTTTTTATTTAGCTAAATAAAATATCTCTACCTCTTGCCCGGTGGAAATAGTAGCTACCCCCCTTATAGTAAGGTTGTGGTCAGTTAGGGCGGTAACTTTCGCAGAATCTAATGTTGCCCTTAGTGAATTAATTTGAAGTACACTGTCAGCAAGCAACTGATATGTACTTGTATCATGCAAAATGCCAAATTCCTGAGCGTAAAATTTACCTCCGTTAACAAATTGAAAATAGTCACCCCCGGTTGCTGAAATGTTACCATTCAGCGGAAAATTAGGAACGCCATTTACAAGCACATAATAGTCACCGGTTGTAACAACTGAGTCGCTTACAAGCTGCCATGTTCCAATGATCCGGCCCAAGCCAGCAGGCTGGTTGCCGGTGGGAGGGTTCGTCCCAGATTTGGAGCAGCAAAAAAATCCGCATACAGTAAACATGCAGATACCAAAAAAAGGTTTAAAGTTTTCCATAGCAAATGATCTTTATCAATGCAATAATGATAAATATATCTGACTTGTCCAAAATTACATATAGGTGCCTTTGCAACTACAGGGTTTGTATGTACCTATTACAATTTGCCTCTTTCCTCGAATTTGAGCTTTTAATTTGATATTTGCCTATGGTTTCAATAGGCTTAATAAAAGAAGGTAAGGTTCCCGAAGATAACAGGGTAGCATTAACGCCTGCGCAATGCAGGTGGCTTAAGCAAAATATAGCCGGTTGTTCTGTAACGGTGCAAAGCTCTGCAACACGGTGTTATAGTGACAAAGAATACCAGCAGGCAGGCATACCTGTAACAGATGATCTAAACCATTGCGATATATTGATGGGTATAAAAGAAGTACCGGCAGATATGCTTATAACAGGTAAAACCTACCTGTTTTTCTCACACACCAAAAAAAAGCAGGCATATAATCAAAGGCTTATGCATGCCCTTACTGATAAAGGCATTACGTTGATTGATTATGAATGTTTGGAACATGAAGATGGCCAGCGCATTATTGGCTTTGGTTTTTTCGCAGGTATTGTAGGCGCACACAATGGCCTGATGGCTTACGGCAACAGGAGCGGTTTATTTAAACTGCAAAGGGTGTATAAGCATAAAGATTACCGGGCTTTGATACATACTTATTTTGGGTTAAAACTGCCAAATATAAAGGTGGCTATAACCGGCAGCGGGCGGGTGACGCACGGCGTACTCGAAACAATGAACCTTGTTGGAATAACTGAAGTGGAACCTGACGAATACCTTGAAAGAAATTTCAGCTACCCTGTTTATGTACAGTTAAAGGGGCATGACCTTTATACCCACAAAGAGCTTAAAACATATAAGCGGGAGCATTTTCACGAATACCCCGAAGAGTACCGCAGCCGCTTTTTGCCATATACACGCACCAGCGATATTTTAATGAACGGTATTTATTGGGAACCCAGCATGCCGCGTTTATTTGAAAAAGAAGATGTAACCGATAGCTTTACCATTAACACTATTGCAGACATTACGGATGATGTAAGCGGCTCAATACCCATCAATCTTGGCGACCAGGATATTGAACATCCCATTTACGGTGTAAGCCGCTCCACTTTTACAAAAACAGAACCGTATATACCCGGCAGTATTGATCTGATGGCAGTGGGCAACCTGCCCAATGAACTGCCCCGGGATGCAAGCCGTTATTTTGGCGAACAACTTATAAAATTTGTTCTTGCAGACCTGTTAAGCAATGGCAGCGATATATTAACCCGCGCCACCATTTTAAAAGATGGAAAACTTACAAAACAATTTGAATATTTAAAGGAATATGTGGAACATTGAGAAGTTGGCCTGATGGTCTCCTTCTGGCCAACTTCTCAAAATATTTGTTTCCCCTTTACTTCACCCTTCCTTCACAAATACAAATAGTAATCTTTCAATAATTCTATAAACACGGGAGTGTATTGTCTTCCGTCATCCGTTATAGTTATCTCTCTTTCTACAAGCTCAATCCCGGTTCTCGTAAAAAATAATATGCTCCTGAAATAAGCATGGTTAGGCGTTTGTTTTACAAGTATTTTTTGAAAAAGGTTGAATCCTTTTGACATTGCCAGTTCAATAAAATAATCTGTTCTGTGGCAAGGCAGCAATATGGCAAAATAACCTTGAGTTTTTAATAGTAAGTCAACTACGTTAATCAACTCTTCAAGACTTAACGCATCACTATGCAGGGCAAGGTTTCTTTTGGGATCATCACTCTTTAAATCGCGTTCAAAAAAAGGAGGGTTGGTAAAAATTAGATCATATTTTTTAGCAATAGAAAATTGCTGGATAGAAATATTATGAGTATTTAATCGTTCACTCCACGGCGATGTTGCAAAGTTTTCTGCTGCCTGCTTTGCCGCCCCTTCATCAATCTCCACCGCGTCAATTATGGCGGACTCGTTTTTTTGTGCATACATTAAGCTAAGCAGGCCTGTGCCTGTTCCAATATCAAGTGCTTTGAAATCCCGCGTATTATTAACCGGTATGGTTGATAGCAAGGCGCCAAACAGGCAGGCATCTGTGCACACCTTCATTGCGCATTTATCCTGGTAAACTGTAAATTGTTTGAATTGAAAATAGTTAAACACGAATTACACGAATTAGAACGAATTAACACGAATATAGGATATGATCAAACGATGTAGATGTGCGTTTATTTATCAATTTCGGCAAGCAAATCGGGTATGTCAAGATATTCAGTAACCATTTGCAGGTTGCCTTCCGCATCATAAGGCCATTCGCTTTTGGGCTTATCCCAATATAATTCAACACCATTGCCATCAGGGTCATCAAGATAAATAGCTTCCGAAACTCCGTGGTCTGAAGCCCCTGTAAGAGGGTATTTCGCATCAATTAATCTTTGCAATATTACAGCAAGGTCTTTTCTTGTTGGATATAAAATGGCGGTGTGGTATAAGCCGGGATAATGTTTTGGAGCAGGTTCGGAGCCCTTGCTGTGCCAGGTGTTCAATCCGATATGATGATGGTAACCGCCTGCTGAAATAAATGCTGCCTGCGTACCGTAGCGTTGTATAAGTTCAAAACCGAGCAATTCGCTATAAAAAGACAGTGACCTGTCTATGTCGGCTACTTTTAAATGCACATGGCCAATTCTCGTATCTTTTGGAACTATATAATTCATACAAAATAATTGTATTGGCTGTTTTTATCTTTCTTCCCCTTTAGGGCAGGGGTTACTGATCAGCCGTAAGCCCTGCCATTAAATATTCTTTATTCAGCCGCGCAATATTCGTAATGGAGATGCCCTTAGGGCATGTAGCTTCGCATGCACCTGTTGAAGTGCACGCCCCAAAGCCTTCTTTATCCATTTGTGTTATCATATCCATAACACGTGTTTTGCGTTCAGGTTCGCCCTGTGGCAGCAACGCAAGATGTGAAATCTTAGCGCCAACAAATAAAAGCGCAGAACTATTTTTACAGGCAGCAACACAAGCACCGCAACCAATACAGGCTGCTGCAGCAAAGGCTTCATCAGCTTTGTGTTTATCTATCGGCAAAGAGTTTGCGTCAACAGCATTACCTGTATTTACGGAAATAAACCCACCTGCCTGGATGATACGGTCAAATGCAGTACGGTCGGTAACAAGGTCTTTTATCACCGGGAAAGCTTTTGCCCTCCATGGTTCAACCGTAATGGTATCACCATCTTTAAAGGCACGCATATGCAACTGGCAAGTGGTATTTTGCTGCCATGGGCCATGTGGCTTGCCGTCAATATACATACTGCACATACCGCAAATGCCTTCGCGGCAATCGTGGTCAAAAGCAATCGGGTCAGCGCCTTCATGTATCAGCCTTTCATTCAATACATCAAACATCTCAAGGAAAGACATTTCGGAAGAAATATCGCTTACCTTGTATGTTTCAAAACGGCCTTTATCATTTTGATTCTTCTGTCTCCACACCTTTAAAGTGAGGTTCATTGTATAATGCTCCATGCTCAGGAATTTGAAAATTTGATGATTTGAAAATTTGAAAATGCAAGAAACAACAACCAAATGAAGTTTCTTATACCTGTTTTGGATGAGGCAATAATTTTTGAAAGTATTCTTATTATTTCATCAATATCAGTTCGCATCTGCATATCAAATTTATAGGTACCACTCCGCTCACATAATATCAAGCAATATAATGTTTCACTTGCCTCTTTAGCCGCCACTTTCATTTTATGAATAAAATCTGCTTTGCTCTCTGCGTTTTGAGCCTCAAAAACATTCGCCCCTATTGATGTGCCTGACCGTAAAAGCTGCTTTGCAATTACATATTTTTTGTCCTGTTCAAGAACCTCAGAATATTTAATAACCAAAAGTGAAAAATTAATTGTTTTTTCTACGATGATATTTTCCTTATCACTTCTCATAATTTAATTTTTTAATGGTTTGAAATTGAATTTGTGAATGTATTTCTATTTTTGAATTACTTTATTTCAACATTTTCAAATTTTCAAATCATCAAATTTTTAAATTAACCTACTTATAATTCCTCGCTGTTGGTTTAATTACATCATACACCAATGGCTCTTTATGTAATTCCCATTCATGTTCATTTCTATATTCCCATGCTGATACATACATATAATTCGCATCGTCGCGTAATGCTTCACCTTCGGGTGTTTGATATTCTTCCCTAAAATGGCCGCCACAGCTTTCATTGCGTTGCAAGGCATCAATGCACATCAACTCGCCCAGTTCAATAAAGTCAGCAACCCTTCCGGCCTTATCCAGTTCAGGGTTAAATTCGTCTGTACCTCCTGGTATGCGCACATCACTCCAAAATGCTTTTTTTAATTCCTGTATTTCTGTAATAGCTTCCTGCAAGCCTTTGGCGTTACGGGCCATGCCACATTTTTCCCACATGATCTTGCCCAAACGCTTATGAAAAGTTTCAACACTTGTTTTACCCTGTATGCCCATCAGTTTGTTAATGCGATCGCTCACGGCTTTTTCTGCATCCGCGAAAGCAGGATGGTCAGTTGCAACGGGCTTACTGTAAATTTCATCAGCAAGATAATTACCAACGGTATAAGGAATAACAAAATAACCATCTGCCAGTCCCTGCATCAAAGCACTTGCACCCAGGCGGTTGGCGCCATGGTCGCTGAAGTTTGCTTCGCCCAAGCAGTACAATCCTTTTACATTTGTCATCAGTTCATAATCTACCCATAGCCCACCCATCGTATAATGCACCGCAGGGTAAATGCGCATGGGTATTTCGTAAGGGTCTTCACCGGTTATCTTTTCGTACATGTCAAAAAGATTACCATATTTTTCTTTCACAACATCAACGCCATGGTGGCGAACCTCTTCGGCAGAAGGGTTTTCCGAGCCATGCTTACCTGCTTCAATTTTACCATAACGTATTATAGCTGCAGCAAAATCAAGATATACTGCCTGTTTTGAACTGCCAACCCCATAACCTTCATCACATCTTTCTTTAGCTGCGCGGCTGGCAACATCGCGCGGTACAAGATTACCAAAAGCAGGGTATCTTCTTTCTAAATAATAATCCCTTTCTTCTTCAGGAATTTCATTTGGTTTTCTTGTATCCCCTTTTTGTTTTGGCACCCATATTCTGCCATCGTTCCGCAACGATTCAGACATCAGCGTTAATTTACTTTGATGGTCGCCGCTGACAGGAATACATGTTGGATGAATTTGTGTATAGCATGGGTTGCCAAAATATGCGCCTGCTTTATGAGCCTTCCACGCAGCAGTTACATTACTGCCCATAGCGTTTGTAGAAAGATAAAATACATTACCAT
Organism: Bacteroidota bacterium; assembly: GCA_013286305.1. GTDB lineage: Bacteria > Bacteroidota > Bacteroidia > Chitinophagales > Chitinophagaceae > JABDFW01. The sequence continues at coordinate 50,567 of JABDFW010000011.1, forward strand.
AACCGCCGGTGCACAATAAAACAGCGTTACCAAAATGGCGTTCTAATTTACCTGTTATCAGGTCTCTTGCAATAATGCCCTGTGTTTTACCTTCAATCTTCACTACTTCAAGCATTTCGTGGCGGTTATACATTTTCACGTTGCCTAACGCTATTTGCCTTTCTAAGGCCTGGTATGCGCCTATAAGCAATTGCTGGCCTGTTTGGCCTGCAGCATAAAAAGTTCTTTGCACCTGTGTGCCACCAAAGCTGCGATTGCTTAATAAACCACCGTACTCTCGTGCAAAGGGCACACCCTGTGCAACGCATTGGTCAATTATATTGGCGCTTACCTCTGCCAGGCGATGCACATTCCCTTCTCTTGAGCGGTAATCGCCACCCTTTATCGTATCATAAAATAAACGAAAAACACTGTCACCATCGTTTTGGTAATTCTTTGCAGCGTTAATACCGCCTTGCGCGGCAATGCTGTGCGCACGGCGCGGAGAATCCTGGAAACAAAAAGCTTTTACCTTATATCCCATTTCGCCAAGGCTTGCGGCAGCGCTTGCACCAGCCAAACCGGTACCCACAATTATTATTTCGATCTTGCGCTTGTTAGCAGGATTAACCAGCTTGCAATGGCCTTTGTATTCTGTCCATTTATCATCCAAAGGCCCTGCGGGAATTTTTGCATCTAACATAATGCGGGATTTATCTGATTATACTGATTGAACTTTTTGTTTATCTGTTGCGTTGAAAATTAACTTATCCAACCCAAATAAAAACTCACAGGCATCATGGCAAATGCCAAAGGAACGATTATTGAAAAACCATATCCTATGCTTGTAAGCAAGGCGTTATATCTTCCATTATGCACTCCAATACTTCTAAAAGCACTTTGAAAGCCATGTGCCAAATGGAACGCTAAAGAAATACAGCCCAGCACATATACAATAACAACCCATAGTTCAGCAAAAGTTATTTTCATTAAGCTGTAAAGGTCGTGCATCTCTGTGCCGTTGTATGTTTTTGTGAGCGGAATGCCTAACGAATCTGTAACACCGGTAAAACGTGATGGTATCCAAAAATTTGTCCAGTGCAGAATAAGAAAAAGCAATATAAGCGTACCGATCAAACCCATGCTCCTGCTGTACCATTTACTGCCACGGTTGCCATAATTAACAGCGTAGCCAATACCGCGCTTGCCGCGGTTACTGATCTCCAGTGCAAGGCCCTGTATAATATGAATGAAAATGAAAAGAAAAAGCCCCACTTCAATTATCCTTATTACCACCATGGAACCCATAAAATGCGCAGCCTTGTTAAACATTTCACCACCATCATTTGCCCAGATACAGGCGTTTATACCTACGTGAACTACTAAAAATGTAATGAGGAAAATTCCGGTCAGGCCCATCGTTACTTTCCTTCCAATGGAAGAAGTAAAAACTTGTTTCCAGGTCATACAAGAAAGATTGGTTTTTAATAAATCGGGGCAAAGTTACTACACGAAAGCCAGTTTTCCTTTTCAAAAAGATAATTTAGTTATCAAATAAAGAATAACTCAATCAATTAACTTAACACTTTACTAAATCTCATTGGCTTTTGTAAATACTAAAAAGCCTACCTGTATTCACCCCAAATCTCCCGCAATACATCAGCTATTTCACCCAAAGTGCAAAAGTTCTCTACTGCTTCAACTATAAAAGGCATCAGGTTACTGCCGTCTTTCGCCGAGGCGGCTATTGCACCCAATGATTGGCTAACCTTAGTATTGTCTCTTTTATTTTTCAACGCATTCAACTTATCAACCTGTAACTGATGAATGCCTTCATCAATTTTAAAAAGAGGCGTACTGCTTTTTTCATCACTGTTAAACTTGTTCACACCCACAATTATCTTTTCGCCATTCTCAATTTTTTGCTGGTATTCATAGGCACTGCGGGCAATTTCATTTTGAATAAAGCCTTGTTCAATGGCACTTACACTGCCGCCCATTACATCAACCTGTTCTATTAACTGCCATGCATTTTTTTCTACTTCACTGGTAAGAGACTCAATAAAATAACTGCCCCCTAATGGATCGGCCGTATCGGGTGCGCCACTTTCAAATGCTACTATTTGCTGTGTGCGTAAGGCAATACGCGCAGCCTCTTCGGTAGGCAGGCTTAATGCTTCATCATAACCATTCGTGTGCAGGCTTTGTGTGCCTCCCAGCACAGCTGCAAGGGTTTGCACCGTTACCCGCGCAATATTATTTAATGGCTGCTGGGCCGTTAAGGTGCTGCCACCGGTCTGTGTATGAAAGCGGAGCATCATTGCCTTTTCATCCGTCGCACCAAGTTCTTTCATTATGCGCGCCCACATACGCCTTGCTGCCCTGAATTTTGCCACTTCTTCAAAAAGATTATTATGGGCATTAAAAAAGAAGGAAAGGCGTTTGCCAAATACATTAATATCCAACCCCTTTTCCATCGCTGCTTTAACATAGGCTTTGCCATTACTTAGGGTAAAAGCAATTTCCTGCACGGCTGTACTGCCTGCTTCGCGAATGTGGTAGCCGCTGATAGAAATGGTGTTCCATTTTGGTACCGTTTTACTGCACCACTCAAAAATATCGGTGATGATGCGCATGGAAGGTTTGGGCGGATAAATATATGTGCCCCTTGCAGCGTATTCTTTTAATATATCGTTTTGTATAGTGCCTGATATTTTTTTAAGATCTGCACCCTGCTTTTTAGCGAGCGCTACATAAAAAGCAAGCAATATAAAACCTGTGGCATTGATGGTCATTGAGGTAGAAACTTTTTCAAGGTCAATACCTGCAAACAGGCATTCCATATCTTCAATACTATCAATGGCAACACCTACTTTACCTACTTCGCCTTCAGCAAGGGGGTGGTCGCTGTCGTAACCAATTTGTGTTGGCAGGTCAAATGCCACACTTAAACCCATTACCCCCTGCGACAATAAATAATGATACCGCTTGTTACTTTCTTCAGCGGTGGAAAAACCAGCATATTGCCGCATGGTCCAAAGCCTGCCGCGGTACATATCAGGCTGAATGCCGCGCGTAAAGGGATAAATGCCTGGATTTGAGTTTCCAGTTTCCGGTTTCCAGTTTCCAGTTAAGGAAGGAGGATGAAAATCTATATCCGAAGAAGTGTACACCTCTTTTATTTCAATTCCACTGTCAGTATGTAGAACCATGATTTTTATTGATTAGAAATGGATTAATGAGGAAATAAGGAACTTGACTCTTTTCATTACACGTTTAAACTATATTAACAGGTTCTTTGTCTCCGTTATCCCATTTTTTTTGAAGCCTTTTAAAAGTTAATGAGTTGCTTCCAAAATTTATTAGCAAGCCTACATCATATTCAGAGGCTTCGAGATAATTTAATGCCTGTGCAAGATGTACATTTTCGAGTTGTGTTACTGCCTTTATTTCAACAGCAACAAGCTTCTTCACTAAAAAATCTACTCTTCGCAAACCTATAACATCTCCCTTATAAAATATTTTCATTTCATATTCTGATGTATGGAGTATGTTCTTCTCCTTTAATTCCTTTTCAAGCGCTCTATGATAAATATATTCCTGAAACCCAGGGCCAAGCACACGATGCACTTCCATCGCACAACCAATTATTTCACCTGTAATGTCACTATATTTTAACATGAATAAAAAACTTTCCTTATAACATATTATAATTTCACCCTAATCCTAAAAAATCTTGTCAATCCTGGTTCTATATCAGCTTCTTTGCCTCATAGCTCAACACTTCGCTAACTACTTCATGCAAAGTTCCTTTTTTGTCATTCATTAAAAATTGAAGCAGAAGTTTATTCAGGTCAAGCCCGGTTGCATTGGGCGGCAGTGTGTTAGCCAATTGGTTAACAATAAGCATGTTTTGTTCTTTAAGATTTTTAACGGCCGACCATGCGTCGGGGCTAACATAAATTTGTTGCGTTATGTTATACTCAAATTCTTCCCGAATGTTTTGCGTAAGCAGATGTTGCATTTCTTTGGCACTCATGCTTGATCTTCCTACCCGGCTTATAAGGTTTGGCAACGCAATCCTGTCAACCAGCAATATCAATCTTTCATAAGCCTGTAATTGTATTTGCACAGAGGAACTGTTAAGAGGAGGAGACGAAGTATCGCTCTGTTTTGTTTTATCTTTTACAGCTAAAATATATGTAACACCTATTGCCACTAAAACTGCAGCCACAATAAGAATGATAGTTGATGTATCCAATGTGTTTATTTTTTACAAAAGTAGGTATCAATGTCTGTTCCTGCTTAAAAGAAGCAGTTAAACTCACGTACTTGAACTAATTCTATTCACCTTTATTTATGCCTTTTGTGTTATACATTACTTTCCAAAGATCGTATCGTTTGTATTGTGCCTGCATGCGTGTAAGAAAATCATCCCAGTTCTTATTGCCTTTGCCGCTCCACAGCACTTCGCTTAAAGCGCTCAAACGGGGAAATAGCATGTACTCCACTTTCGCTGGGTTAGCCATATATTCGCTCCATACATTAGCCTGTGCGCCTAAAACGTAGTTTGCTTCATCTGCAGTTAATGCAGCAGGTATTGGTTCATAATTATATACCACCTGTAAAGGCAGGTCGCCGCCAATGGTAAGTGAGTCTTCTTTTTTGCTTTGAGAGTGGTCGAAATAAACATAGCTGCCTGGTGTCATAACAACTTTATGGTGCTGTTTTGCAGCATCAATGCCACCCTGCTCTCCACGCCAGCTCATTACAGTTGCATTGGGTGCAAGGCCGCCTTCCAGTATTTCATCCCAGCCTATGATCTGTCTGCCCTTGCTGTTTAAATATTTTTCAATGCGCTGAATAAAATAACTCTGTAAAGCATGCTCATCTTTCAAACCCTCACTCTTAATTCTTGCCTGGCACACAGGGCAGGTTTGCCATCTTGTTTTAGGGCATTCATCACCGCCAATGTGTATATATTTTGACGGGAATAATGCCATTACTTCATCCAGTACATTTTCAATAAATTTATAGGTTGAGTCATTACCTGCACAGAATACATCCGGGAACACGCCCCATTTTTGCCCAACCTGGTATGGGCCTTTCGTGCAACCTAAATAAGGGTAGGCAGCTAATGCGGCAAGGCCATGGCCTGGCATCTCAATTTCGGGTATGATGGTGATATACCTGTCAGCAGCATATTTCACCACCTCTTTTATTTGTTCCTGTGTATAATAACCGCAGTATTTAATATTGTCGCTTTCTTTATTGTGGCCTGTTGCAGTACCATTGCGGCAACTGCCGACCTGTGTAAGCAATGGGTATTTTTTTATCTCAATACGCCAGCCCTGGTCTTCGGTTAAATGCCAGTGAAAAGTGTTCATTTTATGCAGGGCTATAAAATCAATGTATTGTTTAACAAAGTCAACCGAAAAAAAATGACGGCCGCAATCGAGGTGCAGGCCGCGATAAGCGAAGCGGGGTGAATCTATAATATTGCATTGTTTTATTGCTAATGATGTTGATTTTTCAACAGGCAATAATTGTATTAATGTTTGAATACCGTAAAATATTCCCTGCTCATTGTCTCCGCCAATATACACCTTGTTTTTATCAACAGACAGGTTATAGGCACCGGGAATGGAATTTTCCATCTTGTCAAAATTTAAAATAACGGCATTGCTCTCTGCTGTTTTCTCTTTGGCTACAGGCAACGTAAAACCATAATATTCTTTTAGGTATTTGTTAAAAAAATCAGCGCTCTTTTTGGCGGCAGGTGCTTCAAGAATAATTTTGGTTGATGGGGTTATAGTAAACGTCCCCTGGTTTAAAGTTACAGATGCAGGTGCGGGTATAATACTTAGTGATTGAGAAAAAGACGTTACTGAAAATATAATAACGCCGGCAGCAAGCAACAATTTTTTCATGTTAAAGTTTTGGTTTTTAATCAGGAATTGCGGCAAAGGTAGGGCAGAAGTTATTTTTTTGATGATAAACAAGAATTTTTATAATAATAACATTCCTCTTTTTTTATCGGTATAAATTTTGACTACTTGTAACTAAACTCCTTTTATGCAAACTCAAAATGAAAATATAGTTCTTGAAAGACATGACGAAATGGCAACTTTATCTGAAGTCCTGGAAAAATTAAGGATGAAAAAAATAGACAACGAATTTAGGTGGGAAGATGGCCATTTTACAGCCGGGAAAGGGAAGAAATACACCGCTGAAGAGCTTACAATTATCAAAACTTTCCGGTTTGAGGGGGAATCCGATCCATCTGATTCAAGCATAGTGTATATAATAGAAGCAAATGACGGCCTTATAGGCTACAGCCTGGATGCCTATGGCGTTTATAGCAATCATGATGATGAAGAAGGGTATGATAATTTTATACGGAAAATGAATGTTGAGGATAGGGACGAGCAATTATTGTTTCAGTTATAAGTTGTGTGGAAAAAAATACTCATGATTTAGATATTATCACTTTTTTTAATGCTTTTTGATCTATTGATTAATTAGATAAAATTATATTTATGTCTAAACAGGTTAAAAAATTAAAGGAAGATCCGGTAAGGAATATGCCTCTGGAAAAAGATTTTGCACATTACCCTCCCACAAATTCAAAACAGGTTATAAAACAAGATAATAATAGCGCTAAGCAATTTGTTGAGGGCAGCGCGCAAAATGAAAACGCCGGGCCTAAAAATACCGATATTGTAAACTCACAAACCATAAATACCCCCGCTAACACAGATGCGAAAATTGTGAATGAAAGCAATAAAATAGTTAATGGTGAAAATGACATTTATGCTAATGGCTCCGGTGGTGCTTTTGAAGCAACTGAGCAAGTGAATGATTAATGGCAGTTATTACAATAATTTTTTCAATCAGTCCTGAATTGTATTATATTCCGCCAAACTATGTTTATTTCTTTAGATTAATAAATTTTTGGAAATCCGTGCAGGCAAATACAGCTAAATGTAGCTATAACTCTGACGCTGGCTTGGGTTTGTCATTTTCAATGACGCAATTATCTTTATTAATACCAGCCTTTGGCATAATATCTGCTTTTTAAAGACTTGAAATTCATAACTATTAAGCTTTAACTATCTAATTAATTGAACCCTGTTGTAAGAAAGATTCTTAAAGTATTTGCCTGGATACTCGGCAGTATTATTTTCCTGCTAATCCTGGTACTTATACTTATTCAAATACCGGCAGTGCAGAATTATGCCAAAAATAGAGTAGTAGCATACCTGGAGAAGAAAATTAAAACCAAAGTAGTTATTGACAAGCTTTCCATTTCATTCCCAAAAGAAATAGTACTAAAAGGTGTTTATTTTGAAGATCAAAAAAAGGATACGCTGCTATATGGTAAAGAAGTAAGGGTGGATATCGCTTTATTCGACCTTTTGAAGCATAAGGTTAATATTAATTATTTTGAGCTTAATAGCGTAAAAGCAAATATATACCGTGTTAACCCGGATACATCGTTCAACTATGAGTATATAATAAAAGCATTCGCGGGGGCGCCTCAAAAACAGCCTCAGCCTGTTGACACAAGCGCAGGTATGCAGTTTAACATAAATCGGATTGTTTTTAAAGATATACGTACAACATTTAAAGACGATGAAACAGGCAATGATATCTATTTATACCTCGGTAATTTTGAAACTAAAATAAAATCCCTCGATCCATCGAAGCTTGTTTTTGCAGTTTCTACAATTAACTTATCAAATATTACGGCAAGGGTGCACCAATACGCGCCATTGGAAATAATTACTCCTGCAGTAGGCAAAGTTATTAAGGAGAAGCTTGCTCCAAACGCAGATACATCAATAAAAGTAGATGAGCTTTTCTTAAGAAATATTGACATTAATTATTTGAGTGATATTTCAGGAATAACCGTCAATACAAAAATCGGCGATTTTAGTACCCATCCAAAAATTATCAGTCTGCAAAATGCAGTAGTTGAACTAAAGGATATTAATTTGAATAATACAAATGCGTCGGTTATTATCAAAAAAAGCAAAGGCAATAAAACACAGGTAAGCAACTCCACTGCCGTTAATGATTCTTCGTCGTCTCCATATCAAATTTTAATGGATAAGGTTGTTTTTAATAATGAGAATTTTATTTATGACGATGAAAACCAGCCTCATGTTAAAAAGGGTATTGATTACAGTCACCTAAACATTCAAGGCCTTCAATTTAACGGCAATAACATTTCAATTGCCGCAGCAGGGTATCAGGGTAATATTGAACAACTTGCTTTTAAAGATCAGTCGGGGTTCAGCTTGCAAAAACTACAAACAAATTTTTATTATAGCGATACTGCGGCATTCCTGCAAAACCTGGTGTTGCAGGCCGGCAGAACTGTAATAAAAAATAAAATAATAATAAAATATTCTTCCGTAAAAACAATGTCATCGCGGCCTGGTGATATTTATATTGATGCAGAGCTTAAAAATTCAACTATTGACACGAAAGATATTCTAACTTTTGCTCCCCAGCTTGCAGCTAATTTAAGGGGGAACGAAAAAACGCTTTTGCATATCAATACAAGCTTAAAGGGCTTTGTAAAAAGCCTTTCCATCCCTATTTTTCAATTAAGCGGGGTTGGTAATACATTTGTTGACCTGTCAGGTAATATACAAGGGCTGCCCAATGCAAAGACAGCCTATTATAACATAAACATTATAAATTTTAAAACAACCTCAACTGATATTACTGCGCTTGTTCCATCTAATTCAATTCCTTCAAACGTGCGCATTCCGCAATTGCTTTTGGCAAAAGGGTATTTTAAAGGGCGCATAAAGGAATTTGAAACACAATTACAGCTAAATTCTTCCAGTGGAAATGCTTTTGTGAAAGGAAATATGAGCGGCAATAATTATACAGCGAATGTTTCTTTTGATAATTTAAATGTTGGGTATTTAACAAAACAGGAACAAAATATCGGCGCCATAACGTTAACCGCAAAAGCAAAAGGAAATGGTTTTGACTTTAAAAAAGCGGTTGCAGAAATAGCTGCAAATGTTCAATCGGCACAACTTAAAGGTTATACATATAAGAACCTGGTTTTAACAGCCAGCACCGATAATGGAGCAGCCAATGTAAATGCAAATATGCAGGATGAAAATATAAAATTTAATCTTATTGCAAATGCTAACCTTACTACATCTTATCCATCTAACGTTAAAATGCAATTGCAACTTGATACCATTAATTTAAACGCGCTTAATTTAACAAAAGATACGATTGGCCTGCATGCTAATATTATGGCTGACCTGCCTGTTGCAAACCCTGATTCTTTAATTGGTAAAATTTCTCTGTCTGAACTGTCTGTTACCACGCCACAAAGAAAAATAAACCCCGATTCAATTCTAATAACAGCAGATGCAAACGGCTTGCAGAAAAGCCTGAATATTAATTCAGAATTCCTAAAAGCTAACCTAACAGGGCAATACAGGTTTAGTGAAATGGGGCAGGCGGTGGAACAAACCATTAATCAATACTATAATATTGCCGGTTACCAGGAAAAAAGCTTTGCTGCGGAAGACTGGCATTTGAACGCCACTTTTTTTCCGTCATCTTTCATTTTGCAACTTATTTCAGGGGTTAAGGGTAGTGATTCTGTTGCCTTGCACGCAGCTTTCAACAGTACATCGCGCGATCTGAATGCATCCCTTAAATCAAAAAGAATTATGTATAATGGCACACAGGCAGATAGCTTGAATGTTTTGGTTAATACAGCCGGCAACCAGCTTAATTTTAGTGCATCTGTGCAAAGTGCCAGTGGTGGCTCATTAAGTACCTATCATACATCCCTCGCGGGATTTATAGCAAATAATAAGGCAGATGTATCCCTTGATATAAACGATAGCAAAAATAAAACCCAATATAATATAGCAGGTACATTGCAACAAATAGAACAGGGAATAAAATTCAACCTTAAGCCTGATGGCCTTGTACTTAATTATGATAAATGGAATGTAGCGCAGGATAACTATATTCAGTACGATTCATCAGGTTTGATCATCAATAATTTCAATATAAATAATGGAGATCAATCTCTTTCCATTAACAGCGAATCAAAAACAGGGAATGCCCCTTTACAGGTTAAGTTCAATAATTTTCAAATAAGTACATTATCACACATGGCTAACCAGGATTCATTACTTGTTAGCGGAACTATAAATGGTAATGCCACAGTAAAAAACGCAACTGCCAACCCCGTTTTTACTTCAGATATTACCGTGGCAAATTTGCAATATGAAAAAGACAGTATTGGCACAGTGACCATAAAAGTAAATAATGAGCAGGCGAATGCTTTTGCCGCAGATATTTCTGTTGAGGGCAACAAGAATGATATTAAATTAAATGGTACATA
>JABDFW010000012.1 GCA_013286305.1 Bacteroidota bacterium
TAACCCCTAATCAAAAAGAGGCCGAAATGCTCACAGGAATTGCAGTTTATGATGATGTATCGGCAATGGAAGCAGCGCTTGCGCTTCACGAAAAAGGCATTGATAAAGTGGTAATAACACTCGGGGCGGAGGGCGCCTTTGTATATTGTAACAATGAATACAGGCGTATAGCCGCGCCTGAAGTAACAGCAGTTGATACTACCGCAGCGGGGGATGTTTTCAACGGGGCTTTGGCCGTGGCGCTTTCAGAAGGGCAGGATATTTTTGATGCAATAGCCTTTGCCTGCAGGGCCGCTGCCATTTCAGTAACAAGGTTAGGCGCGCAGGCATCGGCGCCGTGGAGAAGGGAAGTTTGAGTGTTTGAGAGTTTGAGTGTTTGAGAGTTCAGTTCAGGAGTTCACAAGTTCACGAGTTGCGGAGGTTCATGGAGACGCATTTCACGTTTGTCGTCTCCCATTTCACGATAAACGCTCATAAATATTAAACCTGCCAATATGTTCATAGTTCAAAATTACGGTGAAGCAATTTTCTTTTGCATTATTACCATGCTATGCTGGGGCTCTTGGGCAAATACACAAAAGCTTGCAGGCAAAACCTGGCGCTTCGAATTATTTTATTGGGATTATGTAATAGGTATTTTACTGTTTTCCATTCTCGCTGCATTTACGCTTGGCAGTTTTGGTGATAAGGGCAGAAGTTTTATGGATGACCTTCACCAGGCGGATACCGGTAGCATCGGCAGCGCTTTATTGGGCGGGGTTGTTTTTAATGCGGCCAATATTCTTTTTTCTGCTGCTATTGCTATAGCAGGCATGGCGGTGGCTTTTCCAGTGGCAATTGGGTTGGCATTGGTATTAGGTGTGTTGGTAAATTATTATGCATCGCAAAAGGGGAGCCCTGTTTATATTTTTACGGGTGTTGCATTGGTGGCAATTGCTATTATTATTAACGCGATCGCTTACAGGCGGGCATCTGCAAATAGCCGGAAAGTTTCTACGAAAGGGATAGTCATTTCACTGATAGCGGGTGTACTAATGTCGTTCTTTTACCGCTTTATTGCTGCATCAATGGACCTGGATAATTTTGAAAACCCCGCAGTTGGAAAGATGACACCTTATACTGCAGTATTTGTTTTTTCGGCAGGCATATTTCTCAGCAATTTTATCTTCAACACTATTTTAATGAGAAAGCCGTTGCAGGGAGAACCTACCAATTATGCGGCTTATTTTAAAGGAAAATTTTCAACTCACATGGTTGGTGTTTTGGGAGGATTGATATGGGGTGTAGGAAACTCGCTTAACCTTATTGCAGCCGGCAAGGCAGGCGCTGCTATTTCTTACGGGTTAGGGCAGGGGGCAACTTTAATAGCTGCCTTATGGGGCGTATTTATCTGGAGAGAGTTCAGGTATGCACCCAGGGGAACAGATGGCCTTATAACCGCCATGTTCTTATTTTTTATTGCCGGACTTGGATTGTTGATATATGCCGGAATATGAGGAGAGATGACAGATGATAACAGACAGTCAATAAGTCATTGGTCATTGAGTCATTAGTCAATAAGTCGTTGGGAAAGAAGATGATAGTTGACAGACGAGAGGAGGAAGAGCTCACGTAGGTCTGAGGGGGCTCCGTCTGACCTGGTTATATACTTAAAAAAACTGTACTTATATATTTTACTATGAATAAAAAAATATTGATATCTGCATGCTTATTATTATGCATTATTTTTTTGCAGGCCCAAAAAGCCAATAAACCCGTTCCCATTATTTTCGACAGCGATATGGGCCCTGATTACGATGATGTGGGCGCTATTACCATTCTGCATGCTTTTGCTGACAGTGGCAAAGCAAAAATTCTTGCCACTGTTACCAGCACCAAATATCCACGCGTTGCAGGGGTAATGGATGTTTTCAATACATATTTTAATATGCCTGATATACCAGTTGGGGTGCCTAAAGGTAAGGCACTTGAACTACGCGATTTCCAGCACTGGACGGATACTATTCTTGCAAAATATCCTCATAAAATAAAAAGCAATGATGAGGCGCCCGATGCTGTAGAAGTTTATCGTAAAGTGCTTGCGGCTCAGCCGGATAAAAGCGTAACCATAGTAACAGTGGGCTTTCTCACCAACTTATCTAATTTACTTCAATCAGCGCCGGATAAATATTCAAAACTGGATGGGAAAACGCTTGTTAAGCAAAAAGTAAAGCAATTGGTTTGTATGGCCGGCAAATTCCCTTCGGGCTTTGAATTTAATGTAATGGAAGATGCTGCTGCATCGCAATATGTTTACACTAATTGGGAAACGCCGGTTATATTCAGCGGTTTTGAAATAGGGCAAAAAATTAAGGTGGGCCTGCCTTTGATACATAATGATGCTATTAAAAACAGCCCTGTTAAAAATGTTTTTAGTATTTGTATTCCTATGGCAAAGGAAGACAGTGCAGGGCGGATGAGCTGGGATGAAACCGCCGTTTTGGTTGCGATAAAAGGCTGTGAATCTTATTATCATTTACAATACGGGCATATTACCGTAGCAAAAGATGGCAGTAATGCATGGGTGAATGAGGGTACGCAACAGGCTTATCTTATAGAATCTGTTCCATCTGCGCAGGTGCAGGCCGTTATTAATAAGCTTATTATGCATCAGCCCGTGAAAAGGTAATGTGCCCAAAGGTACCTTTAAATTCTCCAGGCAATTTCTATTGTGCCGTAGGCACATTTCGTGGGTAGAACATGTTTTATCATTGAGCATCAAGCGTTCCGATAGGAACGCCTCGTGCTTTTCCCTAATTCTACCCACCAAAAGTCCCTACAGGACTATATGCCTTGCCCGAACACCTATAGTCTCGAAAAAAGCACATCGTAAACGTATCGTACCTTTGCCCGATAATTCAGTTTTTCTTGCATGTACGATCTTGAAAAAATCAGTAACCCGGTAGTCTTATTTGATGGTGTTTGTAACCTTTGCAGTAGTACTGTGCAATTTATTGTTAAGCATGATAAGAAAAAACAGTTTCGCTTTGCATCCCTGCAATCACCGTTTGGGCAGGAAGTAATGAAGCATTTTGGCCTAAATACAACTGAATTAAATTCATTTATTCTTTTGGAGAATAATAAAATATATACCCGGTCCTCAGGGGCGTTGCGTGTTGCAAAAAAATTGGATGGCTTGTATGGCTGGCTGTATGCTTTTATAATTGTACCGCCTTTTATACGTAATGGAGTATATAACTATATCGCAAAACACCGGTACAAATGGTATGGTAAAAAAGATGCCTGCTGGGTACCTACACCCGTATTAAGATCATTGTTTTGGGATGATGGGCCTATATAAATTCTTCTGCAACCTCATCCACATTTTTCTCAACATCAAAAAGGCCAACCAGTCTTCTTATCACATCCTCTACAATAGCATCAGGGCAACTGGCGCCACTGGTAATTAATATTTTTACGCTTTGTTTGTTAGGCAAAAACCCGGTTGTCACCGTTTCTTTTTTTGTTTTCCAGTTGCAATGCAAAATTTCTTTTGAAGAAATAATTTTATCAGCACCGTCAATAAAATAAGAAGATAGTTTTTGTTCGCACAACTCCACCAGGTGCGATGTGTTGCTGCTGTTATATCCACCAACGATAATGGCAAGGTCGGCTTTTGTTTCCAGCATGCCCGATACCGATGTTTGGTTGTCGTTGGTTGCATAGCAAAGGGTATCGCGCGTATCGGCAAAACGCTGGCTTATATTGGCATCTGTTAAATGGTAATGCTTTTTAATTACTTCTTTAAGGTATTCAGATATCGCTTGTGTATCTGTGGCAAGCTGCGTGGTTTGGTTTACAACGCCTATTTGCTGCAAATGTTTCAATACGTCAAATCCTTCGCTGTATCTGCCTTTAAATTCATCATAAAAATCAGCGGCTGGTTTTTCACCGGTAATGTATTTTGCCAGTTCAATGGTCTCGTCCATATCATTCACTACAACAGTAGGCGTATGAGACGACGCGTGCGAAAAGGTTGCTCTTGTTTCTTCATGTTTTGGCTTGCCATGCACCACTATGCTGTAGCCCTTTTGCGCTATTTGTTCGCTGCGGTTCCATACTTTTTCTACGAACGGGCAGGTGGTATTATATTTTTCTGTGTGTATGCCCTTACCGGCCAATAGTTTTTCTATTTCCAGGGTAGTGCCAAAAGCGGGTATTATCACCACGTCATCACCTGTCAGTTCATCAAATGGAATCACTTGTTTTCCATAGGTATCCTGTAAAAATTGCACGCCTCTTTCCTGCAGATCGGCATTTACCTGCGGGTTGTGTATCATTTCACTCAATAAAAATATCCGTTTACCCTGGTTTTCGTCAATGGTTTTAAAGGCTATTTCAATAGCATTTTCAACCCCATAACAAAACCCGAAATGCCGGGCAAGATATACCCGCACCGGGCCGAAATTGAGTAAAGTTGGTGTAAAATCCTTTTTAAGCTTATCCTGCTGGCGGCGTTTGTTTTTAACGGCGCTAATCAGGCTGCTGCGGTATATATTCGGAACATCAAACTGCTTCATACGCTAAATAACAGCCTCAAAGGTAATAAACAACCCCGGCAGTTGGCTTTTATTGCCATACTGGCAGAAAATCGCCCTTTGGTATTAGGTTTGATGAGGCACAGTTCAAGTAGTTCACAAGTTCCAGGAGTTCACCGGTTTAAATGCCTTTCAACTTCTTAAACGCGTGAACTTGTGAACTTCCGGAACTTTTTCAAACTTTTTCAAACTTTCAAATTATACGCACATGCAAAAAGGACAGATTCGTGTTCAGACCGAGAACATCTTTCCTATTATTAAGAAATTTTTGTACAGTGATCATGAGATATTTCTGCGTGAGCTGGTGAGTAACGCGGTTGATGCCACGCAAAAAATAAAAACCCTTTCCGGTATGGGAGAGGCAACGGGCGAGCTGGGCGAACTGAGGATAGACATAGTGCTTGATGCTAAAGAAAAAACCCTAAGCATTATTGACAGGGGTGTGGGTATGACGCAGGAAGAGGTAGATAAATACATAAACCAGGTTGCCTTTAGCAGCGCCGAAGAGTTTTTAACCAAGTATAAAGATGCCAATATAATAGGCCATTTTGGGCTGGGTTTTTACAGCGCTTTTATGGTGAGCGAAAAAGTGGAAATATTTACCAAAAGCTATAAAGATGAAAACGGCGTCTATTGGACCTGTGATGGCAGCCCCGAATTTGAATTATATCAAATTGATAAAAGCGACCGCGGCACCAAAATAGTGTTGCATATAAATGACGAAAGCAAAGAATTTTTAGAAGCACACAGGATAAAGAGCATATTAGAGAAATTTTGCCGCTTCCTGCCCGTGCCGGTTTATTTTTCAGACGGGAGTGAAAAGAAAGAAGGCGAAGAGAAAAAAGATGAAAAGCCCATTAATAACACCAGCCCTATCTGGACAAAAAAACCTTCTGAATTAACAGCCGAAGATTACCAGAATTTTTACCGCGAATTATACCCTTACAGCGAAACGCCTTTGTTTTGGATACACCTGAATGTGGATTACCCTTTCAATCTTACAGGTGTTTTATATTTCCCTAAGATCAAGCAGAGCTACGAAATTCAGAAAGACAAGATACAACTTTACAGCAACCAGGTTTTTGTAACCGATGAGGTCAAGGACATTGTTCCCGAATTTTTAATGTTGCTTCATGGCGTTATTGACAGCCCTGATATTCCTTTAAATGTTAGCAGGAGCTATTTGCAGGGCGACCCTAACGTTAAAAAAATAAATGCTCATATTACCAAAAAAGTTGCTGATAAACTGGAAGAAATTTTCAGGAACGACCGAAAATCTTTTGAAGAAAAATGGGAAAGCCTTGGGCTGTTTGTGAAGTATGGAATGATGACCGATGATAAATTTCTTGATAAGGCAAACAAGTTCCTTATCATGGAAGATGCCATGCCTGAAGGTGAGCAAAAATTCTATACCATGGAAGAGTATAGGCTTGCAACAGAAACATTGCAGAAGAATAAAGAAGGCAAGCAGGTTATTATTTATACTACAAACCCAATACAACAGGATACTTATATTAAAGCCTGTGCAAATAAAGGCTATAAAGTTGTAAAGATGGAGACACTTGTTGACGCGGCATTTATCAATAACATGGAAATGAAATGGGAGAATGTGCATTTTACCAGGGTTGATGCCGATATAGTTGATAACATTATTGATAAACAAGAGAACGCGGAAAGTGTGCTGAGCAAGGATGAAGAAACAGCATTG
Organism: Bacteroidota bacterium; assembly: GCA_013286305.1. Taxonomy (GTDB): domain Bacteria; phylum Bacteroidota; class Bacteroidia; order Chitinophagales; family Chitinophagaceae; genus JABDFW01. The sequence continues at coordinate 6,286 of JABDFW010000012.1, forward strand.
AAAGGATTGTTTAAGGTAGAGATACCCGAATTGCATGTAACGGTTGAAGTAAAAGGGCTAAGTCCCGAATCAGCGCCAGTTGTTGCAACAAGGCCTGAGTTTATGCGCAGGATGAAAGATATGGGGGCCATGGGCGGCGGTATGACATCCTTCTACGCACAAATGCCCGATGAAGTAACACTAACAGTAAACGGTAACCATCCTATTTACCAGTCACTGCTGAAAGAAGAAAACAAAGAAAGGCAGGAAAAACAAACACGCTCATTAGCCGACCTGGCGTTGCTTTCGCAAGGTTTATTAAAAGGCAGCGAGCTGACAAACTTTATAAACAGGAGTGTTGAGTTGATGGGTAAGAACTAATACTATACCACATAGGCACCTAGTAATCATAGAGGCACGTAAGTATATACAGCCCCGCAGTTATGCGGGGTTTTGTTTTATACCAGTTGGAGAGGAGGGGAATATACGCAGTGATAGATGGCCTACAAAAATTATCTATGTGTTTTCTATGTTTTCTACATGCCTATGTGGTGAAAAAAACGAAACTCCACCGGAGGCGGTGGAGTTCTATTATGGTCGTAGCAATCGAAGAGGTCCGTTGTTTAGCCTGGCTTTAAAGATGTTATCTTTTGACTAAACATTTGTTAAAAGTATATAAATTTTTCAATTCACCAAATGTAATAACAAAAATATTTTTTTAAAGCAGGTTACCTCTGTAATCCGGCTATGCTTATTATGTATGTATTAATCCTATAATTATATCCATAACATTCGTTTGCGTCGGGCCTGTTATTAAAAGGCCATCAACTTGTTTAAAAAAGTTATAAGCGTTGTTGGTTTGTAAAAAATGTAAGGGGTTTATGGATAATTTCTGCATATTTAAAATAACATTTATATCAATAAAAGCGCCTGCTGCATCTGTAGGGCCATCGCTGCCATCCGTGCCACCAGATAAGATAACGGGCATCTTTTCGGGGCTTGCATTTTCTTTTAGTAGTTCGCATAAAGCCGCCAATACAAACTCCTGGTTGCGCCCTCCTTTGCCACTGCCTTTAATGGTTACCGTTGTTTCACCACCCATTAGCAGGCACGCTGGTTTGGGGCCATTGTAAGCCTGTATAATATCAACAAACTTTTTTGCTTCGTCTTTGGCTTCACCATTTATACTACTATTTATTATTTCAACATGATATCCGAAATCCCTTGCTTTTGCTGCCGAGGCATGTAGTGCAATGCTATTGCCCGCAATAATATTATTATCAACTTTCTCAAATAGTTTATCCCCCGGCTTAGGTGTTTCTGTGATTTTTTTAGCCGACCCATCATTTAAATGATCTCGTATCGAAGCAGGTATTTTTTCTATAAGCTCATATTTTTGCAGCACCTTCAAGGCATCTTCAAATGTCGAGTTATCGGGTGCGGTTAACCCGCTTGCAATTACGCCAATATCATCACCCAATACATCGCTGATAATAAATGAAACCACATTGGCATTGTTTGTATAACGAAGCAACTGTCCTCCTTTGGAGGTCGAAATATGTTTTCTTATAGTGTTTATTTCGTGTATATCGGCGCCGCACGGCAGTAATAATTTTGAAAGCGCCTGCATATCTCCCAAAGAAATCCCTTCTGCTATATCGCCTATCAAGGACGAAGCACCGCCGCTTATTAAACAAAGCAACAGGCCATCTTGATGCAACGGTAATAAAAATTGTTGTATTGCTTTCGATGCCGTTACGCTGTTGTCATCTGGTACCGGGTGCCCCGCTTCAATAATATGGCAATGTTGAAGGGGAAGTGCATGCCCATATTTTGTAACAACAAGCCCTGCTGTTATTTTATCTGCCAATATCTTTTCTGCTTCAAACGCGATTGCCGCCGCAGCCTTGCCAACTGAAAGTATATAAATGCCGTTTAATGTGTCTTTAAAAAATTTTTTATTACCAGCAACTAATCCCTCATCATCCCAATATAAATAACCCGGAATAAGCCTGTTCGGCTTCACAGCATTAACGCCCGCCTTAAAAATTTGTATGCAATCTTCCTCCCTCATTATATTGTAAGATTACGATTTTTTGAAAATTTATAATAGCGGATTAACCTGTAACAAAAAATATTACCTTCGGTACAAAATTAGTTGCATAGCTAACTAATTTTTGAGATTTAACCTTAGGTGATATGAAAAGTAAAGCTTAGTTGTATGAAACGTATCATTAAAAAAGTGGCAGTATTAGGCAGTGGTGTAATGGGCAGCCGTATAGCTTGCCATTTTGCAGGCATTGGCGTACAGGTATTATTGCTTGATATTGTACCCAAAGGCATTGCAGCCGATGCAAAACCCGTAGAGCGCAATAAAATAGTGAATGATGCTTTGCAGGCCGCTTTAAAAAGCAATCCTTCCCCAGTATATACTAAAGACGTGGTAAAAAGGATTGCAACCGGCAACTTCGATGATAACATGAAAGATATCGCTACCTGCGATTGGGTAATAGAAGTGGTAGTGGAAAGGCTGGACATAAAACAGCAGGTGTATGAAAAGGTTGAGCAGTTTCGCAAGGCCGGAACACTAATCACCTCAAACACATCCGGCATTCCTATTAATATGCTGTCACAGGGCAGGAGCGAAGATTTTAAAAAGCATTTTTGCGGAACGCATTTCTTTAACCCGCCGCGTTACCTGCGCCTGCTGGAGATAATCCCAACAACAGATACTGACGCAGAAGTTGTTGATTTTTTAATGCATTATGGCGATTTGTTCCTCGGTAAAACAACCGTGCTGGCAAAAGATACGCCTGCTTTTATTGCCAACCGCATTGGCGTATTTGGCATTATGAGCATTTTTAACAGCATGGAGAAGCTTGGTTTGAGCATTGACGAGATTGATGCTTTAACAGGCCCTATAGTTGGCCGCCCTAAATCGGCTACTTTCAGAACGGCGGATGTGGTGGGCATTGATACACTGGTTAAAGTGGCAAAAGGGGTTGCGGAAAATTGCCCCGGCGATGAAGCTAAAGAACTGTTTAATATTCCAGTGTGGCTTGATAAAATCGTTGCCAATAACTGGCTGGGCGATAAAACAGGGCAGGGTTTTTTTAAGAAACAAAAACTGCCGGTTACACAGGGCAGCCCGGAAGAACTGAAAAAGGATAAAGAGATATTTGTACTCGACCTGCAGAGCATGGAATATAAGCCACGCATAAAGCCAAAGTTTGCCACACTTGAAGCGGCAAAGCCCATCGAAGATTTGAAGCAGCGATTAAAAGTATTGGTGGCAGGGCAGGATAAAGCAGGCGAATTTTACCGGCAGTTTCACTATGCGTTGTTTTCTTATATCTCCTTCCGCATACCTGAAATAAGTGATGAAATATACCGTGTTGACGATGCTATGATGGCAGGCTTTGGATGGGAGATAGGCGCATTTGAAAGTTGGGATGTGTTGGGTGTTGCTAAAACCGTGGAAGCCATGAAGGCAGCGGGTTATAAGGTAGCGCCGTGGGTGGAAGAAATGCTTGCCGCAGGCAATACGTCATTCTATAAAGTGATAAACGGGCAGCGGTTGAGTTATTCTCCATTGTCTCATTCTTATTCATCCCCCACAGGGGGAGAAGAGGGGGCTGGAGCTTTCATTATTCTCTCCAACTATAAAGACAAGACTGTTTGGAAGAACAGCAATGCCGCTCTGTACGATATTGGCAATGACGTGGTGGCACTGCAATGGAACACAAAAATGAACAGCATTGGCAGCGAAGTATTGGAAGCGGTAAATAAAAGCATTGGCATAGCAGAGGAAAAATTCAAAGGCCTTGTTATTGCCAATGATGGCGCAAACTTTAGTGCGGGCGCTAATGTGGGCATGATATTTATGTATGCTGTGGAGCAAGAATACGATGAGATGGATCTGGCCATACGCATGTTCCAGAATACAATGATGCGGGTTAGGTACTCCGCCATTCCTGTTATTGTTGCTCCGCATGGTTTAACGCTTGGCGGCGGCTGTGAAATGAACCTGCACGCCGATAAAGTATTTGCCGCCCCTGAAACCTATATAGGGTTGGTAGAAGCAGGCATCGGCGTGATTCCCGGAGGTGGTGGCACCAAAGAATTCGCGATGCGTGCTGCCGATGAAATGCATGAAGATGAGCCCGAGACCATAACACTAAAGAACCGCTTTTTTACTATAGCTACTGCAAGGGTGGCCACCTCCGGCTTTGAAGCTTTTGAAATGGGTATTTTAAGAAAAGGGCATGATGAAATTGTGATGAACCAAAACCGCAGGATTGCGGAAGCAAAAAATGCGGTGATTGAAATGTACGACCAGGGCTATATACAGCCTGTACAGCGCAAGGATGTAAAAGTACTTGGACGCTCTGTATTGGGGGCCTTGTATGCCGGCATAAACGGTATGTGGCGCGGTGGTTATGCAACAGACCATGATGTTACAGTTGCTAAAAAACTGGCGTATGTCATGTGCGGCGGCGACCTTAGTGAACAAAGCTTAGTAACCGAACAATATTTACTCGACCTTGAGCGCGAAGCCTTTTTAAGCCTCTGCGGCGAAAAGAAAACTTTACAAAGAATAGAGAGTGTGTTGAAAACGGGAAAACCATTGAGGAATTAGGGTTTAAGTTTGAATAGTTTCGATTAAATAAAAGACAACATGTTCGACCCGTCAAAAATAACCGAAAGCGACAAAAAGATATTGGTTGAATTTTATTATAAAAGGCAACTGTTTGACAATTATATTGAAGAAAAAGGGCTGAAGCTATTTACTTGCCCTGGATGTGGCTACCCTACCCTTAGTGTAAGGGGAGCGTATGATGTTTGTTCAGTTTGCGATTGGGAAGATGATTCTCAAGATGACGAAGATGCAGATAAAGTTTGGGGTGGGCCAAACGGCTATTTGAGTTTGACCGAAAACAGGATCAACATTGGCAAGCTGTTAGAAAAAAATGTTATTTTATTAAAAGGCGTGATAAACTTAGATACTGATCATGTTTTAAAGGCAATAGATTTTTTTGATAAGAGAAAAAAGGCAATTAGGGATAAAATGACGGGTAAGGAAAATCGTGAGCATCCTATTTGGGCGGAGTTGAAACAAGTAGAAAAAGATCTGCGAATCGCTTTGTGTCAGACTAATGGCTTTGAATATAAACAAGACTAAAGTACAATTCTCATCTTAAGCTCTTGCAGGGTTAGTAAATCTGTTGTTGACAACGCCAATTGAGGCAAAAAAGTAATCATTCCTACAATTTTCTCCCCAATTGCTGCGTCAGGTCTTTTAATATGTCGTACCCTTTGGCTAAGTCTTTATCGTTGGGTTTTGCATCTTCCACCCAATTATCATCTTCAAAAATCAGTATGTCGTTCTTATAATATTTTTTTTCTCTTTTGCCTCCCCTGAAAACTCCATCCATTGCAAGCACTATTTTATTGTTAATAAAATAAAAAGATTTGTCTTCAAATACCGTATCGCAACTTGATTGCCAGGTAAGAATAATGACCTGCCTCTTTGCATCTCTGTATAGCTCTGCATATGCCCCCCAAATCCTGCCGTCTGCACAATTATATTCGGCGCTTGCGTGCCGCAGGTTACTTGCAAGGTTTATTGTAAAATCACGCACTAATGAGTCTACAAATTTTTGATAGCGGTTTACACTGTCAATATACACGGCATTATCTTGCGCCCTTGCTTTACAGGAGTAAAGTAAAGCAACCAGCATAATAAGTTTACAGGTGTTTCGTGCAATCATCGAACCGGTTGATGTTTAGCTAAGGTAGGAAGAATTATAGCTACTCACTCCGTCCACCTTCGCCAATAGAAAATGATTGAAGTGATTCATTTGCCTCCCGACTTTGCGCCTTTGCGTCTCTGCGTGAATTTCAAGTGGGAGCCTCTTTGGGTCTTCCGGACTTCCGGACTTTCGGACTTTCGGTCTTACGGACTATGCATTCTCCATTTTAAACAAACCTTCTCATTTTTACGTACGCCTGTTAGCTTGTTTTTCTTATTTTTGCCGCAACCGGAAAGTAAGTGCTTTTTGCAATAACTTGCCAAGCTCCGATAGTCTAACTCCGTCGCCTCCGTTCTTAACTCAGAATGACGCACTTTTGGATGAAGAAAAGCCGGAAGCGGTAACAGGTCAGTTCATTATTAAACTGGATATACATGGCAGACATTTTCGAAAGATTGATCAAGAATTACGGCCCCATCGGGCAGCACCGCGAAAGGGCGCACGGGTATTTTGCATTTCCCAAGCTGGAAGGCGAAATAGGCAGCCGCATGAAGTTTCGTGGCAAGGAAATGATAGTATGGAGCCTTAACAATTACCTGGGGCTGGCTAACCACCCTGCTGTAAGAAAAGTGGATGCCGATGCTTCGGCGGAATTTGGGCTAGCTTTGCCCATGGGCGCCAGGATGATGAGCGGTAACAGCAATAACCACGAGCAACTGGAACGCGAACTGGCTGAATTTGTTGGAAAAGAAGATGCCATTTTAATGAATTATGGCTACCAGGGGATTATGAGCGCCATTGACGCGCTTTGCGGCCGCCACGATGTAATAGTGTATGATGCCGAAAGCCACGCCTGTATTATTGACGGCTTGCGCCTGCACCCCGGCCACAGATACGTATATAAGCATAATGATATAGAAGATTTTGAAAAGCAAATGGAGCGCTCAGCAGCTTTGATTGAGAAGCAGGGCCATGGCGGCATTTTGGTTATTACCGAAGGCGTTTTTGGTATGGCGGGCGACCAGGGCAAGCTGAAAGAGATCATCGCGCTGAAAGATAAATTTGATTTTCGTTTGCTGGTGGATGATGCCCACGGTTTTGGTACGCTGGGTGAAAGGGGCGCCGGCGCAGGCGAAGCGCAGGGCTGCCAGGATGGGATTGACCTGTATTTTTCCACCTTTGCCAAATCAATGGCATCTATAGGCGCGTTTACCGCGGGCCCAAGAGTTATTATTGATTATATACGTTATAACATACGTTCGCAAATATTTGCCAAGAGCCTGCCCATGCCGATTGTAGTGGGTAACCTTAAAAGGCTGGATATGCTGCGTACCATGCCTGAACTGCGTAAAAAACTTTGGTATAATGCTTTAAAACTGCAGCATGGTTTAAAGGAACGTGGCTTTGATATTGGCAATACCAACACCATGGTTACCCCGGTTTATATGAAAGGTGGGGTTGAAGAAGCAACTGCCATGGTTATGGACTTGCGCGAGAATTACGGTATATTCTGTTCAATTGTGGTGTATCCTGTAATTCCAAAAGGGCATATCATTTACCGGTTAATACCTACCGCCTCGCATACCGATGAAGATATTGAACTTACCCTTACCGCCTTTAGCGAAACAAAAGCAAAGCTTGATGAGGGTGCTTACAAAGTAGAGCATATACCCGATATGGCAGAAGCGAGATAAGAGCGAGGCCGCATGCTTTAAGCTGTATGCTACACGCATAGGGCGTCACATAAATAAGGAAAGGTACACTCAATGTGTACCTTTCCTTATTTCTTAGATTAACGGTTGCCTGGGGTAGGATTGAATGTCCCTATATAATAAAAACCAACTGCTTGCACTTTAAAAAAATATTCTTTGTCGCCTCCCCCTTCTTCTTGTCTTTCGGCCTTCGTGACTTTCGGACTTCCCGTCTTTCCCGACTTCCGGACTCCTCTCTAAATATTAATAAACAATTTTCCATCCTTTGCACCTTTTGAAATAACGGCTTCGTCTTGCAACTGCATTACACTGCCTTTTGAGTTGTAGGTAAGCGTATAAACAACTTCTAATTGTTCTTTGCTGTCAACCACATTGTTTATCACAAGTTTTTGGGAAATAGCGTTTTCCAGTGAAGGGTATTCTTTCAGCAGTTTTGCATCGTATGATCTCTGCCAAACTATGCTGCGTTTGCTGCCCCTTGTTTTAACCACGCTTACCTGCAATTTTGCAGAAGCATCGTCGTACACTTTTGAAGTATAGTTGTTTGTTTTATATACGGCAAAGCTTATATTCTTGCTGACTGTTTTTTCAGGCATCATCATTTCTTTCAGTGGTTTACTCCAGGCTGCCAAAAGAACTGCTGCAACTATAACCGGTAACCATATTATCTTTTTCATAAACATCATTTGGCATGTATAAGGCAAACGGCATGTAAGTATGTGTTAATGGGATAATTTTTGGTGATGAAAGGTGATTATTGCTTATGAAAGGCAAAATAATTTGATGAATGGATTTTAATTTGTCTGCGAGATTTTGAAAAGATCATTAAAACTGTTCGCATTCGATACAATCGATGTTACATTTTGATACAGCGGACAGTTTTGGATGTAAGGTTACCAAACTGTGTCAGATTGGTGGAATGAAGGCGTTCCGAAAGGAAGCTTAATTCAGTCGTGATAAAGCCGGAGTAATAGAAGTAAACGCAACGAGCTTGCGACCTCCGATTCGTATATTCGTATTGATTCATATTTCGTAGAAGAAAAATTCCGCTTTGTTGGGTGTTTTCACCAACGAAGAGTATAAAGTATGGCTTGTAGCTATTATATCCTCACCATCCTGTAAATCCCCCTCCACAGGAGTCCATTGGACAAATCATGGTTCTGACAGATGAAAAACTATCGTGTCAAAAAATAATAGGCTATCACCATTATGCCTATTAACGCAAGTACCAGCGCATGTATCTTCCAGTTTTCTATTTCGGGTTTGTCTGCCGGTTCTTCAGTTTTTTCTTCCAGGGAGTTTACTTCTTCTTCCCCTATTTTTATAGTGTGCGACGCATTTTTTCTTATCACTCTTTCGGCATGTACATCGGGATAAAGAGATTGAAGGGTGTTTTCAGGTTTAAAGGAATAAGTACTGGAAAATTGTTTGGTTAATCTTCCAATGCCGGGAAAATCAACAAACCCATTCAGGGAGAATTGTTCTTTTAAATGGAAAAGGAATTCGTTGAATTTTTGAATAGCCTCCAGTTCATCAATGCTAAGGCCGGCGGCAATAAAACGGTAAAAATATTTATCAGCAATGGTTGCACCCTGGGTAAAACGAATAACAGGAAAAAAGGGATGTATCTTTTTATTTATAAAATCAATGCGCGATGGCACATGGTCTATCTTAAATAAACCAATGCCCGGAAGCTGTAGTTTTTTATGTAATACAAGATATTTATACAGGTATCCGTACATGCTGTTTTACCGTTTATTAAAACGAATATACAACTCCTAACAGAACATTAAAGCCTAAAACGGGGTATTGGTTCCAGCGTTCGTACCTGTTATTGAATATGTTGTTGAACTGCGCCCAAAAATCAAAGTTATGCACTATGTTAAATTCAAGGCCTGCGTTAAAGTCAAGCGCGGGGTCAAGCTTACCGGCCTGTAATTGTTTGGTGCGGTACTGTGCGCCATCCCAAAAGAACACATCGCTTTTTACGAGCACGCCTTTCATTACCTGCCAGCGGAGGGCGCCGTTTATTTCTAAGGGTAATAATCCCCATGGCTTTTGATTGTCAATAAGATTAGTGTACTGGTTAAAGCTCATGCCTGCAAGCAAAGAGAACTTCTCCTGCACAGTATAGCCAACTTCCCCATGAATACGGATGTCTTTCATTTGCGATTCATTCACCACGTCAAACGATTTGCCCGTAATGGTATCGTTTACAAACAAAGGCTGGTTGCTGAATTGCAGGTACGACACTTTTGCGTTATAGGTAAAATGGTCCCCCGCAGAACCTTTAAAACCGGCATATTGTTCAGTTATTCTTGTATTTAAAAATGAGCGCGGCTGGTTTAACCATGGGTTTATTTCTGCCAGCGATTCGTAGGTAGTTTTATTATAATACCCTATCCAGCCAGCCTGCAGGATAAATTTTTCATCCGTTATTTTTGCCTCGGCAGAAAAATTGGGGAGCATTTTGAATGCATTATTATCCCATGAAGGGATAAAGCCCGCGATGAGCTTAAAATTGGGCGTTTTAAATTGCACTGCCGGGGTTAAATAATATAGGTTGTTATTAACGGTACCACTATCGCTTTTATAACTGGTGATGTCTGCTGTTAACCCAAGATTAAATGCCAATATTTTCCCGAATGATTTTGACAGGGGGGCATCTATTATAAAATTATCTTCCTTGCCATTCCTGTTGTCATTGAAGAGGTTAAGAGACACGCTTGGTGAATAACTGATACCGGCATCGTTATCTTTTTTATTACGAATGCCAACTTTTCCGCCAAAAGTGGTGAACTGCTGGCGAAGCTGGTCATTGGTAAACTTTAGTGTATCGGGTTGAAAGCCGTATTGGTATTGTGTGCTGGTCTTTAAAAATAATTTGCCATTCCATTCATTATTATTACTGGAATCGCTGAAAATACCAAGGGCTTCGAGATTAAGCTTGCTGAAATTCTCAGAGAGCAGCGCGCCATTGGACGACGTGTACAGGCCATGAATATTTACAACACTGTTTACACCGTCGCCAAAGGAAAGCCCTGTTTGCAGGTAAGGCGTTGTATAATTGCCGTAGCCGGCCCTTATGTAATTTTTATTTTCCCAATGAATAACGGTATCAATATTTTCCGCAAGCGGTTTTAAAGCCGCAGATTGGTACATGAAAAATAGATTTTGCGCGGGAACGTTGTACGAAAGTGTTGGTAACACACTATCAGCCACCGGAGCCGCAGCACTGAAATTTATTTTGGAGGATGTTTTTAAGGATGGCTTAAATGCAGCAGTAACAACAACTGTGCGTGATGTTGTTGTGTCAGTAGTTTGAACAGGGGCCTGTATTTCAGTTTTATGAGCAGCGGGTTTCTTCACCTTTTTTTGCCTTTGTGAAAAAGCCATTCCTGTAACTGATAATAAGATAACTATAATAAATAATTTTTTCATGCTGCTTTGTTTTACTGTTGCTCTACTTTACTGTTTTGGGTTTTAGCTGCAACAACTATATCTAATTTAGCCTGCGCTTCTTTTTTAAGATCAGGATTGGAAGCGTTCTCCGTAACACTTTTCAAGGTGGCTTCCGCATTAAAATAGTCTTTCTCCTGGTAATACACATCCCCAAGTAATATATAAGCTTTGGTTATCCAGTAATCATAAGAACCTGCTTTATTTATTACCTCAAAAGAAGCCTTTTCAGCTTCGGGCAGTTTACCCTGTGCCAGTAAAATCTCCGCTATATGGTATCTTGCCTCAGCGGCATATTCCGACTTCCCTAATTCTACAACAGACTTATAAGCATTCGACGCTTCACCTGGTTGGTTATTCAATTGGTAATTTTTAGCTACCACCATATTGGCCATCATCCTGTCGTCCGTAGCCAATCCTTTTTGTTGCAAAAGGTCCTGTGCATTGGGCACTGCATCTGCCCATTGAGAAAGCTTGTACTGGCAGCGTAATAAGCCACGCATGCTTTCCAGCTTGTTTTCAGGCGCAGTAGCAAGGCCTTTTAACTGCAGGTAATATTGTTCGGCCTTGTTATAATCCTTCAATTCAAAATAGCATATACGGGCTGCGTTTAATACGCTTACCTCCGCATATTTATTGGGCGCTTTTTCGGCAACAGCAGCATAATATTGCAGGGCCTCAATATAGTCCTGTTTACTGTTTAATATTTCTGCGGCCTGGTAGTTTGCATCAATAGCATAATGGCCATCAGGAAATTTGGTTATATAATCAGTGAGCCCTTTTAAAGCAATATCAAATGAATGGTTGTTATAAGCCATGTTTGCGGACACATAAGTAAGTGAGTCTTCTTCAGAAAAACTTACTGTCTTGCCGCTCTGCCGCATGAACGCGACAAAATCTGCGGGATGCTGGTTCTCAATAAATATGCTGCGTACATAATCAACTGCCTGATCGCTCTCCGGTGAATTGGGATATGTCGCCACCAATTTTTTAAAATTATTAATAGCCTCATCATTGTTTTTCAGGTTATAATAGGCTACCCCTAATTTAAGATATGCCTGCGGGCTAAAAGCAGCTGCATTCTTATTTTTAAGGAGATTATTTAGAGGAGCTATGGCATTCTCATAATTTTCGTTTGCGAGGTAAGTGTTGGCAATTTCCATGTTGGCATCCGCATTAAGCGGTGAGGATGGAAAGCGTTGCGAAACAGATTGCAGCAGGCTTATCTTTTGAGGCACCTCACCAGATGCGCCGGCTATGATGGCTTTTTGGTATAAAGCATAATCTGCAGCAGGTAAATTAAGATTAATTACTGCGTCATACATCTGTAGCGCCCTGTTGTAATTCTTTTTCATAAAATAGCAATCGGCGCTGCGTATATAAGCGTCCTGTTGCAGGGGAGTGGATGAGGCGTTAATTGATCGTGTTATCTGCTCAAAATATCTTAAAGTATTGTCATAATCTTCCTCTCTTAATGCACTATAGCCTAAGGTATATTCGGCATTGGTAATATTTACTTCTCCGTAATTTACCGGAGCCCGCATGTAGTTGTTAAGGTAAAAAATAGCCGAATCGTATTGATTGTTGCGAAAAGCAATTTCCCCTTTCCAAAAATTGGCATAGGGCAGTTGCGTTTCGTTATTCGGAGTGATAAATATTTTTGTAAGCAGCTCGTCTGCCTGCACTATTTGCTGATCATTAATAAGCTCTGTGGCACGGCCATATAATATTTTGGGATAAACGCGTTTAACTGTTTCGCTTGGCGTGCCTAAGCTATCCATCATTTGCAAAGCCTCTTTATAGTTATTGGTATTTGCGAGTACGCTCACCAACAGGTCTTTGGCTTCGGCATTGTATTCTGACTTTGGATAGGCTGCGATAAACGCCTTTAATTCACTTAAGGCAACATCATTATATCCAAGCTCATAAGAAAGCTTGCCATAATTAAATTTTGAAACTTCCTTTTGCCTGGCATTGCTGCTATTCAATGCGCAGAATAAAAAGGCGCTCCGGGCGCTTGGTTTTTGGTCTAACTTCAGGTAGGCGTCAGCAAGCAGGTACATGCTGTTCTGTGCAAGAGAATCCTGTTTGCCGCCTAATTCTTTAAACCCGGTTGCGGCGTTTTTCCATTGTTTTGCCTGGTAATAGCAAAAAGACAATTCATAAAGATCTTCACGGCTAACTTTTTCTGTATGGCTTACATATTGCTCAAGATAAGGGAGCGCCTTTGCAAAATCCTTTTTCTCAAACCATATATGCCCTACCAATTGACGTAGCTGCAGGTCGTAATATTGGTTGCCTGTTTGTAAAGCCCTTTCGCCATATTCAAGTGCCTGGTCTTTTTGCCCCTGGAAATAGTATATTTCTGTTTCGTAATAAGGCACAATACTTTGGTAAGCTGGTTTATCCTCCACTATTTTAAAGGAAGCCAGCGCATCGTTGTATTTCTTATCATTCATCGAAATAAAACCGTAGTAGTAATTGGCGTCAATATAATTGGGGTCTGCGGGTATTTGCCTTACCGCGTCAAACAATTGTTTTGCATCGGCAAAACGCTGCATGGTAAAATAACAATAGCCCTGGTGAAATTTCATATTGGCTATCTCCCGGTTACTTAAATTTTCAATATTGGTCATCTCATAATAGGTAACTGCACCGGCAAAATCTTTTTTACGGTAATAGTATTCAGCCAGGTGATAACTCATCATTTCAATACGCGGGGCATGGTGCTCCAGGTATATAAAATCTTTAGCATCCTGTACAGCCGTTTCATCATTTAATTGCAAACCGCAAATAATGGAATAATATTTGGACTCAGTTTTGATGGTTACCGGAATGCTGCTGTTTGCCTTGTTTTCGGAATAAAGCGTTTTAAACAGGGGGTATGCCAGGCTGAATTGTTCTTTCAGGTAAAGTTCTTTGGCCAGTTTAAAATCGGCATCGGGGTCATCATTTTCTTTGGTAAACTGGGCTTTGGACACGTAGAACAGCAGGACTGAGGCAAATAGCAAACCGGCTTTCTTACAGGTAAATTTCATAATGCTGATTGAACGGAATAGTTTAGCAAATATTTCAAACCCTTTCTTAATAAAAAGTAAAATTACTTTAAATGTAATAAGTATGCATACGGTATAAACATTGTTGTGTTATTTGTGGATAAACATTTGTACCTGTTACATTTATACAAACGTTGCGTATGAAAAAGTTATTATCTATTCATTACAGTGAATGGGCTTTTAACCTAACGATGCTGGGCTTAAGGCTGGTATCCGGGCTGCTTATGCTGTTTTTGCACGGGCTTGACAAACTACAGAAATTTGATACGTTGCAGGGCAATTTTTATAGCTTTTTGGGTATGGGGCCAAAAACCTCGCTTGTACTGGCCATTTTTGCCGAGCTGTTTTGCAGCCTGTTTATTATATTGGGATTATTCACCCGTTTTGCAACAATACCCATTATTATAACCATGCTGGTAGCAATTTTTGGCCACAATGCGGGAAAGCCTTTGCTTGACAATGAAACCGGCTCATTATACATTACCGTTTTTTTTGCATTGCTGCTCTGCGGGCCGGGAAAAATAAGTATAGATGCAATGATAAGCGGGAGTTGAGGGTTTGAGAAGTTTGAATGTTTGAAAAAGTTTAAAAAGTTCGCAGGTTCCAGAAGTTCACGAGTTCACTTGTTCCAGAAGTTCACAAGTTTACCGGCTTCCAAGTTCGGAGGGTTGGAGGGGTTTTATTTTCATTATATTGCATTATGCTATAACCATAAACCCTGCCGATGAAAAAGAACGCGCTGGTACAATTGATAGTTATTTATGTTGGTATAATGGCTATTTATGCTGATATAAGCAATCTTGAGTTGGGGGTAACGTATTTATTTACAAGCTCCTTTCAAAAATACAGTAATGATTTTAATATCTTTCTTGCAGCAGAATATCTAGTCATTTTCATAGTAATTCTTTTAACCGGTTTTATTGTAATTTCAAAATCGGGAAACATAGCTAAATTTATTACCGAAAAGTCTGGGCTGGAAGACAGCCTTACTATTTTTAGTACTCCAAAACAACTTCTTTCAATATTGATAGTTGTGCTTGCACTTGGCCACCTACTTGATCATATTCCAACTTTTTTAAAAGACGTTTACCTATCATTTACAAGCCATGTGCCGCATAGAATTGGAAATGAGTTTGAAAACCCCCCACCTTCATGGATTATTGATTTATTTCATCTGTTACTCCCTTGCCTGATGATCATTTTTTGCCGCAACTTAACTGAGTACTTCTCAAAAAATATAATACTGGACGAAGAAGAAATGGTAGCAGTTCATGATACAGTGGATATCGAATCGATAGGAGAAGAAGGGGAGGAAGAATAAAAACGTTGGCTTATAATCGCTTTCTTTTTTAAAAATTATCTTTGTGTATAAGATTGTGAACACGAACTCCGGAACAAGTGAACCCGTGACTTCATGAACATTCAAACACTCAAACGTTCAAACATTTAAACTTCCCATGTACGAATCAACAACACAAATGCGTGTGCGCTATGCCGAAACAGACCAGATGAATGTGGTATATTACGGCAACTATGCCCAATATTTTGAAGTGGGCAGGGTGGAAAGCATACGCCAGTTGGGCTATACTTATAAAGACATGGAGGCTTCGGGCGTGATAATGCCTGTAGTTGAACTGCATGTAAAATACCTGCGTCCCGCCACGTATGATGACCTGCTTACCGTAAAAACACAGGTGCGTGAACTGCCTGTTGGGCACAGGATAGAATTTTACCAGGAGGTATTTAACGAGAAGGGAAAAATGCTTACTTCCGGTAAAGTAGTATTATACTTTCTTGAACTTGTATCGCGGCGTAAAACATCTATACCCGAAATATTAAGGCAGAGGCTGGAGCCGTATTTTGAGGGTAAGGTTTGAGAGTTTGAGTGATCAAGAAGTTCCAGAAGTTCACAAGTTCACGGATTCCAGAAGTTATGAAGAAGGTTTGAAAAGTTTGATTGTTCCATAAGTTCACGAGTTTATTAAGCTGTAAGTTTGCAGGTTTAAGTACAACCAGGTTTTGTTCTTCAATAAAAAATACAGATACTAAAAATTACTGCCCAATTAAGCGTAACGTTTATAATCTCTTCTCACGATCTTACCGGCAACTCAGCATCGGAATCTGTCATTCACACAGTTTGCCTTGGAAACCCTATGGCCGGGTTATAGTTTTATGCCTGCTTATTTGCCGCTCTCTTCCAGCTTATCTGATTATTTTTAAACTTTAAACCGGCATTGAAAGTATTATTATGAAAAAGTGCTTTTTATTTTGGATGGCTGCCATCCTTTTTTCTTTTGAGTCATTCTCTCAGAGCAGCGATATGCCTACTTTAGGAACCCTCAAGAAGCAGGTTGCCGAATTAAGCGATACAGCCCGTGTCAATTGCCTGAATATGATAGCTTACACTATCTCGATTACAGGAGCGCCGGGCCCATCAGGCTTTTTGATGCGGGCTGATTCGGAATACAGTTATGCTTCATGGGCTTATAATGAGGCAAAAAAAATAAATTATAAAAAAGGACTGATTGATGCATTGTTGGGAGAGGCAAGCAGTAAACGACTCAGGGCATTTGGACTAAGATGGGAAGGCAAAACAGATTCCCCCACGGTTATTGCACAGAAAGAATATTTATCAGAGGCCAGTGCACTTGCCGAAGAACTTAGTGACGATGATGAACTGGGTAAGGTTTTTCTGGCAATGGATGGCCTGAATAAGGACAACAGCAGCGACTTCTTGAAAAAATCGGCAGATTATTTTCATAAAGCAGGCGATGAACAAAAAGAAGGTGAAGTTTGTACATGGATTGCTGAAGGATACCTGTACAAGGGATTTTACGAAGATGCTTTTGAATACGGCCAGCGGGGATTGCTCCTTAACCGAAAAGCTGCCAGTGATGCCAAAACTAAAGAAGAGCAGGACTGGAGAAACTATCTTTACCAGCAATCTCTCGCTGACATTGCCACGCTCTACAAAGAAGCCGGAGATTATCAAAGTTCTTTACAATGCTTAAACGAAGCCAGCCAATTTGGGGTGGAGCGGAAAACCGGCTGGGATATGATTGGAGAGAAAGCAGAAATATTCCGGTTAACCGGTGCATACGATTCCGCTTTTTACTTTTTGAGAAAGCAGCTGAAAAATAACCCCGACGATAGATTTACAATGCGTGACATAGGCGCTACCTTTCTTATGGCAAAACAATACGACAGCGCTTTGGCAATATTTATGGAGGTATTGCCGGAGTTCCGTAAAATAGACAACGCAAATGGCCAGGTTTTAGTTCCCATTTTATATTATATCGGCAGTGCTTATGCAGGAAAAAAAGAATATAAAAAAGCGCTGAGTTACGCAACGGATGCCGTTACCAGTGCGTTAATAAGCGGAAGAAGGCCAGATATGATGAACGGATATGAACTGCTTTCAGGAGTCTATCATCAATTGGGAAATAACGACAGCGCCTATCATTATTTATTAAAATCTTCTCTTTTAAAAGACTCTATTCAAAACAGGCAATTCCTGTTCCGGCTGAATAGTTATAAAAAAGCTGCCGAGGACGTAAAAAAAGCAGCGCGGGTGTCTCTTTTAGACCGGGATAACAAATTAAAAACGGTACAAATTAAGCAGGAATCGCGGCAAAAAAATTTTCTTTTAGTTCTCCTGTCAGCACTGATGCTGACAGGATTTTTTGTTTACAGAAGTATTTATTTGAAACGTAAAAATGAAAAATTAAAACACGCGCAACTGGAAAATGAAATGAAACTGCAGCAAATGGAAAATGAAAAAAAACAAGCAGAATTTCATCAACAGGTTGCTGAACTTGAAATGCAGGCGCTGCGGGCTCAGATGAACCCGCATTTTATATTTAACTGCCTTAGTTCCATCAATCGTTTCATTTTGAAAAATGAAAGTAAAGCCGCTTCCGGATATCTAACACGGTTTTCGCGATTGATGCGGATGGTGCTGATCAATTCGCAAAAACAATTGATCACTCTTGAAGAAGAACTCGAAATGCTTCGCATTTATCTTGAAATGGAAAGATTGAGGTTTAAAGATTCATTTGATTACGGAATCACCTTATTGAATGAAATTAACAGCGAAACCGTATTTATTCCACCCCTGCTTCTCCAGCCATTCTGCGAAAATGCCATCTGGCATGGGTTGATGCATACAGAAGGCCATGGGCGGCTGGACATCGAACTGAGCATGAAAGAAAATATCTTACATTGTATCATCACAGATAATGGCATAGGAAGGGAAAAAGCTGCTGAAATGAGAAGCAAAACGGCAGAAAAAGAGAAGTCAATGGGATTGAAGATCACCACAGAAAGACTGGCGCTGCTTAACCGTCAAAAGGGCGTGGCGACATTTTTTGACATAGAAGATGTGATAAATGAAAATGGAATTGTTTGCGGAACAAAAGTTATTTTAAAAATCAGTTTGAAAGAAGCGGCAGAAGAAATCGTTTAGAAAAAAATAAACCATGATCAAAACGATCATTATAGATGATGAACCGTATTGTTGTGAAACAATAACCACTTTGCTTGAAGATTGCGATGATGTGGAAGTGGTGGCTGTTTGCTATAACGCCATTGATGCGCTTTCAGCTATCCGCCAGCATGCGCCCGACCTTGTTTTCCTGGATGTGGAAATGCCAAAGATGAATGGGTTTGAAATGCTGGAGCAATTGTCTTCCGTAAATTTCGAAATTATCTTTACCACCGGGTATGATCAGTATGCATTAAAAGCCATCCGTTTCAGCGCCATTGATTATTTGATGAAACCTGTTGATGAAGAAGAATTGAAGAATGCCTTGCAGAAAGTTATCCGTCGTTCGCAAAAACCGATAGCGAAGCAACTCGAGATTTTAATGCAAAAGATTCACCAACCTGCAAAGCCCGTTAATAAAATTGCCCTACCCACCATGGAAGGTTTTCAAATGATAAAGGTGGATGACATCATCAGTTGTGAATCCGACAGCAATTACACCAGCTTCCGTTTAAAGAACAATAAAAAGATGGTAGTATGCCGCAATTTGAAAGAAATGGAAGAATTACTGGAAGAACATTCTTTCGCACGTGTGCACCGTTGCTACCTTGTTAATCTAAATGAGGTGGAAAAATTCGTAAAAGGGGAAGGAGGCTACCTTATCATGAGCGATGGCTCCACTATTGATGTTTCAAGAAATAAAAAAGATGAATTACTCAAGAGGCTAATGCCTAATAAAGAATAAGTAATTACAGACTTGGCCTGCATAAGGCACGCGGCTCTTCAATTTCAACAGCTACATCATGCCTTATACACGAAAATGTTGAGACACTGTCAAAAAGCGTATAATGTTTTTTGACCCACCGGCCCTTCAAAATGAAGGGGGACCTTAATAATGCCCATAGCAAAAATTTTAAATTGTCACAAATTTACCTTTTCCATACGAGAGCGCAATTTTAAAAAGGAAGAACTTACTTCAACGCATCCAGCAAGGTGTACATTTTTTGCACAACAGCATCAACGCCGCCATCGTAATTATTGATGATAAGGGAAAAAGTATATTCGGTGCCATCAGAAGCAGTTTGATAGCCTGCAAATGCTTTTGCGCCGCCAATGGTGCCGCTCTTCATCTTCATGCCATTAAAAATGGGCAACGCATTGTAAAAACTGCTGAACCACGGTTTTGTTTTGGCACATTGCAATGCAGCTACTTCTGCGGTTGCGGTAACGCGGTTTTGAGGAGATAAACCGCTGCCGTCTATCATTTTTACACTGTTCTTTTCAATGCCGTTTTGCTGCCAGAATGTTCTGATAATATCAACCCCTTTGTCAGTAGAGCCAAAATCTGTTTTTTCATACGCAATTGTTTTTGCAAAGGCTTCTCCATAGAGGTTAATGCTTTTTTGAAGGAACCAGTAAATAAGGCTGTCAAGCGAAGGGGAATAATAGGTATATAACGATTGAGTGATAGCAGGAATTGATTTTTTATCGTTCGTAAATTTTGCACCAGGCACTATTTCGCCCGAAATGGTTATGCCCTTGTTCTTTAAATGATCCCCAAGCTCCAGCCCAAATTGTTCCGCCGGGTATGGAATTGAACCGGATATGGTAAACTTTTTTTCACCGGCAGGCACTGTTCCGTTTGCAAAGCCTGATACGCTGTAAGGCGCTGTATAAATATAAGCATTGTCACCGCTGCCCCCAGGGCCTGTTTTTATTTGATTATTCAGGTCATACACTGGCAGGTCGGGATTTGTGCCAATCACCTCTGTCTCATCCCCTTCCTTTGTTCCCGGTTTTAAATACAGGTCGTACTGATTTTCGTTCCAGTTAATGCCCCAGGTGCCTGCGCCGTAATAATTGCCAATATCTTCCCAAGGGTACCCGCCCGGCAGCGGTTGATAACTGAATTTGGTATCATTCAAAATAATATCTCCATTTATATGCCTGATGCCTGCTGCTTGTATAGCTGAAACAAATTGTTTTAAAATGGTGTCTCTTTTGGTGTGATCAAAACGCCAGCTTCCGAAAGAGGGGTCTCCATAACCCGTTATCAACAGGTTGCCGTTTAATAACCCGTTTTTTATATTTCCACTATATCCCAGGTCTGTTTTATAATGGTAGTCTTTACCCAGTATATCAAGCGTTGCAACACTGGTAAAAATTTTCTGTGTGCTGGCAGGGGCAAGGCCTGTTGAGCTATTCAGTTCATACACCACCTCATTTGTTTTACTGTTTATCACGTAAAAACCAACGATAGCGTGTTTCAATTGCTCATCACCCAATAATTGTTTTACTGCATCCTCAAGTTTTTTATGCACAACCTGGGCTTTTGCGGCACAGCACATAACAGGAAAAATAATAAGCAGGAATATCTTACGCATTGTATTTAATTAGCAAGGCGCTAAAGTAATAACATTACTGCATGCAATGCTGCATTAAACAGTGACGGTTACGGCTAACGGTTAAAATCGTACATTAAACCAAAGGAACTGCCAACAAGCTCAAATGTGCCTGAAGTAAATCTTTTATCAAACGGGGAGGAGTAAAACGAAAATGGCCTTACCTGTATATACATGCCAATACCCTTATAAACAAAAAACGAGCCTTCTAAATAAGGCTCGATGGTTAATACATAGGCTGTAGCATTTTGAGTATATAGCTTCTTGAACTGGTTAACGGTAGCAGCAGTCGGTTGTATATAAGTAGCATCAAATTCAACTTGTGCGCTGCTGTTTAATAATATATCTGAGCGCATATTTAAACCAGCGGTAAAGGCTCCGCCTATACCACGCTTTCTGCGGATAATAGAATAAGCAATAGTAACGGGCACCTGTAAATACTGATTGGTAAGCCGAACATAAGATATGGACGAAGTATCATGTGGAGGCGGAGAATCAAACAAAAACAGGTCAGTAAAAAAATCACCTAATGTATATTTATTCATACTGTAATGCCTCTCGCTGTATCCTAAGCCACCTTTTATCAACCACCTGCTCTTACCCGCCTGCATGGTTACCTGTAAACCGTAAGAGGAAACATCGCCTAACCGGGAAGTGTTGCGGCGTTTTTCAGGTACAAGGGTATCGTTATTTAGCTGCTCAAAAAAAAGGCCTGTGCCTCCATAGGCTTCCAGGCGTGGCGCTTTATTTTGTTCAAAAGCTGCAACGGATATTAATAATAAGCAAAGGGTTAAGAATAAATATTTCATATTTCATGGTAATGACCTGATCAAAATACATTTTGTTGCAAAAGAAACAAATAATTTTGCGGCGCATTACAATATATGGAAAAAGTTACGGTTTCTATTATTACGATTGGGGATGAATTACTGATAGGCCAGGTAATTGATACCAACAGCGCCTGGATGGCGCAGCAATTGAACAAGGCGGGGTTATGGGTACAACACCGTGTTGCGGTGGGTGATGTTGCAGACGATATTTGGAACGCCCTGGATGAAGAAGGCAAACGCTCTGATATTATACTAATAACGGGCGGCCTTGGCCCCACGGCAGATGATATAACAAAACCCTTGCTGTGTAAATATTTTGGTGGTACGATGATATTGGATGAGCCCACCCTGGCGCATGTAACGTATTTGTTTGAGCATGTTTTTAAACGCCCTATGCCTATGCTCGACCGCAACCGCAAACAGGCTGAGGTGCCGGATGTATGTACTGTTCTAAAGAACAGGGTGGGTACAGCGCCGGGCATGCTGTTTGAAAAGGAGGGTAAAATATTCATCAGCATGCCGGGGGTGCCGCATGAAATGAAGGGTATAATGCAGGATAGTGTTTTGCCGCTTTTGAAAGAGCGGTTCAAGCTGCCTTATATTGGCCACCGCACTTTAATAACCTTTGGAGTGGGTGAATCTATGCTGGCCGAGCAAATAAAAGATTGGGAGGAAGCACTGCCCCCTTTTCTAAAGCTCGCTTATTTGCCAAATTATGGTATGGTACGCCTGCGGCTAACTGCAAGCAGGGAAAAAGAAGCAACTGACAGAACATTAGATGAAGAATTTGCCAAACTAAAAGCCCTGGTGAAAGATGTGCTGGTAGTGGATGAAGACATTACTATGGAACAGTTGGTTGGAAGGCTTTTAAAAGAACACAATAAAACTCTGTCAACGGCTGAAAGTTGCACTGGTGGCTATATTGCGCACCTTATTACCGCTGTGCCGGGCGCTTCAAATTATTTTAGAGGGAGCGTGGTTAGCTATGATAACAGCATAAAAAAGAGCGTGTTAAAGGTAAAAGAAAATACTCTGCAATCAGTTGGTGCAGTTAGTGAAGAAACGGTTAAAGAAATGACTAAAGGCGTGCTTGAAGTGATGGGCACAGATTATGCGGTAGCCGTTTCGGGTATTATGGGGCCGGATGGCGGTACACCTGAAAAACCGGTAGGTACAGCTTGGATAGCTGTTGGA
Source organism: Bacteroidota bacterium (assembly GCA_013286305.1). Taxonomy (GTDB): domain Bacteria; phylum Bacteroidota; class Bacteroidia; order Chitinophagales; family Chitinophagaceae; genus JABDFW01. The sequence continues at coordinate 29,154 of JABDFW010000012.1, forward strand.
AATAATACAAAAATTGAGGCAAAAAAATTACATTTTCGCTTTGAAAGGGTAAAGAATATTGAATTAACCGCAATGAACGCCTTAAATATGCTCCGTTTATTTATGCTGGAAAATAGCTAATAAGGTTAATTGCAGCAGAAACTTTATTTTTGGCGTGTGAACGGTTGCTCCGGGCAGCGCTCGCTAATAATTGATGCTTCCCGGTACTAAAAATTTGAAATTGTAAATACAATGGCTATTGTTGACCTGGTAATGCCAAAATTGGGCGAAAGCATTATGGAAGCTACCGTATTGAAATGGTATAAAAAGCCAGGCGATGCGGTAAAACAAGACGAAACGGTGCTGGATATTGCTACTGATAAGGTTGACAGCGAAGTGCCGTCAACCGCGGCAGGCGTAATAACTAAATTGTTGTTTAAAGAAAACGATGTGGTTCCGGTTGGCGCTGTAATTGCCCATATTGAAACAAATAATCATTTTACCGCCGAAAAACAATTTACTCCACATGAGCACGTTGAAGCGGAATTTAGTGAGGAGGAGGTGCCTTATGTACCACAACCAACGGCATCAATACCCGCTCAAAGCCATGGTAACAGGTTTTATTCGCCATTGGTGCTTAACATAGCCAACAGCGAAGGTATAAGCATGACAGAGCTGGAAAAAATTGCCGGCACAGGTAATGAAGGCCGTGTAACAAAGAAAGATATTCTGCAATATTTGTCGGATAAAAAAGCAGGAGTAACGCCATCCCATCATGCACAAGTTTCATCCCATCATGCACAGGCTGCAACTAAGGAGCAGGTAACCGTATCACAACCCGAAATGCTGCCGGTAAGATCTGAAACGGAATATTCGGGCAATGTTGAGATCATTGAGATGGACAGGATGCGCAAGCTGATTGCCAAGCACATGGTGAACAGTAAGCAAACCAGCGCCCACGTAACATCTTTTGCTGAAGCCGATGTTACCAATATGGTTTTGTGGAGAGAGAAAGTGAAGAAAGAATTTGAAAAAAGAGAAAATAACAAAATAACATTCACGCCTTTATTTATTGATTGTTTGGTGCGCGTAATAAAACGCTTCCCGATGATAAACAGCTCGGTTGACGGTGAGCGTATTATTATTAAGAAAGATATTAATATAGGCATGGCAACTGCAATGCCTTCCGGTAACCTTATAGTACCCGTTATTCGCAATGCTGACTATCTTAACCTTGTTGGTTTAAGCAAACAGGTAAACACCCTTGCTGATAATGCACGCAACAACAGGTTAAGGCCCGATGATACACAGGGTGGTACTTTTACCTTAACCAATGTTGGTACATTTGGCAGCTTGATGGGTACGCCTATTATTAACCAGCCGCAGGTGGCTATAATGGCTGTAGGGGCAATTAAGAAAAGGCCTGTTGTTATTGAAACAGAGCAGGGCGATACCATTGGAATACGCCACATGATGTACCTATCCTTAAGTTACGACCACCGTATTATTGATGGCAGCCTGGGCGCATCATTCTTAACGGCTGTTGCAAAAGAGTTTGAACATTGGGATATGGAAAGAAGCTGGTGAACCCCTCCGCCCCTAAAGGGGGACTATTGATGGAGGAGATATGCCCTCCGCCCTAAAGGGGACTATGGAGGAGGAAATGTAAAATTTGGATGTATTTACGGATTGAAGATACTTGCAACCTATGATTATAAAAGTTATATTACAAAGCAAAATAAGTTTATAATCAACCTCATAGTCCCCTTTAGGCCCGCCCGATCCGGTACGGGCGGGGGCGGAGGGGCAAACCTTCTCAACAATGAAAAATTTATTCAACCAGGAAGCCGAACAGGAAATACTTAACCGTTTTAACACGCTTACCCCAGACTCCCGACGCCAATGGGGTAAAATGTATGTTGACCAAATGCTTGCCCATTGCAGTGTAACCCTGGAAGTAGCTACCGGGCAAAAGTCTCCCCCAAGGTTATTTATTGGAAAACTACTCGCTCCATTTTTTAAATCATCTGTTTTGAGTGACAAACCATTCAGTAAAAATGGGCCTACGGATAAAAGTTTTATTGTTACAGACCGGCGGGATTTTGACGCTGAAAAAACAAAGCTTACAGGCTTGATAAAACAATTCTCCGAAGGCGGAGCAGAGAAGTGTACTACTCACCCGCATTCTTTTCTTGGTAAATTGACTGCAGATGAATGGGGTTTAATAATGTATAAACATCTTGACCATCACTTGAAGCAGTTTTCGGCGTAGGCAGCTTAAGCAGGTTTGAATGTTTGAGGGTTTGAATGTTTGAATGTTTGAATGTTTGAATGTTTGAATGTTTGAATGTTTGAATGTTTGAATGTTTGAATGTTTGAAGAGTTCACGAGTTCAGAAGTTGCAAAGTTCGTGAATACAGGCGATGTTTTCGCATATTAGTGTTTTCTCTTTAATTTTAAGTATGCAAAAAAGATACCCGCACCAGTTATCATATGGGGCGAATAATCCTGTAATTGCGCTGAATGAGACGGAAGTTGCCAAGATATTTTCTGGCGACACAAGGAGCGATATAGGCGGTGAAGCTATTAAAATGAAATTTGCTAATGGCATAAACTCAGTTATTGTAAAATTTCTGAGGCTTGATTATGATGAGGTAAATGAATGGGACTTATTGATAATGGAAAGGCTTTATGCACTCGATTACCGCAGCCATGAAATTGAAAAAAGGGAATTATGGATGGATGTTTTTGAGGACGAAATGGAGGAATTACATGCCGCAGGTTTTGTGCACAGGGATATAAGAAGGCCTTCAAACATACCGGGGGAGCGGTTTGATAATGTACTGTTAACCTCAAACGGGTTACGCCTGATAGATGTGGGTATATCAGCCCTTCGCACACAGGTGGGAGATAAACTGTTTGATAAATATGTTGCTACCGAAGTAGAAGAGCTGAAAATATTTAAGCAATTTTTCCTGAACAGGTAGATGAGTAGTTTGAATGTTTGATAGTTTGAATGTTTGCGAAGTTCACAAGTTCCTGAAGTTTGAGAAGTTCTTCAGGCTATGTGCCTTTTCCCATGAGGGAGTAGGGGCAAAAGTGTTGTTTCACTTAAAGTTTCCTTAATACCAACAATCCCTTTCATCCATATTCTTAAAACCATAATTTTTTTTGTAATTTACTTACAAATGAACGGCTATGAACTCATTATCAGAAACATGGTTTGCAGACGGGTATATAGATTTTGAATTGAAGAAATATACACTCTTAGCCTACCTGCAGGAAGTAAATAAATATTTTAACCAGCACAAACTTTATCCGCAACTGGCAGACATTATTTTTCATTACAACAACTTACTGGCATTTAAAAAGAACAAGCAGTATTTGCAGGAACAGTTTCCCAAGAAATTTACGGGGATACAATTGCAAAAATTACAGGTATTGTATGAAAAAATGATTGAGGATGATGACCTGATGAAGGAACTGGAGGATATTATACAGTATGCATCAAAAATAATGGAAACAACCATTAATAACGGAACAGAAATATATGAATTGGTGGAAGATAAAATGACGATAGCCCCAGTGGGTTTAATTCCGCTGGATTTGAATGAAGGCTATTTTTTTCTAAGCACATCAATGGATAAAAACACTAAAGTATATCAATACCGGCTAAGCATCTTTGAAAAACATGATGAGAAATACCGCAGCATAAAAACAGAGTTTGTAGATACCTGGCACCGCAATATTGTAAACACCTATGAGAATATAAAATCAGAGCTTATACGCCACCGGGCCATGCTCCCTAACCCTGCGGTATATGCTATTGATATAGCGTTGGGTTTTCCTGTAGAAGAAACTTTATTGCCTATTGCCAAAAGGAGCCTGGTGAGGTATTTAAGTGTAGCGTAAAACACTCATGCCCCCGCCCTAAAGGGGAGATGGAGGAGAAAGCCCCTATCCCCTAAAGGGGGAAATGGAGATGGGGGATACAATGTATTAGCTACTTAATTTTTTGCCCGCCTAACCCGGGGCATAAAAAAAGGGCAGCTGTATAAACTGTCCTTTTGCAAATACTATTTTAAATTTAAAATGGCAGGTCATCCGCAACCTCGGTAATATCGGCAGGTGCTGCTGCCGCATGCGAAGGTGCATTATATGATTGTGCCGGTGCATGATAAGATTGTGATGCGCCATGATCGCCATTGCCGCCTTCGCCATTGTTTTTGTTACCGAGCAATTGCACATTGGATATCCGCAGGCTTAAAGCTGCCCCTTGCCTGCCGTCCTGGGTTTGATAGGTACGTACATCGGGGGTGCCCTCAACATAAACTTGTGATCCTTTTTTAAGGTATGGGGTAATGCCTGTTTTGTCCGTCCAGTAAGCGCATTCAACCCAAATGGTCCTGTCTTTTTGATTGCCCATGCTGTCACGGAATTTCTCCGTATGCGCAACGCTAAAATTTATAACATTTTTTCCGTTTACTGAATTTACCACGCAGTCTTTTCCCAAGTTACCAATTACTTGTAGTTTGATCATATGACAATTTTTAATCGTTAGGAAACAAAGCAATATAATAAAAAATTTAATGATGATATAATATTTCCCAAACGAGGTTACAGAATTGAATGACAAAAAATTTGAATGTGTGAGCGTTTAATTGTGCCGCAAGTTCATGGGTTTAAGGTTTGAAAGTTTGGTTGTTTAGCGTTTGAAAGTTTACTACTGCTTCACATTCTCTTTCACTATCCCTTATAGGTGTAATACGAATTTGCCTGGGCCAAGCAAGTGATCACAAGGTCGTTTACACAAACGTGTGGAGGTAATGTTGCGCAATAATATACCGTATCGGCAATATCTCCCGGCTGCAGAGGTTCAAAGCCATCATAAACAGCTTTTGCTTTAGCCTTATCTCCTTTAAAGCGTACCAGCGAAAACTCCGTTTCAGCCTCGCCCGGATGAATGGCTGTTACTTTTATTTTATGCGGCAGCAGGTCAATGCGCTGCGCTTTGCTTATTGCATCTACCGCAAACTTTGAGGCGCAATAAACATTTCCGTTTGTATATACCTCTTTTCCGGCCGTTGAGCCAATGTTTATAATATGGCCTCTTCCCTTCGCAATAAAATAAGGCAATACCGCTTTCGACATATATAAAAGCCCTTTTACATTGGTGTCAATCATCGTGTCCCAATCATCTATACTGGCATCCTCAAAACTGTCCCTCCCTGCAGCAAGCCCGGCATTATTCACGAGTATGTCAATGTTTTGCCATTCTGCGGTAATGGCTTGTACCTGGTTAAAAACATCTTCCCTTTTTTGCACATCAAAATGCAGGGGCAGTATTTTTACAGGATATTTGGCGGCTAAGTTTTCTGCCAGTTCGTCAAGCCTTTCTTTTCTTCTGCCGGTAATAATACAATTCCAGCCCTGCGAGGCGAATTTTTCTGCAATGGCTTTTCCAAAGCCGGAGGTAGCGCCTGTTACCAGGATAATATTGTTCATTGTGCGAAAATATAGAAAGAGGCTCAAATTGGGTGCAATGGCTAACTATGATCATTTCATCTTACACTTATACACCAATGACAACGTTTTTGTAAGAATATTACTGTCTGAACCAGGATTCCCGCATTTGGCGGGACAGGTTGGGTGGATTTATAGCCTGCCCGACTGTGTCGTTCAGGCGGGGATTATGAGGATTGAAGATTTATGCTAGTGCCAGACGCTTTATCGTGTAAAACATATAGCTTAAAAACCCGCACTAATTCCCTTCTTTTTCGGTTTGGACTTTGAACTTTTTTTTGGTGCTTTCTTTTTTCGCTCTGTTAGGGCAATAAAAAAGAGAGTGAGCCCTTAGTTCACAAAATTTCACACATGAAGGGTGTTTTTTTAACACGAATAGGGCGAATAGAACAAAGCACATTCCTTACCAGGCATTCAAATCTTCCTTCGCCAATCAACTTTCCCTCACCACCATCTTTACACTTTTACGCCAATGTCAGCGTTTTTGTAAAGCTGGTTCCGTGATAAAGACAGAAAACTGATAGGCCAAAACCAAACCGTACACAACCGTACAAATAATAATATTTTTTTTATTTCCAGATTTCTGCGGCAGGCATCATAAAGTAAACAGCTTTGCTGTAAGCTGCACCCAAACGTTTATGCCCATAGTTTCTTTTTTGATCAAACGATTTGGACACAATTTACTAAATTATTTAGTAAATACCAAATAATTTTATGCCCGAAATAAAATATTTTTTGAGTAAAGGGGGAGGACTAAAGATTAAGCGAGTGCGGCATTTGTTCTCACGCGCTGTAGCGCTAAACTCTGCCGAAAGTAAAAAATTGAACTCACTCTATAGAGAATAAAGCTCAAATATTTATTTGGCAATGGCTGCACTTGCCGCTTAAGATAAGATCGCGCTGAATGGCTACAAAGCCTTTGGGCAATTTTACATTGGGTATCACTACATCGTCAAGGCAATATGTTTTACCGCATACTGAGCAAATGAAATGAGCATGATTATCAAAATGCCGCCCTTCGCTGCACTCGTCTTTGCAAATAGCATACAACGTGGTATTTTCTAAAGATGGTATTGAATGAATGATGCCTTTATCTAAAAAAGCCTGCAACGTTCTGTAAATGGTTACCCGGTCAAAATTTTTGCCGGACAACCTTTCAAGATCGCCAGGTGACAGCGCCCCGTCAGATTCCATGAAATATTCAAGAATTTTAACGCGGGTATCAGTAACGCTTAAATTATTATTCTTTAACAGATCAGAAACTGATGCAACCATACAAACTAACTGTTTAGAGCAAAAAGACTAAATCGCTCAAAATTACGAATTCATCCCAGTAATTCCCGAAAAATGAAGTTAAACAGTATCTGCATTGATCACCCTGCTGCATCAGGCATGACGCTATAACATGTTAAATTTGCAGACATTAAATAATCCTGTATTAAGAATGTTTGACAGGTGGATTTTACCAAAAGAGCTTTCCAGTATGACAGCGCTTTCGTTAGTTACCTGCACAAAAAGCCTGATCATATTAAGCAGGGAAGCTGTAACAAGATCTGTTTTATTAAGAATGATCACATCAGCATATTCCATCTGCAGCGTTAAAATATCTGTTATGCTTGCCTGCCCGGAGTTCAATTGCTTTGGGTTTCCTGCTATAGCATCAATGCCTGAGTAATCCCTGATAAAATTAAAACTATCGATCACTGTTACCATTGTGTCAAGCCTGTATGATTCGCCGGCATCAAATGCATTGCATTTATCTTTATGCAGCATAATTTTCAGTAAAGCTAACGGGTTACTTATGCCTGCATTTTCAATTAGCAAATAATCTATATTTTGTTCTGCTAATTTTTTCATTTCCTTCAGTATATCGTCACCGGAGGCACAATAAACAAATACTATATTATCATCGCCTGCATTTTGTGGTTGCTGGTTAACAATGAAGCCTCCCCCCACCTGTATCACAGCTATTTTCCAGCTTCGTATATTTTCACATACATGATTTAATAAAACGGTTTTTCCGGCATTTGCATAACCGCTCACTATTGTTACGGGTATGTTGTTTTCAGATAGAGGTATTCCCATTTACTGTATTGTTTATACTAACTAATTACAGGTTGGTGCACAGTGGTCGCAATAACCGCTGATGAGCAGGTTGCTGCTTGTTTTTGTAAAACCTTCCGGTAAATGGATAATGGTATCATGAGCCGGCAAAGGACTGATGCTGCCGCACGACATGCATTTAAAATAAGTATGTTCATGTTGATCCTGTACCTGTTTTTTGTCACTACCTGCCCCCGCATCACTGAACATGTAATACGATATTTTTTCAATGTCAACCAGCTTATTTAAAAATCCATTATCGCACAGCATGCATAATACTCTGTAAACAGTTGTACGGTCAAATTCATTATTTACTGCACGCAATATAGCGGCAAGGCTTATCCATTTACCTGCGTTGTATATTATAGCCGTTATCCTTACCCTGGCATCTGTAACATTAATGGCATTTTTTTTAAATAATTGAACAATATGCCGGGTTACCATATCATTCCTCATAACAATAATTTTAAATAAATGATTTCATTATGAATGATGTTTTGAAAAATCGAGAGGCACTTTAATTCTTAGGCTTATATTTCTTCCCAAGTCATCAATAAAATAGCGAAACCTGTTTAAATAATCCCTGTACGCCACATTTGTAAGATTGGTTACAGACACACTAACATCAAAATAATTGTTTGCCCATGGAATAGAGCAACCAGCATCTGCAGCCCATAGAACATAGCCTGGCGGCGGGCTTACATAATCGCTTTTTGGCGGTACCCTTGTTTGCTTAGGCACAGCAAGGTTATTAATGCCTATATAAAAATCTTTTATTTTACCCCAACCTTTAAGTTGATATTTAAGCGTATTATCAAAACGGTCTGCAGGAATATTTATCAGCCAGTCGTTAATGGTAAGGTTGCGGGCGCGTACAATAGAGGTTTTAGATATGAGCGAGAAATGTTTTAGAAAGCTATAGGTAAAATTAAAATCAATGCCTTTAAATAAGGCGTTTACCTGCGTATAGGTGTATGTAGGAAAAGTGCCCTGTATCGTTTCAACCGGCACACTATCAGGCTTTAAATAAATATAGTGGTTAAAATAATTTACATAAACGCCTATTTCCGCTTCAAAATTATTGGTATTGTATTTTACTGATGCGCTGGTATTGTACGCTTTTTCAAGGGTAAGAGAAGTATCGCCATGTTCAAACGAAGCAGCGCTTTGGTGAATACCGTTAGCAAATAACTCAATTACCTGGGGAGGCCGCCATGCAGTACCAAAATTAACTACTCCCGAAAAATGATCATTCATGCGGTAACTTGCGCCTGCATTAACTGTGGAATTATGCCAGTTATAAGTAGGCTTCTTTTCTACCAATGTTGTAGGGTCTAATGTAAAAGCCCTTAACCACCTGTAATCGTACCGAAAGCCACCTTCAAATATCCATTTGCTTACTTCATATTTTTCAACTATAAAAGCGCCCCCGCCATAGTCTATAAAATTGGGTATAAGTTCAGAGTAGCCGGTACCCTGCTGTGAATTGCCGTGGGTAATAAAATTCAATCCTATACTCCCTACTATTTTTTTGTTTATTGCCGGGTGCTGCCATGTTAGATCGGCGGTATTTGTGACGAGGTTAAAATAAAGATCAGGCGGATTTAAGCGTGCTATAGAATCATTGAATGACACATCTGCATCGTATTCCTTTCGTATATCTCTTTGGTATGCATAAGTAGCTGTCAGTTTTCCCATGCCATTTTTCAGGTCAACAAACCAATTTGCCTTAAGCAGTGTATGATTTACCATTTGATATGGGCGCCCAAAACTGTAAGAGAAATCTGATTTAACAGCGGGTTCACTTCTTTTGAAAGCATCATACAGATCCTGCAGTGTACCGATATGTGATGCGGAGGCAATACCAATTTTTGTATCAAACCTGCTATAATAAACCTCCCCTCCATAACCCGGCTTAGCATATTGTAAAGTTGCTGAATAATCGTCCTCCTTAAACCCTGTATTTCCTAAGTAATAATTTGCCGCCTGTGCATTGCCGGCATCTTTTAAAGTACCCTGCAAACGCCAGCTTAATCCTTCCAGTTTTTTGCCTGCCGTGCCTTCTACCATTCCCGATGCTGCACCAACCCGTCCATTGGTCATGCCCACCAGGTTTAATTCTCCATCAATACCCTGCATCTTGCGCAGATCTTTTGGCTCAAGCAAAATTACACCGCCTATCGCATCAGAACCATACATTATACTGGCCGGCCCTTTTATAACGGTTATTTTAGTAGCAATGAAGGGGTCTATTTCTGGAGCATGATCATTTCCCCAGGTTTGCCCCTCCTGCCTTATCCCGTTATTTACAATTAAAATACGGTTACTGTATAAACCATGTATTACAGGTTTAGAAATAGACGGCCCTGTTTGAATACTGTTTAGCCCTGTAATAGATTTAAGCGATTCGCCTAATGATAAACCGCGCGTTTCGTCCAGGGCCTGCCCGCTCAATGTTGTTTTTACAGCCGTTGTTACTTTATTTGCTTCAATTAACTGGCCGGTTACCGTAACATTTGCCAGTTGTTTGTTTTCAGGCACCAGCAAAAAATCCAATGCTGTGTTTTTATTAATGCGTACCGTGGTATCAATAGTTTTAAAGCCAATATATTTTACTTCAAGGGTATAACGGCCCGGGCAAATGTTTTGTAAGAGATAATTACCTGTACTGTCAGCCAGCACACCCTTTTTAAGTTGCGCAATGGTAACAGTTACAAGATTAAAAGATATTGCAGACGAGTCTGCTACTTTTACATGCCCGCTTAATATAAGGTTGCATGATTGCTTTTGTGCCTTTATGGTGTGAAAGGCACAAAAGAAAAATGTAATAAATAACAGAATATTTTTATTATGCATATAAAAAAATATTGTCAGCCGGAATTGACATTTGTACATCCGGCTGACAGATGGAAAAACGACTTATTTTTTAAGGAATAAATAAGACACGCCCAAAGAAATATTTACCGCGGTCAATGGCTGGTTATATTCCGGCACCATTCTTCCAGCCTTATTTTGCCGCATTGTATTTTGAATAGTAAAATCGGGTTTTGAATAAAAGTAATCCGCACGCAAGTCAACAGCCAGGCATTTGATTATTTTGTAATTAAGGCCCGCCCCTAGTTGAAAAGCAAAACTTGTTTTGGTAGCAGGTTGCTGAATAAAGGTGCCATCGTAAATACCGCCGTCATTTACTGATACTGCCACCATCGGCGTTGTGGCGTTTGTAATGCCTGCCAGCGCTCTTGCCGTAACGGCCAATTTTTTAGCAAGCGGATAATTAAAATATAATCCAGGCAAAATGTTCCATACCTTATAACTGCCTGCAGTAGTGTTTACAGAATCAACATCAAAAGATTGCTGGTAACCTAATGAAAGGGTAGCAAGGTCTTTTGTACTGTAGGTTGCGTAGTTAAACATTCCGCCTATACCAAAATGTTTTGAAAAAAACCAGGCTCCGTCAATGGCAAACAAGCCTCCGTTTGCTGCAAAGCCGGAAGGGTCATTTACAAAATCTGTTGAACTGATGATCAATTTGGATTTACCCCAGTTGCCTGTGGGCATAGATATGCCGCCGCTAACGCCAATAAAGCTTGGGCCTTTTTGTGCGAATACAGAAACGGAACATGCTAATGCCGCTGACAGTATATATAATTTCAATCTTTTCATTGTATTAGTTTTAGCTTATTAATAATGATCATTTGCTTATTGAATATTAACTCTATAATTAACATCAAAGTCGGCAGAACCCGGATCATAGGTGCCATTTTTTACGTTTGGCTGGTGGCGCTGTACCACTCTTAGCCATCCCGTACTGGCAGCGCCCGTAACAAAATTGTCATCAAGCCCCACTTGCATAGGGGGAACATTAGTATCATAATCTGTTCTTGTTACTACCAGGTTTAAATAAGGGCCTGTTGCGCTTGTAACCGTACCGTCAGCAACAGGAATATCGGTAGAAGTATTACTAATGATTAAATTAGATGGTGAAATGGGTGTTGGCTGAAAAAATTCAAGGTGATAATTTTGCCTTTCCCTTATAACGATGCTTACCGTGTCAACAGGGCTTTTTGTTTCATCCAAAAGTATCATCTGCCCTGCATAAGTACTATTCGCTTTTAAATTCAATACAGCCTTACTTGTATCCGGGGGAGCTGCACCTGTTGGATCGAGCTGGCGCCAGATAGCAATCGGGGCATCAGCAGGGTTAGCAGTATTATGAAGGACTAATTCTACTGTAGTTAAAAACTCATTGCCCGGCGGCCGTGGCGTAGGTTGTGAAGCTTGCTTATTACAACCCGTAAGGAATAACAAAAAAAGGGAAACAGTGCCAAAAAATGACCTGTTGCTAAATGAAAATAACTTTTTCATAATGATTTTTGATTAAGCTAAAAATTGAAAGAAATGATTACATAAAACCAGCGGTTACATCAAAGCGCATCAAATACGCTGATCAATTTGATATACCGGCAATAAGGTTAAACACGTGGAAATGCACAGAGAGAATATTTCTGAGCATTGCATTATACTTTAAACAAAAAGAACAGGGGGTGCCCTTAACAGGCCGGAATAAATTTGGGTTACGTAAAGAGGGGAGTTGTAATAAATTTCTAAGGGAATATGTGTTTGGATGACTGGTAGAGGAAGTGCAGATACTTCTGTTTCCGTCATTGGGATGGCAAAATCATCCAAACAATCGCAGGAAACCGCAATGATCTTAGTTGAGTGATGATCGTTTTTTTCCGCTGCCTGCAAAACTGCATTAGTATGCAGGTAGTCGTGCAACCATAAACGTAAGCCCGCCTTCTCTGCAAAAATAAGCAGAAGCAGAAGCGCCAATAGCTGTTTAACCGGCTTACGCATTTGCAAATTGGTTTTAACAATGCAAATGTAATAAATGCAACACTATTTCAAAAAATATAAACGGCTTTAAAGTTTTATTAACAAAAACTGATAAAATAAATCAAAACATTATGGATTGATATTCAACAGAAATTATTATTTTTAGCGCAATTTGGGGGGCTTGCTGTATCTGTAATAACGCAATAGTATTGCCCTTTTATCAAGTCTCCCACCCGAAATTTCGGGGCTGTGCCTGTACATTACATTATCTAATTTTTAATGATAATAAAAATGCAACACCGCTATAAAATGAGTTAACTAACGGCTAAGCAGCAGGCTTTCGGGCTTCTCTTTTCCTCCTATCATCTTATCAACACCACAGTACCTTTTCGTGTTATGGTGTGGCCAAGATAGTCAACGGCTTGTGCAACATATACGTAGGTGCCGCTTTGCTGCCGTGTACCGCCAAAAGTTCCGTCCCAGCCAAAGCTGGGGTTACCGCTGCTAAAGAGCATATTGCCCCACCGGTTATACACCTGGAAAAAATTAAATTGTTTTATGCCTACAATAATGGGTTTAAGAATATCATTTTTCCCGTCGCCATTGGGCGTAAAGGCGGAGGGTACAAAAATTTCAGGCAGGGTTTTAAAAACATGCACGGTTACATCGCTGTATGCTGAACAACCCTGGGCTGTTGTTACAAGCACTTTGTAAGTGATGGAATCAATATTATTGCCAAGTATTGCTACAGGGTCGGAAATACCGGGATTGTTAAGCCCGGTAAGCGGCAGCCATTGGTAAGTAACGCCGCCGGTAGCATTCAATTGCAAGGGCTGGTTAAATACAATAGAAGTATCATTACCTGCATAAGCATCAACAGGCGGCAGTACCGTTACGATAACCGAATCAATGCCCGGTTTGGGGCAGCCTAAGGTATCATAAGCCGATAGTGTGTATATGGTAGTACTTTGTGGCCCCGCAACAGGCGTTAAAGTGTTGTATCTGAACAATGAATTTACCGGCGACCATAAAAAGGAAGAACCATTGATGCTTGCATTAAACTGCGCCGTTTTGCCAAAACATATAGTGGTATCGGGGCCGGCATTTGCAAGCGGGTAAGGCACAACTTTTATCTGTATGCTATCAGTGGCCATGCATTTTTTGCTGATGCTTGCCAATACCGTGTATTGAGTAGTTGTTTGCGGGTTTGCGACAGGCGTTGCAACAGTGGGATCGCTTAAAGCTGTTGCAGGCGTCCACGAAAAATATAAAGCATTTGTTTGGGGGCTTATCGGTATGCCGTCGCCACTGCAAATAGTTGTATCGTTACCAAGATTTACAAACGCCGCGCTAACCACATTTACCGTAAGCGTATCTGTATTGGTACACCCTTTTCCATCATCCGCAAATACAATATAATTAGTTGTGCTTTGTGGATAAACAGATGGATTTTGCGTGTTTGGATTGATGATATTATAACCTGGCGACCAACTGAATTGCGAAACAGCGCCGGTACTTGCAGAAAGTTGCAGCGTATCTGCAATGCATATTAAAGTATCTTTAAAAGGCAGGGTAATAATAGGTTTAGTCAATATGGCCACCTGGTGGGCAAGCGTGTCCGTACAGCCTTTTGAGTTGCTTACAATAAGCGTTACATTTCTTGTTCCTGGTGTTGAATATTGATAGTAAGGGTTTTGGGAGGAAGATGTATCTGTTGAAATATTATCGCCAAAATTCCATAGCCAGTTGCTTACATACCCGTAAGTTGTTACAGTGGCATCCACAAACTGGTAAGGATTTTCCAGGCAGTTGCCTGCGACATTAAAAGCAGGGAAAAAACCTGGATAAACGCCTGCGAGCGCGGTGGTGGAATCAGAGCATTGCTCCCCCCTGTTCACTACCAGTTTTACGGTGTAAGTGCCTGTGTCAGCATAGGTCCAGGTTGGGGTAGGGTTATTGGAGGTATCGGGTGTAGTTTCAGCACCAAAATCCCAGTAATATGAATGGATGGCTGCGGAAGTTGATTCGTTTTGAAAAAAAAGGGAATAGCCATTGCAGGTTATATAGGAAGGCTTAAGATCTGCCGCCGCAAAATCGCAGGCGGCAACGCGTAAAAGAAAATCTTTCCGGTGAACGCTTATCGCTTCGCCATGCCTCCATTCTGTTACGCATACATTTACCACATAACCTCCCGAACCGGCAATAGTACCGGTTATTATACCTGTTTTTGGGTCAATCACTATATTTGGGCCAAGCGGCGACGAACCCGAATAACCACTCGTGTATGTAACATTTTGGTAGGGTGGCGTTGATGGCAAAACATCGCCCGAACCTGATGCTGTACCTCTGTTGTATGCATCGCAAAATGAATAGGACAGCGAATCGCCGTATAAAGGGTTTTCACTATCAATATCTGTAGCGCTAAAATCGAGTTTTATTTGTTTTTGCTGGCAAACCAGTACGGTATCTTTTACTGCGAATACAGCGCTTGAATTAGTGCCTGTTGGGCCAAGAATATCAGTTCCCGGTATTGTACAGGTATAGGTTGCGCCTTCCCCCGCTGATTGCTGGCCCGTGATTTGGAAGAATTGTATATTTTGTATGCTGAACGACCGGCAACAGGTTTGATATGCAATTGTATAGCCTTGTGCCTGTTTTGGAAAATCCATCTTAAAAGTAAAATATCCAATCTGATAGCATACATGCGGAGGATTAATAATGCAGGTAAGAGGAGCGTTTAATGTAATTTCCTCAAAATCTGAACGCATCACAATAAGCGATTTATAAAGCTGGTCTGGCTGGTTTGTAAATATGCCTATTTCCACTTCTCCCGGCATAGGTGCAGCTACCTGGCCCGGGGGTGTAACCGGAATGCATTCGCGAAATAGCCGTAAGGTAACCTGGTAGCTATCGGATCCGGGTGCAGAACCCGGCCCGAAGTAACTGTAATAAAGTTCCCCGCCCGCTATGTGTAAAGCAAAAGAAGGTATCGAAATAAAAAGTAGCAGGACCAGTGCAATGTTTTTTTTCATCACTCAGTATCGTCACGTAAATAACGCATTTATTGATTAAAACGTATTTGTTAAGCGTTTGGGTTGCTTAGCCGGTGCTTTAGAATATTTTATTTTTCGTCCGTGAATGTAGGATTTTTTTTTGCATGTATTTTCCTGTGCCAGATCATTTAATGAAGATGCAACATTTTCCATGCCTATTTATATAAAATCAAAAATATTCTTACGGTATTTATCGGATGAGTACAACCGTTCCCTTCCTGTAAACATTCCCGCAAATAGTGGATGCCCTTACCTGGTAAACAAAAGTACCTGAAGCCTGCGGTATGCCTTTATAGGTACCATCCCAGCATTTGGATGGGTCGGTTGTGTAAAATACTTTATTGCCCCACCGGTCATAGACAGAAAGATCAACTGTTTTTATTCCTCCCCATAACCTCACACCAAAACAATCATTTACGCCGTCATTATTTGGCGTAAATGCGGAAGCCATATAGTAGCCGTTTTGTGCATCATTGGTTAATACTTTAACCTGTATTGAATCTTTTTCAACGCATGCGCTGCTATTGGTTGCTGTTACATAGTAGGTGGTTGTTGTTAATAGCGTAGCAACAGGGTTATATACGTTCGGGTTATCAAGACCTGCTGCCGGGTACCAGCTATATTGCGTACCGCCTGCAGCAAATAACCTTGCCTGCGCTGCAAAGCAATCAATATCATTCGATTTGGTTACAACAAGCGGAAACCTGGGGGTTATATTAACTGCTGCGTAAAGCGTGTCAGTTACATGGCAGCTATTGCTTGTAATGTTTACCTGATAAGTAGTTGTATTTAAAGGCATTACCTGTACGGCGGGTGACTGATTGTTTAAAATTGTTTGTGAGGGGGACCACTGGTAAATATCGCCCCCGGAGGCGGTTAGCAATAAGGTATCCCCCCGGCAAATGGATGAGCTTACAGGGTTTAAAGCAAACACCGGCTTAGGGTTTACAGTAATAAGCACGCTGTCCTGCCCTTTGCACCCTTTTGCATCAAGTGCATTAACATAATAAACGGTAGTTACGGCAGGAGCTGCAACCGGGTTGAATACTGAAGCATCGCTTAACCCGCTTGCCGGATACCAGCTATAAGTTAAACCTGCAGGATTTATAATATTGATATTAGCCGAACCGCCTGCGCATATGGTAGTATCGCCGGATGCCTGTACAATAAGCTTGTTTAGAATTGGTATTGATTTTGAAACCGTATCTGTACACCCATAAGAATTTGTTGTTATCAGCGTAATATTTTTTATTCCCGGTTCAGTATAAGCATAGGTTGGGTTTTCATTTGTTGATGTGCCTGTGCTGTCTCCAAAATTCCATAGCCAACTGGTTATTGTGCCATATTTTGACACACTTGAATCAATAAATTGATACGGCATCGGTATGCATACGCCTGTTACGCCAAAATTGGCAACAAAGCCCGGGTATATTTTGGCAAGGGTTGTTGTTGAATCGCCGCAATGGCCGCCCCTGTTAACAACAAGCTTTACAACATAAGTGCCGCTGTCAGAATAAGTAAAATAAGGTTGGGGGTTGGTTGACGTATCTGTAGTGGAATTTTTTTCGCCAAAATCCCAATAGTAAGAATTTATTAACGGGGAGGTTGATTGATTTTCGAGTTGTATGCTAAAACCCCCGCAGGATAAATAGTCAGGGTTAAGTTCTGCCGAAGCAAAACCGCAATTACCGATGGTTAAAATAAAATCTTTATGGTGAACATTTATAAGGGTATCGTGCCGGTATTCCTGAACACAAACATTTACAACGTATTTGCCCGGTAAGCCCGGCGCCTTTCCACTGATGATACCGGTAGCAGCGTTTATAGTAACATCGGGCCCCAAAGGTGCGGAACCTGAATAAGGTGCAGTATAGGGAAGCGGGTTGAGTACGAGCTGGCCCGGGGGGATGGGGTCAGGATCCAGGGGAATAGCGCCTGAATATGCATCGCAAAGAGAATATACCAATGAATCGCCATCCTTGTCAATCGCTCCAAAATCGAGCGTAAAAATTTTTCCCGCACAAACCAAAATAGTATCTTTTACCACAAATTGAGGAGAGTTATTAAAGCCATTTGGTACCTGGGATGTACCTGGTATTGATGTTGTAAATGTGGCCCCAACGGCACTATCGGGGTATGGGGTATTAACTACATTGGTAACAAGTTGCCTGCAGCACCTAATCCAGCTTAAAAGATAACCGTTTTTGTTTTTAGGAAGTTCAACAGTGTTGGTAAAAATGCCTATTTGATAACACAACTGTATTTCCTGCGTGAGGCAGGGAAATGCCCCCGGCGTATTTTGAATAAACGGCGGATCACCATTCCATTGTTTATTTAAACTAATAATAGTATACAACGTTTTATCCCCGTTGAAATAAACTCCGATATTTACTACTTCACTATTCAATATTTGCCCGTTGGAATTACATTCCCTGAACAAACGCATGGTTAATTTATACGTATCGGTGCTGTCTGTTGAACTTATATGCTCATAAAAAAGCTCACCGCCCGAAATGTGTGATGCAAATAAAGGCCCCGACGCCAGGAGAAAAAAAATAATAAAGTAAACTTTTATCCGCATGTTTATGATATCCGGATTGCACGGTGGTTTTTGGGTTTATATTTTATTTTTCAGGTAAACTTAACAAAAAATCTGCTATGATTTAGCAAGTTGTTTGAAAGTTTGAGTGTTCCAGAGGTTCACAAGTTCAAGAGTTCAGGGAGTTTGAAAGTTTGAGTGTTTGAAAGTTCCGGAAGTTCATGGGTTCGTGTTTACATAATTAATAAAATTTAATATAAAGTCATTTGTTTTTTCCGTTTCTTCCCACATACCCATGTGGCCCGTATTTTCCAGGATGTGAAAAAAAGATATTTTAGGCATGTGCACCTGCTGCAGTACATCGGCTAAAGGTACGGCAACATCTTCCGTGCCTGCTACAAATAAAACAGGCATTTTACTGTTTCGCAATACAAGCGTTCTGTCAGGCCTCATCATCATGGCGCGGTAATATTGCTGCAATGCTTCTTTTTTAAAACCTGTACCCTTATTAACCAGTGCATCTATCCGGCCGCTAAATTTATCTTTATAGGCTTTGGAAAACAAATTAGGGGTTGTGCTTTTAGTAAATGCATAACTGCCGTATTCTTCCATCATAGCTATCCCCTTCAGGCGGTTTTGTTTTTTTTCTTCGCTGTCTGCAAAGGCGGTGGAATGAATAAAGCCAAATGCCCTGAGGTATTGGGAATGATCTTCCGTAAACGCAAGTGTTATATAGCCGCCCATACTGTGGCCAAGCATTATGCATGTTTCAATTTTTTCATGCTGTAGTAATGCGAGCAGGCAACCTGCATAGTCTTCAACGGAAGATAATTGGGGATTATAGTCAGACCTGCCGCTGCCCGGCAGGTGTGGTACAATAACCTGTGTGTATTCTTTCAAAAAAGCAAGCTGGCCATCCCATACATACCCGTCTTCTGCAAAGCCATGTATCAATATAACCGGTATGGCACTGTTACCTTCTTTTTGGTAGTGAACTGTAAAATCTTTATAAATAAAAACAGCATCCATACATGCAAATTAATATTTTGCCAGGCGGTAGCTGCGCACGCAAAGCAGCAATATTACAGGTATTAACGCAATATTCAATTGCTGTGGCAGCCAAAGCCATAAAAGCAAAGTTGATAAATTAAGCGCCCATATAAAATAGAAGTATTTTTTTATCCAATCTTTTTTTCTCCAAATAAAAAAAGCGGCCATAAAATTAAAGGGCATTGCCCATAAAAGGTTATAGTTGTTTCCGCAGCTTGCATGGTTTGTACCAAACCACATAAATAATATTAGTAAACCTACTGCCCCGGTTATAAAAAGCAATAAAAAATCAATGCATTTAACGGCGATGTTTATTTGCGGAGATTTGAATAAGGATAAAACAATAATTGCCAGAGCAATAATGCTGAATAAAATAAGCGGAGTGTATTTGCTGCTTTTATCCGTTGCAGGCTGGCCATAAAAAATGGCTTTTTTTTGTTTTACAAGATTTACCTTGCTGCTGTCCAATCCTTTCAGCAGGTACTCCGGCAGGAACATTGACTGGTAATTATTAACCGCCTTATCTATCTTACTGCCTAATAAAATATCAATACCCAGTTTGCTCCAGGGCTGGCCTCCGCGGTCGAGGTATTCATAAATCATATTACGAAAGGTTGTGCCCTTTGGCACTAATGGGACAACGCCGGAAAACCGTTTTGTGTATTTAGAAATGATGTCACGGATGCGGGTAGTGCAATTGTCAAATAAAAAGTCGTAATGGTAATAACGGTTATCACCGGAAAGGTTGAGTTGAATGGCCTCGTGTATTATGTTTCTTTCTTCAGCAGTTAAGTTGAGCTCCTGCTCGTATACGCTGCGTTTTTCTTCCAAAAATTCAGTCATGAATTCATTAAACCTGCTTACCGAAAGCATGTACATCAACTTTCCGCGCGTAAATTTTATGTAAAAATCAGGGTCGGCAAAGTCAAAAGTACCCCAGTTAAATACAAGGTCGTTATGTGTTGCGCTATCAATAATACGTATTGCGCTATGGCCGAATAATGAATATAAGTCATCACCCGGTGCGCAGGTTAATACCGATATACGAATATGGTGTGAACCGTTTTGTGCTTTTACAAAAAAAGAAATGAATATAAATACCAGCGGTAATACGTAACGTAAAATACGTTGCATGGATAAATTTAATTATGCGCGAAAGATCGTAAATAGTTATGATGTTGTCAATATAGCGGGATGAAATAAAAATGAAATATAAAGAAAACCACTTAAAACTATATTAGGAGAAAAAAGGTGAACGTATCTTCTCAAAATAAGCGTTAAGTTTATTTTACAAACTTTTTTCTTACCATCAATACAAGGTTCCACAAAACCAATACGCAGGCAAGTGTAACCGCTATTTTAGATAATATATCCCCATATTTTACATACACCGTTTCGCCCTGTAATGCAGGTATGTTATACTTAATAACAGCAGCTTTATCCCAGGGCTGGGTTGCCATTATATTGCCATATTCATCAATCACGGCGCTTATACCGGTATTGGCACTGCGTGCAACCCAGCGCCTTGTTTCAATAGCCCGTAACCGTGCATAGTGCAAATGTTGCTTATGGCCGGGTGTGTTGCCCCACCAGCCATCGTTGGTAATAATGGTTAAAAGGTTGGCGCCTTTTTGCACATAGGTGCTTATATATTCGCCATAAATGCTTTCGTAACAAATAATGGGTGCAACAATATATGGCTGATTTGTTTGTTTTAATACAGACGATTGCTTTTGGCTGCCATAGCCACCGGTTGTGCCGCCAAATTTTTCAAAAACCGGGGCCATCCACCGCAGGAAATCAGGCAAGGTTTCCACACCGGGCACTAATTTGCTTTTATAATAAAACTCCGGGGCAACTCCTGATTTTAGTGCAACTGCCGCATTAAAATTGTCGTAATAATTGTTATCACCGCCTAACATTGCGCTGTTGGTAGTTTTTTCGCGGCCATAATTTTTCCATATCTCTATCCCGGAAAGCAAAGTAATATTTGGATGCTTTTTTACAAAATTAAATACCGGCTGGTACGCGGGATAAGAAAGCAAACGATCCTGAAACACATCCTCTGCTGATAATGCTGTTTCCGGCCAAATAACCAGCCGTGTATTTGAATCTAATTGGCTTTCTGACAAGGTAATAAGTTGTTGCACCTGTGTTGATACAGAGCCCGCATCAAACTTGCCGTAGGGATCAACGTTGGGCTGAATAATAATTACGCCGGCAGGTTTATTCATTGGCGTTTCCGTATGCAATGCGATTATAAAAGATGCCGCTAATGGAAGTACAATTGCCAGTAAACCGTTTATTATTAAAGATCGTTTTATGCCCCTTATTTTATAATTATTGTGTTGCAGTTGTTTCAATAATTCATACAAAAGAATGTTTACAAGCAGCACCCACAAGGTGCCTCCGCTTGTGCCGGTATATTCATACCACTGCACCCAACCAGGCTGCGATGCAAATACATTACCGATGGTTAGCCACGGCCAGCTTAATTGCCAGTTGAGATGGATGTATTCAAAACACATCCAAAATAATACCAGCGATACATACCCGGTGCGTTGCCCGAATTTTCTTTTGAAAACCCGGTAGCCCCACCAGGGCAAACACATAATAAGGCTGTTAGCGATTATTGCTGCAATTGAACCAACATCGGTTGAGTTCCATATCCACCAGGTGGTGATAGCGTTCCATGTAAGCAATGCCAAAAATGACAGGAGAAAAAACTTTCTTTTGTTTACAACTTTATCGGCAAGATGCAGTAAAGGGATAAAGGCGATAAATATTAAAAACGTAAATGGCGATACAGGCCAGGAGGCCCACAATAAGATACCCGATAAAAAGCTGAACCCAAACGGTTGAAATTTTTTCAAGCAATTATTTTTATTCCGGTTTTGTGATCAAGGCCGATTTGTTTTTATTCGATGGGCGTTACCCATCTCTGATATATACCGCCGCCGCGGCGGGGCTCAACGGCTAATGGCTTTCCTGTCAACTATCATCTCACAACTGTCAACTTTCTTGATGGCTTTCTTGTCAACTGTCATCTCACAACTGTCAACTTTTCTAATAACTACTTCCTCGTATAGTTGGGCGCTTCTTTTGTTATTTCCACATCATGCGCGTGGCTTTCGCGCATACCAGCATTGGTTATTTGTACAAATGTGGCTTGTTGCAGTGCACTTATATTGGCTGCGCCGCAATAGCCCATCCCTGCTCTTAATCCGCCTACATATTGCGCTACTACTTCGTTTAACGAACCCTTGTATGCAACACGCGCCTCAATTCCTTCAGGCACCAGTTTTTTAATGCCATCCTCAACATCCTGGAAATAACGGTCGCTGCTGCCTTGCTGCATAGCGCCTATACTGCCCATGCCGCGGTATTCTTTAAACTTTCTTCCTTCATAAATAATGGTTTCGCCAGGGCTTTCTTCTGTGCCGGCAAAAACGCTGCCCATCATTACAACGGCAGCCCCTGCTGCAAGCGCTTTTACCATGTCGCCCGTATAGCGTATGCCGCCATCTGCAATTAACGGAACACCTGAGGCTTTAAGCGCAGAAGCAGCTTCCATAATGGCTGTAAGTTGAGGAACGCCTGTGCCGGCAACAATACGGGTAGTACAAATTGACCCCGGGCCTATACCCACTTTAACGGCATCGGCACCCGCATCGGCCAAAGCTTTAGCGCCTGCGGCTGTACCTATATTACCTGCTATTACCTGCAGGTTTTTAAAATTCTTTTTTACCAGTTTTAATGCATCTATCATTTTAACCTGGTGGCCGTGGGCGCTATCCAGGCATACTACATCTACGCCAACCTGTTGTAGTGCACCAACTCTATCAAGCACATCGGGTGTGTTGCCTATTGCGGCGCCAACCAGCAAACGGCCAAAACTATCTTTAATACCATTTGGATTATTAATTAGTTGCAGAATATCCCGGTATGTTATTAAACCTATAAGCTTGCCCTGTTTATTTACTACCGGAAGTTTTTCTATTTTATGCTGGCGCAAAATTTTGCCGGCCTTTTTCATATCCGTACCCTCCGGTGCGGTGATGAGGTTTTCTTTCGTCATCACTTCCTTTACTAAAATGCGCTTATCTGTTTCAAAACGAAGGTCGCGGTTGGTGAGAATGCCGGTAAGTTTATTGTTTGCATCCACTATAGGAATGCCCCCTATCTTATTTTCTTTCATCAGGCGCAGTGCATCGCCAATGGTAGCGCTTTCGTGCAACGTAATGGGGTCTATTATTAAACCGCTTTCGCTGCGCTTTACCTTTCTAACCTGTTCTGCCTGCTTTTCAATGCTCATGTTCTTGTGCAAAATACCAATACCGCCTTCCCGCGCCAGTGCAATTGCAAGCGAGGCTTCGGTAACGGTGTCCATAGCCGCGGAAAGCATGGGAATATTAAGCTTAATGCTTTTGGTAAGATTGGAGCTTATATCAACTTCGCGTGGTAAAACTTCACTGTATGCGGGCATCAGCAATACATCGTCGAAAGTAAGGCCCTTACCAAAGAATCTTGATTTTTCAGTCTTATTACGGGGAGAATTAATTAGTGTTGCCATGTGCAAAGATACAGCAGCGTATAAATTGCCTCCAAAATATTTTTTTGGCAGGGATAAAAACCGGGGTGTTTGGGCAATGATAAAGACCGGTACAGATGAATTTATGAGCAGGGATTTTTCTGTTGGCACTAAAATAAAAAATCCCCGGCGGCAATTTATTTGCGCCGGGGATTATGTTATTTGCGGCAGCTTGTATTAAGCTTCCTCTTCAGTAAGTTCAAGAACAGGGGCTGCTATGCTTTCTTTAATAGTATCAAGGGTAGCCTTTATCGCCTCAATCTGCTGGTTAAGCAATTCTTTTATGCTTCCAAAAATATAATTGGATGATAAAGCTGTAGTATAGGCACTTAATGCAAATTCTTCCTGTGTAATACAGGCTTTTTCTATTGCCTCTTTACTCGCTGTAGAAAAAAACGGGTCTGTGCCAATTCTTTTATTATGGCTATTGCTCAAAGCATCAATTACCGTTACCGCTTTATGGCCTAAACTCTTTACAACTGCCTTTAATTCTGTAATATGGGATGTTTTAATTTTAGCCATTTTTTTAAACGCTTCCTTCATTACTTTGTCTTCCATTTTAAGGGAGGCATTTTTGTACATAGTTTTCCCTTTCTCATCAACTGTAATAAGAAGGTTAAGCTTTTCAATCACATGATTATTTACATTCTCCATTGTTACTTATTTTGATGCAGGCAATATTTTATAAGAGGTTAAGTAAGATTTGTTTTGAATTAACAGCCTTGATTACCCTGTTTTTAACAGTTACCATTTCCTGTCTCTCTGGCTGCGGGAAAAAGAATCGTTATTCGCTTTTGGTTTTGCAACAGAAACACCTAATGCCCTGCCTTCGATATCTTTATTGTTAAGGCCAAGTATTGCATCGTTGCCTTCCTGCTCAGAAGACATTTCAATAAAGCCAAAACCGCGTGATTTATTGGTAAGCCTGTCTATAATGATCTTTACAGATTTAACGATACCAAATTTGCTGAATAGTTCTTTTAAGTCTTCTTCTGTTGTATGAAAACTAATGTTTGAAACGTAAATGTCCATGACCGTTGAATAATTTAAAAAATGAATTAATTAATTGAATTAGTGACGTAAAAGCAAAGAAGGATAAGTGTTACTTGAAAGAAATACTGTGTATCGTTCAGATGTGCCTGTAATTACTAATATATAGTAAAGATATAACATTTAACCCAATGGGGTTGCATAATTTTGAATTCGCCAGGTTAAGCCGGGATATTGAAGAATATAAGCAGTGTAAAAAGTACCGTTAGCAATTGACTATGAGTGGCTTTGCATTAATAGTTTGGCTGTTATAAAGTATTGCAAAAAGTTGCAATTTCATAAAATAAATACTTCCCGGCAGCAAATAAAATACTGCCGGGAAGCCCACACTACTTCACTTCCTCATATTTATCAACATATACTTTTATTAGTTTATCAGGGTATTCATTGGCGTGCAGCAAAAAGGTAATTTTTCCATCAACTGCCTCTACTGTTATAATAACAGCTTTTAAGTCTTCATGTGATGTATGAATGTCGGTAGTGATAACAGTTTTGCCATTTTTAAAAGGCACGTTCCAGTTACAGGTAATATTGCTGAAGGTTCCCGTCATTACTTCTTCATCGCCCTGCCCGGGGTCAATTTTAATATCTTTCGCAGTAGTTTCTATTACCGCGTTCATGTCTTTAGAATCCACAACATTCATGTTTGAATCCAGGTTTTCCATTTTGGATGCGGTCCAGCGTACTTTGGTGCTACATTGTGCTTTACAAGCAAAGCTGAACCCAAGTATGGCTACAGCTAAAAAAATGATCTTTTTCATAATTAATGGTTTATTTTTTGGTTTTAAAAGAATTTTTACCCTGCATCCCTCTTTCGTGCACTTTTTGAACATTTTAAAGGTTGATTGTAAGCCTGCCCTTGTTTTCGCCTTTTGATACTGCGGTCCCGTTTTCAATCTGCATCACACTCCCTTTGGAGTCGTAGGTAACAAAATAGGTAACAAACAATTTTTCCTTTCTGTCTAATATGTTATGCACAGTTACTGTTTGGCTTAAAGCATTGCTTAGTGTGGGGTATTTTTTTAACTGCATGGCTCCATAAACTTTATCCCACAATATTGTTTGCTTGTTGCCCCGCACCTTAAAAATTATGATATGTACTGACGCAGCGGACATATCATAAACCTTTTCGTTATAGTTGGTATCCCTGGCTATTGAGTAGCTGATCTCTTTGCTTATTGGTTTTTCAGGAGAAAGCAGGTCAGTTAATTGCGTATGAAATATGGCTGTTGGTAAGGTTAACCCAAGCACTATTTCAAATATCATCTTTTTCATAAACACCTCCCTTATTTTAACTTTTTTTAGAACTTGTCTTTGTTAATTACAGAATAAAAGTAGGTACTATGTTTTGCATAGTACATTATATAACAGTAAATGGTTAATATCCGTGATGAATGGTAAAATTTAAGGATGGCGCACACCAACTTACAATAAGGGACAAGATAAAGGCAGTTTACGCTAAAAGTTAGTTTTAGTAGTTTGAAAACAACTTGTAGGTTTGGAGGCTACCAGAGTTGAACTGGCATAGGCGGGGTCGCAATCCACCATATTACCATCAATAGCCCCCTTTCAGGAACTACAAAGGTAAATAATAAACAAATTGTCTGAAAACAACCAGAGTATGAAGAGAGGGGGTAAAAAACGGCAAATTATAATATACGAAGAGGGCAAGGTGTTTATAGAACAACCGCCCTTATGGATGGTTTATTTTAGGGCTGCTGTGTACATTATTGGATGTGCTATTATTTGCTGGTTGGCTTTGACAGGTAGAATACACCGTAATTATTAATGTGGCGATTGTAACAATAGGAATAACCAAGTACGACAAAATCCATTCTATTTTTTGTCTTTTGGCTTGTTTGGTTTCCCACTTAATATAATTTTCAATTCCCTTTAATTCTTTTGCTTTATTCCCTTTTTCAGTCAAAAATTTATCTTCCTGCCGAGGCGATAATCTGCCAATATATCCATTGTCTAATAAAAATCCATGCACTTCATTATAAAAATTATCGTTAGGTATTAATATTATTTCAGTAAATATTTCATTTTTATTATTATCTCTTATCCAATAGGGGAAAGAGCCTTTAAAATCAATAGGGTCATTGAGCCTTAATTTTGACAATACGATATTACATGCTGCAATTATTATTTTCTCATCCATAAATTTATATTATGTTGTTTGTCCCTTATTATAAGTTGGTGTCCAACAAATAGTATTATTTCTTAAGAATTTTACTATTCTTAGGCGGTGTATTTATAAGGGCTGTTAATAATTGATCTGGTGTAGCATTAACCGTTAAATGAATGTCGTATTTTCCCTTTTTAGGCAGTTTGGGCGGCGTTATTTTGTTTGTTTGCTTTGCCATTATTTACAAGATTTTTATACGTTAAACGTCCTTCAATCTTGCCTAAAGTTAGAATAAATCTTTCTGCATCTTTTAATTTTCTTGTATTGTAACGGTATGAGTATTCATTACAATAGGCTTGCAGGTGTTTAAAGCTAATTTGATGGTAAATGCCATAAATGCCGCGCCTCATTACGCTCCAAAAGTTTTCTACTGTATTTGTGTGAACGTCAAGCCTTACCCATTCTCTTTTACTGTGGAATACTGCTTCATGCTTATATTCATCTAATCCCCTGCGGTAAACAAAGGCTTCATCAGTCATTAACCTTGTTCCTGGTTTTACGTTAGCCTTAATAGTGGGTTTTATATTATCTCCCTTGCTTTCATCAAAGGCAAACACTCTTATATTGCCACCACGCTGGGCAAGTCCCAAAACAGCCCCTTTGTTCTTAATTGGGTTATTAAGTTTATAATCTACTTCTTCCGGTGATAAGCCAACAAAATCACTTGCAAATTTGCGTGCCATGTACGTTTCATCGCTTTCAACAATTCCGCTTAATAATTCGGGTGAATTTTCTTTTAATGCCTCTCTCATTCTATGCAGCATAAACCATGCACTTTTTTGGCTTGTACCAATATCTTTTGCAAGCTGGTAACTACTGATACCTTTTTTATGACCTGAAATAATATACAATGCCATAAACCATTTATTCAGGGGAA
>JABDFW010000013.1 GCA_013286305.1 Bacteroidota bacterium
GTTAAAATAATGCTGTGTACAGTTTAAAACGTTTTGTTTATGCTTTCAGGTGGGGTAAAAGATAAATGCCTGCAATTCATAAAGTTAAGGCAAATAGTTTTTCTATAAAATTATATTATTGCAGGCAAAAACGACTTGTAAGAACCAGGAGGTATTTTTCGGTAAAGAATTTATATCTCAAAAAATTATGCTCCTTAATTAATTTATATATATAAGGTTCTGGTATTTTTGAAATTGGGGCCTATCGTACTTATACAACTTGTTAACACAATTAACAATCGGATAATTAAAAAACGCACGACTTTTACATAAATAAAAATATAACAGCGGGTTAAACAATGTTTGTTAAACATAGTCTATACCCTTAACAAACTCTAAATTTGCGTATATGAAAAGCTTACGGGCTACAGTATTAGTATTTTTTTCTTTAGTGCTTGGTATTTCAGCTATCGCTGCCCAGGATAAATGGCCAAAGACCATCACCGCTTCTGACGGAACAATGATAAAGGTTTTTGAACTTCAACCTGAATCTTTTGTTGGCAATACTTTAAAGGCACGGGCGGTAATTTCCGTACTGGAAAGTGGCAGCGATAACCCAATGTTTGGTACATTTTGGTCTGTTTCAACAGTAGAAACCGACCGTGTTAACCGCAAACTAAACGTTGTATCAGTTCAAATACCTAACCTGCGTTTTGCCTCAGATTCAGACGCTGCTAAAATCAACTATTTAAAAACAACGCTTGAAACGCAATTGCCGTCTGTTTTAGGTGATCTTTCTCTTGATGAAATATCTGAGTCGCTTGATACACATGTAGAAGAAAAGAAATTAAGCAAGGACCTTAATAACAAAACACCTGTTATTTACTATGCTGCCAGGCCTTCTATTCTTGTTACAATTGACGGGAGCCCCAAGTTAAAGCTTAATAAAGATTGGGGAGTAGAGGCGGTAGTAAACACACCTTTTACAATTGTTAAAAATAACGATGGCTATTTTTACCTGTATGGTGCTAATCATTGGTACCAGGCAGCTTCTGCCACCGGTCCGTACCGGGCCGCCGGTGATAATTATCCCGCCAACCTTAAACAAATAGCTGACGCTGTAAATAATGCTAACAATTCAGAACCGGGTTACTCTGCAGATTCCGTTTCTTCCGGCGGAAATGTTATATCAGATATTATTGTAAGTACCCAACCCGCAGAACTTGTTCAATCAAAAGGCGACCCTGTTTTTACTTCCATAGAGGGAACAAACCTGCAATACGTTAGTAATTCTGATAATGATATTTTTGTTGATCAGACCAGCCAGCAATATTATGTATTATTATCAGGGCGGTGGTATAGTTCGGCTTCACTCCAGGGGGGGCAATGGTCTTACGTAGCAAGCAATGCTTTGCCTGCCGATTTTGCAAAAATACCTGAAGGCTCTCCAAAAGACAATGTCCTGGCCAGCATAGCGGGTACTGACGCGGCAAGAGAAGCTGTAATGGATGCACAAATACCACAGACCGCCAAGGTTGACAGGCACAATGCAACAGCAGATGTTACCTATGACGGCGATCCGCAATTTGATAATATCCAGGGAACCGATATGCAATATGCAGTTAATACACAGGGCTCTGTTATTCGCTATAAAAACTTATATTATTGCGTTGATAAAGGCGTATGGTTTCAATCCGAAAGCCCAACCGGCCCCTGGGTTGTATGTACAGAAAGGCCTGCAGAAGTAGATATTATTCCGCCAAGCAGCCCGGTATATAATGTTAAATATGTTTACATATATGATGTTACACCTGACTGGGCGTATATGGGATATACACCTGGTTACCTGAATACGTTTATTTATGTACCTACAGTGGTTTACGGAACAGGTTTTTATTATACACCCTGGTTTGGCTCTTATTATTATCCCAGGCCTTTTACATGGGGTTTTGGCGTACAATACAATCCATGGGCCGGCTGGTCGCTTGGATGGAATTATGGATTCGGGTGGTTTAATTGCGGATTTGGCTATAGCGCCTGGGGCGGTGGCTGGGGGGGCGGCTGGTGGGGGCCTTCCATCTATCGTCCACCATATGCATGGGGTGCCGGATACCATCGCTATAGTGGGTTTTATGGCAGAAATGTGTTTGTGAACAGAAATGTAAGGGTTTACAACAATGTAAATATTTATAATTACAGGCGAAATGTAGTTACCACTAACAGGGGTTATAACGGAAGAGGGTTCAGTAATGGCCGCCCTGTTAATAATACCGGCATTCGCCCCGTAAATGGCAGCATGCCCAATCATTCAAATATATACAGCGACAGGCAGGGCAATGTCTATCAAAGAAACGCGCAGGGCCAATGGCAACAAAGAGAACAAAGGCAATGGACACCCGTGAATAATAACACCCAGGTGCAAAACCTTAACAGGCAGAACCAGTTGCGTGACAGAGGGCATGTGCAAACCCAAAATTTTCAAAACATACGAAGTGCAGCGCCCCCGCCAAGCCGTCCTGCAGGCGGTGGTGCAAGGCCATCCGGTGGAGGAGGAGGTGGTGCAAGGCCGTCTGGTGGTGGTGGAGGTGGTGGAAGAAGGCATTAATATTTTGCATAGATAAAATTATTACCCCTCATAGCATTTTGCTGTGAGGGGTTTTTTATATCAATGAACTTATTTCTCCTGATCAACTGATCTTTCGTGTATAGAAAAAGTTTCCTTGCTAATACATCGCTATATTTAAAATAAAGGCAGTTTAAAATATGCCCGGTATAATTGCATGAAGCGTATGTTATTTTTCACTATTTTCATCGTAGTTATTTTAATTGCATAATGGCGCAGGATAGTTTAAGATATTTATAACTTGTACGGTTAAATTGAATATATGCAGATGCACCCCTTGCCTCTTTCTAAACGGCCCATCGATATTGCCATACTTGTATTTTTTTGCATCAATCTTTTCTTTATCACTTATATTGTAGATATTGAACAATTGGTAATACCCGATGCCAATCATTTTCAATACCCGGTTTGGCCGCCCGCGAAATTGGTTGACCTTGTTCATTGGTATGGCCACAATTTTGATCCCGTTTTAATAGCAAGGCCGGCATGGTGGCGTGCCACTATCTGGATAGATTCAATATTCTTTGGCCCCTTTTATGTGTTTGCGATATATGCATATGCTAAAGGAAAAAGCTGGATACGTTTTGCAAGCATTATATGGGCATCTGTAATGTTAACCAATGTATTTATCATTCTATTTGAAGAAGTAAATGGCGAGCATGCCTCACCCCAACTGGCACGGGTTTTTTTATCAAATGCAGCCTGGGTTATTTTTCCAATAATTGTATTGTACAGAATGTGGAGGTCGGTATATCCTTTTGCCGATACTTCTAAAAACAAAATATAAAATATGACTTTTAAAGAAAGATATGGTGATACCGCATTGGTTGCCGGTGCATCAGAGGGCTTAGGTGCAGCTTATGCCAATGCGCTGGCTGCGCGCGGCTTAAATCTTGTACTTATTGCACGGCGTAAACAACAGCTTGAAGAAACTGCCACCCAAATATCAAAGCAGCATAATGTAAATGTTGTGCCAATAGTTTGTGACCTTGCAGAAACAAACGTGATTAAACGGTTACAACCGTATATTGGCGATATAAATATCAATTTTTTAGTGTACAATGCCGCATCATCCTATATTGGCCCTTTTCTTTCAACCGGGTTATCTACTCATAAGAATATCGCTTCGGTCAATATGTTAACTCAGCTTGAGATGCTGTATTATTTCGGCGGTAAAATGGCAGAAAAGCACAGGGGCGGTATTGTAATAATGACGTCAATTGCCGGCTTGCAGGGTTCCGGTTATTTAAGCACGTACGCCGCTACCAAAGCATTTAGCCGTGGGCTTGCAGAAGGCTTATGGTACGAATGGAAGCCTAAAGGCATAGATGTAATTGCCTGTTGCGCCGGAGCTATTGCGACCCCGAATTATATTGCTACAAAACCAGGCAAAGCGGGCTGGCTTGAACCTTTGCCGCAATTACCGGAGAAAGTGGTTGAAGAATGTTTGAATAAGATTGGCAAAAAGCCTTTTTTTATAAGTGGCACCGGTAACAAGTTGGCCGTTTTTATAATGCAAAATATTTTTTCAAAACAAAAGGCGGTAAGGGTGATGGGAGACAGTATGAAGAAGATGTACAGGATTGCAGATTAAATATAATATCCAGGCCGTTTAACAGCACATATAACATAAAAAGTTTGCCGGGGTCAGGAGTGAAACTTAAAAAGCATAGTAATAAAAACAACGGAAAATATCGTAAAAACAAACAATATTATAGACAGGATATTTTGAGATTTTTTTAACCCTTTTGAAATTTCTGAAGATGAGTTTACAATAGAATACCTGTTAAAATAAAACCACCTGGCAAGTGTTTTTCGCCTTTTGATCCTGAAATAAAAAACTGTTTTTATTATTATAAGTAAAATAAAAATAGCTATATCAATAATTAGAAAAAGCAGCGTTTTTGTATCCATAAGAATTATGTTTATAAATCAATAATACTAAGATAATAATCTGTTTTTACCAATAGGGAAAGCATTTAATAATAAATTATTAATTCCAGGGCAAATAAATAAACTGTGCTGGAAATATTAACTATACCATATGCTGTCGTTCGAAGTATAAATGATCCTCTTTTTTTAAGGCGGAAGTGGGAGTTTCCGGGATTTGTCTGGTCTTGTAAATTAATTGTTGCTTCATACTTCGTTAATTGAATGGGTTTTTAAAAAAAACATAGATTAATAGTGTTAAAATTACAATTAAAAATTGATTCGGGAGAAATTAATTTCCGCGAAATATCTAAACTATTTGATAAAAGTAAAATGCATTTATTGGCATCCCGTCAGAGGCCTGCGGAATTGCAAAAAATGGAGTGATTTGAGATAAGAGGTGATAGTAAAGATAATTGAAAATGAGCCGTCATTTTTTATTTAATGGCATTCCCCTGGTTATTATGCGGCCTTTATTCTTTGAACCACCACCAAAACAGGGCCATCTATTATTTCAAGATTATGAGACTTGAACAATGGTACACTGAGAAGATCGCCAGGATTTAATTCGTGCACTTCACCTTCAATCCGGCATCTGCATCTGCCCTCAAGCAGTAATAAGGTTTCATGAACACTTTTATGTATTTCATAGGGCATATCATCATTTGTCCAGAAAACTGATTGATAAATACCGTCTTTGCCCCGCAGTTGATGTATCAAAGATGGCTCATCCAGTTTGGCTGGCAACAAAGGCTTTATAAAGTGTAACCATTTTTGATGATCGCTGTACTTATTTAGCAGCGGCAAACTTTCAAGTGTTATATTTTCTTCGTCCTTAAGATTATCAAGTATGTCAAGTATTTTTTGTTTGTGTTCAAACGCGCCTGTAACAAACTCTTCAGCGTAAGCGACTAATGCGTTTTGCGACAACTCAATCTCTATTTTTATTTCCGGGTAAAGTAAAGCATTATGCTCCAGATAGTCCATCTCTTCCTGGCTAAGAAACCTCAGGCAATAATCTTCTATTATTCCGCTGTTTATATATTCATCCACATTCATTTCTTCATTTGTTTTAAGTATATAAGTACCGTAGTTGCTTTAACGCGGCACGGCTTCGTGTTTTAACCGTACCTACCGGAATATTTAATAACCGGGCAGTTTCTTCCTGTGTATAACCCAGAAAATAGATCAATTCTATTACCTGCCTGTGTTTTACTTCAAGTTTTTGAGTAACCTTATGCAACTCGCCGGTTAAGTATTTTGTATTTGCTTCCTTTGCTTCTAAAATTATCTTCTTGTATTCAAATCCATTTTCTACCGTTTTCATTTCCTGCTTGTGCTGCTTGCTTCTGAGATGATCTATACAAACATGCCGGGTTATATTTAGCATCCAGGTAAAAAAAGTTCCTTTGCCCGCGTCGTAAGTATCAATTTTCTTCCATATCTTAACAAATACATCCTGTAAAAGATCTTCCGCAGCGGTATTATTGCCAATCAGCCTGCAAATAGTTCCATACAATGCAGCAGAATAATTGTCGTATAAAATAGAAAAAGCTTCCTTGCTTTTTAACTGTAATAGCTTTACAAGTTCGCTGGAGTCAATTTCGAGATGCGCTGGCATAAAAATTTGCTATAGTGAAAGGTTTATACAAACTTAAATATTTTGCTGAAAATAGTAAAGCATTAATACATTTATTTGTATGGAGAATTATTTTGCATATACAAAGTAAATTACATTTATGGAAAGTTTAATAAATGAGCGTCAACCCTTTTTCCGAACAATATCAAAGCCTTAGCAATACAGAGCTATTAGAAATTGTTAGCAGAGCGGTGGATTATCAACCATTTGCAGTTGATGCAGCCCGGCAAGAGCTTAAAGTAAGGCAGCTGACGGCTGAACAAATACAAGAGGCAAAACGGGAATTACAATTTAAGAAACAGGCTAAAGAAAATAAAAAACACAAAATTAGAGCCATTGAAGAAAAAGTAAAATCAACCGGCGTATCGGCATTAGAGGTATTAAACCCAATAAAAAAGGAAAAACCAACAACTGATAAAAGCATAAATTATATTTCGATATTTTGTGGCTTGCTGTTTCTTATTCAACTCCCCGGAAAATTTAATTTTTTTAAATTTATGCTTACCCAAAATCACAGGAAGTGGGAGAGCAGTACAGTATTAGATTTTTCAATGTTATTTATATTGTTAATAGGGGCAATATTATTTTGGAGAAAAAAAATATTGGGATGGGTATTTGTTGCAGCTTATTTCGCGGCAACAACATGCATATTGGCTTTTACAGCTTTTACCGAACTTACCCATAAGTCGTACAATGTTTCTATATTAAATACAATTTTTGAACCTATTTCTTCTTTTGGTATTATAGTAGCGTTCTTATTGTATGGTTACACCTTGTGGGCGATTTGCAAGAAAGACATGAGAACTATCTATAAGGTTTCTAAAGATGGAATGTATTTCACATTGGCAATCGCTGCGGTTTTAACTTTATACATGATGTAAAGCGAATTACAGAAGGCAGATATATTTGTATTTTTTAAAAGAAGTTATGACTTAGTGTAATAAAAAAAGCCACCCAAACCCGGATGGCTTTTGCTATTTTTCTAACCCGGGTCCCTATTTAAAATCCTCTTTTGTTACACCTTCATTTAATTTAACTTCTTTTACGTCAACAGTAAATGACTGGCTGCCTGCTGTGGATTGAACACTTAGCACATAGGTAAATGGAAATGATATATTGCCCACTTTTTTATAATTACTGTTTTCGATAACCTGGGATATATCCTGGCCATCCTGTTTGCTTGAGTTTTCCTGCTTAACAAGATAGCCCGTTGTCACACATAATATTCAGTACTTGCTTTGCCTGAAGGCCCTGTTACTTTAATTTTGTAGGCATTTGCATCACCCACCTTTTCCACGCCTGCTACTTCAAGTTTAAAGGTGCCGTCGTTGTAATAAAGTTGCGGGAACAAACCCTTCTCATCTTTTTTATCCGCCAGTTCTTCATCAGTCATATCTTTTTTGTTCCCCATTTGTGTTTGATAGCCCTTCGCCCCATCAAATACTTCGTGAACAACGGTTTGGCCACCCATTTGCATCTCTGTTAATTCAAGGTTGGGGGCTAATTTTTTTTCTGTAAGAGTTAGTTTTGTTCCCTGCACAGTCATTTCACCGGTACTCGAATATGAATTTACTTTCTTCAATTCATCTGCGCCGCCTATAGCAGCTATATACTTTGCAATAATATCATTCGCGCTAATATTAACAGCTATGGGGGTATTTGCGGTGGCAGGTTTTGCAAATTTGTCGTACTGGTTAACAGTATAGCCTAATTTTTTTAGGCCTGGCAAAATTACCTCCGCCTTACCAACTGCAATAATGCGGGTGTTATCATAATTAAAATATTTTTTTGCCACACGTTCAACATCATCAGTTGTAACAGCATTTATTTTTTGTAAATAGGTTTTATAAAAATCTTTAGGCAGATTATTAATTAGCACATTGCTTGCAAAGGCTGCTGTACGCGCAGGGTCTTCCAGGCTCAGCGCAAAAGTGCCATTGTAAAGGGCTTTGGCGTTCTTTAATTCCTCTTCACTTACTTTAATATTGCGGATACTTTGAATTTCGTTTAAAAATTCAATTACGGCGCTGTCTGCTTTTTCATTTCTTACTGATGCCGATGCGCTGAAAGTTGTTTGAAAACGGCCATAACCCGTCCTGGAATATGCGCCGTATGTATAACCATGTTTTTCACGCAGGTTCATAAACAGCCTTGCATCCGCACTGCCACCTAAAATTTGGTTGGCCAATAATACGGCAAAGTAATCCGGGTTACTTAAAGGCAAACTTATGAGGTTAGTAACGGTTAATTCTGATTGTACTGCGGAAGGAACGTCAGTTACATCAATCTCCGTTTTTGAAGGGTTGGCCACCTCTTTAAGTTTTGGCAAGCTAAGCGCAACACCTTTCCAGTCGCCAAACGCTTTTACCGCCAGCGCCTTTGCCTGTTCGGGCGTTATATCCCCTACAAAAGTAAGATAGCCGCGGGAAGGAGTTATATACGAAGTATAGGCATTTTTTACATCCTGCAGGGTAAGCCCGTTTACAGTCGTTTCAGAAGTAAATTCCCCGTTGGGATGATCCGTGCCATAAACCAAAGCATTTACTACTCTTGATGAAATTGCATTTGCATTTTTATCATTGGCTTTAATACCGGTAATGGTTAATGATTTTATTTTATCGAAAGATTCTTGTGGAAAGGCAGGCTTTCTTAAAGCTTCAACCATCAAAAGGAACGCTTTATTAAAATACCTCGTAAGGGCAGAGACATTGCCCCCTGATGATGAAAGAGAAATATCTGCACCCATTTGGTCTGTTGCTTCGTCAAATGCCGCCTTTGTTCTGTTAGTTGTTCCTTCACTCAGCATTTGCCCCATAATATCTAAAACACCTGCCTTGCTGCCTTCTGTTACAGGCCCTGCATCAATAGAATATGTAGCGGATACTTTAGGCAACTTATGATTTTCTACAACAAGCACTATTATGCCATTGGGCAGTGTATATTGAACAGGATCCGTAATTGATATTACAGGCGCCGGCCCGGGTATTGGCTGCTTACTTCTGTCAAGGGTTTTTTGAGCGGAAACACCCAATATTAAAAGTGTGCTAATTGCGGTTATATATAGTTTTTTCATTGCTTTTACGATTGTGAAATGTTTGTACTGATTAAGAAATGAATGCAGGTAATTATTTATTCGTGGGCAAATAATACAAAACCACACGCTGGTTGTTGTTTAAATACTTGCGTGCTACTTCTCTTATTTCCTCACGCGTTATTTTTTTATATTCATTCAACTCCTCATTAATATGATTGGTGTTATTAAAAAAAGCATACCCTTCAGAAAGGTTGCCGGCTATACCCAATTTGCGTGAATTAGCATCAACAAAATCATTCTCAAACTTGTTAATGATCTTTTGATAATCTGTTTCGCTGATAAGGCTGTCCTGCACTTTTTTCACTTCTTCATCCATATCGTGCAAAAGGTCGTTAAGCGGCGTATTATTGTTTGGCAATGCATAAGTTATATAAGAACCATAATCCTCCAGCCCAAAATAAAAGGCGCCCACCTGTAAGGAGTTCTTCTTTTCATCAACCATTTTTTTATATAATTTGGAACTTGCCCCGTTTGACAGGTAAGAAGATATCATTTCCAATACTTTTGAATCATGTTCTGCCATACCCGGTGTGCGGTAAGCAGCCATAATAGCCGGTATCTGAATGTTGGCGTCGTAAGCAGTATCAATGATCTCTTTGGTAATAGGCGCCTCCTTTATATTCGGCCGGGTAATAGCGGGGCCTTTAGGTATATCAGAAAAGTAGGTGGCGATCAATTTTTTGGTATCCTCAATATTAATATCACCTGCAATGCTTAATACAGCATTATTGGGAATATAAAATTTCTTAAAAAATGCCCTAAACTCATCCAGTTTTGCTGAGTCAAGATCGGCCATAGAACCTATTGGCTGCCAGCGGTAAGGATGATTAATAAAGAGTCGTTTATATATCTCCTCTAAAAAATGGCCATAAGGCTGGTTGTCTATTCTAAGGCGCTTTTCTTCTTTTACCACCTCATTTTGTGTTTTTACCCCTATTTCATTGATCACCGGGTGAAGCATGCGCTCACTTTCCAGCCATAAACCAAGCTCAAGGTCATTCGATGGAAAAACTTCGTAATAATATGTCCTGTCCTGGCTTGTAGTGGCATTGTCTTCACCACCGTTGCTGGAAACTATTTTTGAATACTCGCCACGTTTAATATTATCAGAGCCTTCAAACAGCAGGTGCTCAAAAAAGTGTGCAAACCCTGTTCTGTTCGCATCTTCATTTTTAGAGCCTACATGGTAAAAAACTGTTACGGCAACTACCGGCACAGACTTATCCTGGTGCAGAATTACATGTAACCCATTATTAAGGTCGTATTCGGTAAAATTTACTTTTTGGGCCTGCGCTATTATGGTAATTACAGCACAAACCAGTGTAGTGAATACTTGTTTTTTATGCATACTTGTGGTTTTAAAATACATGCGTAGATATATGGGGTAAATTTGATATGCCCGATTCAGGGATTTAATTTTATTTTGAAACGCCAATATAGGGCAAAATGCTGTTTGGTGCTAATAAAAAGCACTTTTGTTTATAAGCGGTAAACACTTAAACATTTTTGGCAAGGGCACTATAAATAATACACTCCTGGCTAAACAATTAGCACAAGCGGAAATAAGGGGATTATTTAAAATATGATTGAGGAATAATTTTCCACATATCATGGGCAAGATGCCCGACAAGAAGCTCGTAAATAAGATAAATAGGCCAAAATATGTAGTGAATAATGGCTAAGATTATATTATGATTATAGTACCAGCTTATCATAACGGTGTATAGACCTAAAATGCCATAGATAATACCTGAGTGCCTGCGATTCATGGTGATTTTTATTTTGTAAGGTACTAATTCAACAAACATGCCACTAAAGATATTTTTTCACATTTATGCACGTAAACTTATTCCTGTTCTTTTATTTCTTCTTTCGCTTCTGAAAAAATGCTTATAACCTGCTCTACTTTTCCGTTCACGGTTGGCCTGCCTAATACCTGTGATGCGGTTGCGCCTGTCTCTTCTTCCTCTTCAATATAACCAACATCCTGCCCCTTTCTTTTGCTTGCTATAAAAACAGCCGCATCAACCAGTATCCATAAAAGTAAAAGCGCAGCCATTATTTTATCAATCCCCTGCCATATTTCCCTTTCAAAATAAACCGGCAATATGGGATTAAATAATAAGGCAGAACACACACAAAGGGTGGTTTGAATATAATGCCCTTGTTTATATTCAGCGTAAACAAGAACACCAAACAATACAAAAGATGATAATCTTAAAAACTGGTAAAAACCATATGGCATTTGGAATAGACAAACAAAAAACAATGTCATCAATATGATCTTAATTATAGTTTTTGCCAATAGCATAAATTAAGAATTTGTTTTTTATTAGATTAACAGGTATCCATAATCACATAACATTACACAGGCCTCTTAAGGCATAGTAATGGAACAATAATTTAATTTTCGGGGTAACAGGACGCATTCACCGTTTTCAGTATGTTAACTGATCATTATTTTCTTTAGGGAGGAGGACCAAGTGCTTTTTACTTATGCTGGTTAATGTATCAACCGAAGGACGTTAGCAATCTATTTCTTATCAAATATATATTGCTTCGTCTTTCGAAACTAACAAATATTAAACGGAAAAAATAAAAATAGTATGGCGGTAGTGCCTTTTTCTTAAATCCTGCAGGTTTTATGCGTTAATTCAGGCTTTTTAAAAAATAACTTACAAAATATTGATAAAAAAGGCAATATGGAACATTTTTTGCTGCAAAAGGCGGGGGATTCTTATGGGTTTTTTTTAAAGGATTTACACAGCAAACCCCGGTATTTTTACCGGGGTTTCAATTTTAATTCACTATATGTATTTAGAGATGACGTGCTTTAAAATAAAAAAGCTGCTTTTTTACAGGCAGCTTTTGTTTTTCGCAGGTTATTAAACTGAAATATATAAATAAATATTTTTCAACCCCAACCAGGCAATTAGTTTGATGCTTCCTGAACTTTATTGTTCATGTTGCTTATATAACGTTTTCCTTTCTCAACTACTCCGGCAGTTGTTTTTTTAACCGTGTTCAATTGATCTTTAAGTTTGTTTGCCAAATCATCCGACGACTCTTTAATATCATTTAACACTTGTCTTCCTTTTTTTGTACTTAAAAACCATGCAGTAGCCCCTACGGCTGCCCCAACGATCAAAACAATGGTTAGCTTTTTCATATTTTATTATTTTACTCCTTTAATGCAATTGTCGTACCAATATTTTCGAAAAATTAGAAAGTGAGGCTTCCCGTCTCTTTGTGATTAATCAAATGATATAGTTGTAAACAACATATCAATCGCTATTTAACTTTTATTATTACCTTAAACTAATAATTTTACCTCTTCCAAATTTCAGCATAGAATTCAGGATTATGAA
This sequence comes from Bacteroidota bacterium, assembly GCA_013286305.1. Classification (GTDB taxonomy): domain Bacteria; phylum Bacteroidota; class Bacteroidia; order Chitinophagales; family Chitinophagaceae; genus JABDFW01. The sequence continues at coordinate 12,633 of JABDFW010000013.1, forward strand.
AAGAACATTTATATTTTTCCTTCTTTTTTCTGCATTATTTTTCTTCGGATTTAATTTTAAAGACAAAGACGACCAGGCTAAGGATTATTTGAATGTACCGGGGCCTATAAAATTTGACAATGTTTCTTATAACCTGGCCTGGAGCGCAAACCCGGTTGAAAATTATTATAAACAGGAGTATATTACAAAAGGCGACAGCCTTGAACGTTTTAATAAAATGGTTTTGATAGATGTATTGGAAGATACTTTGCAGGTAAAAGACCTTGTTTACATGAAAATTAATTCACTTGAAAAACGAAAAAAGGAAGATGCTGTAGTTAATTATAAATTAATTCAAAGCCCCGATTCTACGGAATATATAGTGGATTTTGTTTTAAGTGAAGGAACCCCTAAAGTAGATTTTGTTGAGTGGAATGCTTACAGGTACACGGCGTTTACCGGTAAGTCAGGTAAAAAAGGTGTATTATTATTTGGAATAAGCATAAGAAGTTATGGTAATAATGTTCCTGACTTTTTTGGCTCGTTAAGAGATACACGAGATAAAATTATTACAGAGCTTATGAACTATAAAATTCCGCCGGTAGTAATTCAAAACGGTTAGAGACAGGCAATTCAATGAGTAAAGGCTATTTGATAAATGTTGGGCGATAATTTTCCGGCAACTTCTTTTTTTCTTTTTGCTTCTAACAAAAAATATCTCACTATAATATTTCTACATATCCGTCCGTTCCATTCACCCGTATTCTCTGTCCGTCTTTTATCAGCCTGGTGGCATTCTCCACTCCAACAACTGCCGGTAAGCCATATTCACGTGCGATAACTGCTCCATGGGTCATCAGCCCGCCAACTTCAGTAACCAGGCCTTTTAAGGATACAAACAAGGGTGTCCAGCTGGGGTCGGTAAATGCGGTTACTAATATGTCGCCATCTTCTATATCTGCATCTTCCATTTTTAAAATAACACGTGCCCGCCCCTCAATAACCCCGGAAGAAACAGGCAGGCCTATAATAGTATCGGCCGGCAGATTTTCCCGTTTGTAGGCACCTGTAATTATTTCACCATCAGAAGTGATAACACGCGGGGGAGTTAATTTTTCATAAATTTTATGTTCGTCTTTTCGTATGTTGATGAGTTGATGATCCAGTTTATTTGTGCGTACTACTTCGCGAAGTTCTTCAAACTTGAGGTAGTAAATATCTTCCTTTTCGTGAATAACGCCGGCTTGTACCAGTTGTTCGGCTACTTTAAGTAAGGCCTGCTTATAAATAAAGGTGCGGTTAACGATGCCGTATTTTGGATATTCACGGTAACCGGCGAAATTGCGTACCACGCTGATCATCCGTTTTGTTTCTTCAGCTTTCTCTCCTCCACCGGATAATTGTTTCAACTTATCAAATATCTCCTGTTCTTTTTTTAAAGCTTCCTGCAGCCCTTGCTCAAATTTCTGTTTACCTGCACCAGGCTGAAAGTTTTTGATATTAGTCAGGATAATGGGGATAAGCGTAGCCGGTTTTTCGCTCCAGCGCGGTTTAGTAATATCAATTTCGCCGGCACACCGCATGCCGTATTTGCTGAGAAAAGCAGAGATGGCATCACGGCTTTCCCGGCCACCTTTAAAATTAACAAGCTCATCCAAAAAGTTGTCATTTTTTCCATGCTGTAAATAATCAATTACTTCCGGGCAAGGACGAATTACATCTGCTACATCTAATAGCGCCAGGCCCATCTCCGAAGTAATATTGTTTGGTACAGATTGAGAAAGCGTATCTGCGGCGTTTTTTTCACCCAACCATTCGTTCATTTTTTCGTTGATCCACGATGATGCGTTCATGGGAGCCATGATCACACCCATGTTTTGCGGCTCAGATAAAAGCTTCTTCAATTGCTGAATATCTTCCAGTATAAAATCAAATAATTCCAGTCCTGATTTGGTTTGAACGTTTTGTTCTAATGCTTCTATTTGTGTTTCACTTCTGTTGATCAGATCAGCAACAATTTTAGGATCGTTTTCAGTTATTGCCTGAAAACCTATAGATGGTGCGACTTTATTGCTATTACCCGGGCCAGGCACTTGTGTATCAGCCGTTAACGGTTTTATAAAACCTTGACGTTCGGCGATTGTTGTGAGTGCGTCACTCATCAGCGGATCGTGCTGCCCCATCAACTTTAACAGGTTTTCTTTGCCGACAGTTGAAGCCAGTTGATGTGTAACATCAACAAACAACCTTCCCCCTGCAGTATCCATCGGCCGTGCTGCTATTAACAGCCATACAGATATTCCCAATGGTTTCATGGCGTCTGTCATCATTTGCTGATGGCCGACAGATATATAAACGTGGTTTTCCTGGTCATTCGCTTCCGGCCCGCCAGGCCAGGTCATTGGGGCGGGTATAGGGTATAAAGTAGTGATTGGCCGGCTTTGAACAATATAAAAAGTATCCTCCACCTCCGGAAGGAGTCCTTCGCACAAACACCATTCAATATCTTGCGGGCAACCAAAATGGGCTTCGATCTTTCTGCCTATGCGCGCAAGTTGTAAAATTTGCTCATCCGTCAGTGCTGGCGTGTTCTGCTGCCAGGGCTCAATCTCCTGTTCTTTGGTGCCGCCCTCTTTTAAGGCATAAATAGCCAGTTTCTTGGTAGATATCTTTTTATCTATAACCTTGCCGTTATACACTTTATAGTTATCGGCGTTCACCAGGCCGGCGACCATAGCCTCACCAAGCCCGAAGCTGGCATCAATGGACAATACTTTCCGGTTAGATGTGAGTGGGTCGGCAGTAAACAAAATTCCTGCTACATCCGGAAAAATCATTTTCTGAATAACAACACACAAATAGACCTTTCTATGGTCAAATCCATTTTGCAAACGGTAGATTACCGCACGATCTGTAAATAGCGATGCCCAGCACTTGCTGATATGCTTTAGGATTGCCTCCCTTCCGGTAACGTTCAAATACGTATCCTGCTGGCCTGCAAAAGAGGCCGTTGGCAAATCCTCTGCAGTTGCACTGGAACGCACTGCAAAGGCATTTTTTTCATCAAGCCTGGAGAGTAAACGGGTGATCTCTTCATTAATGTCTTGAGGGATGGCTATCCCTTCAATTACCCTGCGAATCTCACCGCTAAGTTCACCGATTTTATCCCGGTCTTCCACCTTTAGAAGTGATAACTGATCAAGTAATTCGTTAACCGACGGCGTTTCTCCAATGATTCTTTTAAAAGCTTCAGTAGAAATACAAAAGCCATCCGGTACGTTAATTCCTTCAATCTTGTTAAGCTCCCCCAGGTTGGCACCTTTACCCCCAACAATCTTAACTTTTGTTTTGTCAATATCCTTAAAACCAAACACAAATGAACTTATGCTGATAATATTCGCCATATTTTTTTATTCTGTTTGCAATTTCTTTTAGCTTGGTAACGGGTAAAGTACATACTGTTCAACACCTCTCCTCCAATAATCATTTAGAGGTTCAGCCTATTCTTTCGCAGGCTATAGAGCTTTGCAGGGCCTGCGTCAAATACTCTCTTCTTTTGCTTCCGTAATTAAAGTGTGCTTGAGACGTGAATGTTTAATAAAAGCCAGCACTGTGCAGTCAAAAATATCTAATAGCTCAGTGTCAAAAAATCATTTTGCACTATATTTTTTTTTTACAATAATTGCTGTGATCATTACGTTTATTATGCAAATAATTATAAATAGCGCGAACGCATTAAATAGCAAAAGCTGCTCCCGGAGCGGCTTTTTTTAAACGTTGTATAAACCCTGCACAAACAACAACTCCCTCTTCAACACGGCTCCCTGGTTATTTCGGTTATTTTTTTATACGCCCGGTTGTAATTCAAAAACCCTCCAGTACCTGTATCCCCTTGATTCTGGGCAATTCGCCCAGATTAGCGCCTTCGCCTCCTGTAATATTGCACCTTGAAAAAGAAGAATAGCGAAAGTATATAGCGAGTATTTTATTATTTTTTTTCCAACGAAATATACAAAACAAATTTCTGCTAATATAACATGCCGTACATACACAGTCAATAATAATTATATTTGTTGATGAATTTATAAATCATGGGCGTACTTATCCTGGTAACCGGGGGAACTTTTGACAAGGAATACAACGAGCTTACAGGCGAATTATTTTTCAAGGAAACACACCTGCCTGAAATGTTGCGCCTCGGCCGGAACCTTGTGGATATAAGGATCGCAACACTGATGATGATAGACAGCCTGTACATGACGGATGAACACCGCAGCACGCTTGCCAAACAATGTGCTGATGCACCCGAAGAGAACATCATTATTACACATGGAACCGATACCATGGCGGAAACAGCTGTTTTTTTGGATAAGGAAGTAAGTGGAAAAACGGTGGTGCTTACCGGTGCGATGGTTCCCTATAAGTTTGGCAGCTCGGATGGATTATTTAACCTGGGGAGCTCCCTGGCTTTTGTACAAACATTACCGCAGGGAGTTTATGTTGCAATGAATGGATCTTGCTTTCCCGCGGGGCGTGTACGAAAGAATAAGTCAACGGGTTTGTTTGAAAAAATAGTGTAACCGTTTAATATTACGGCATTTTATTTTTCTATTTGTTCATAAAAGAATAGGACGTTAGCCTGAGTTTAAATGAAAGAAAAAACTGCCCTGTCACGCCGGATAAGTACAAGTTCTATTTTCTTTTTTTATGGGCTTTGTTATTCAAGTTGGGCGGCACGCATACCCAGTATTCAGCAGAACCTTCATTTAAGTGATGCAGCCCTGGGCGGAGTTCTTTTTTCAATGCCCATAGGTTCTTTCCTTACTTTACCTTTTTCGGGCTGGCTTGTTGCAAAGGTTGGCAGCCGTAAAGTAGTAATGTTTGCCGCACTTATTTATATCGCGATGCTGGTAAGTATTGGCTTTTCGCAAACAGTTGCCCAGTTGGTGATCTCGCTCTTCTTTTTTGGTTCTTTTGGCAATATGGTAAATATTTCAATTAATACCCAGGCCATAGGTGTTGAAGCGCTGTATAATAAACGGATACTTTCATCATTTCATGGCGTATGGAGCACAGCGGGGCTTGGCGGCGCTGCTATAGGCACTTTCGTGATGGGCAGAGGGGTGGGTGCTTCATATCATTTATTGGGCATCGGCATCTTTGCTCTATCTACTTTAATTATTTGCACCCCTTATTTATTAAATGCTGATGTTAACCAGGATAAAAATATGCGCGTTTTTGTTAAGCCTGATAAGTCATTGCTTGTTTTGGGCATGATAGCATTTTGTTCAATGATGTGCCAGGGCGCTATGTTTGACTGGAGTGGTGTTTACTTTAAAAAGGTGTTGCTGGCCGATAAAGCCTGGATAGGTATTGGTTTAACCACCTTTATGGTAAGCATGGCAGCGATACGGTTTATTGCAGACTGGCTTACGCAGCACATGGGATTCAGGCAGATATTGCAATGGAGCGGGTTGCTTTCGGCTGCAGGCCTTGTCATCTCAGTAAGTTTTCCTTACCTGTGGCCTGCAACAATTGGTTTTATGCTGGTGGGTATTGGCGTTTCGCCGGTAGTGCCATTGGTTTTTAGTGAGGTGGGTAAATCAAAAACATTGTCTCCCGGTGTGGCCATTGCGGCTGTCTCAACACTTGGTTTTGTTGGTTTGCTAATAGGGCCGCCGCTTATAGGCTTTGTTGCAGGCGCTACCAGTTTAAAAATCTCATTCCTTATACTGGCAGCTATTGCCCTGCTGGTGTCGCTGCTTGCTTTTAAGGTAGAGGAAGAATAAGGCACTAACAGATAAAACCATTGCACAAATACAAAATTTAAAATATCCAACACTCAATATTCAACACCCGCCCGTACCGTTTGGGCGGGCTCAATACCCAATTTTCAAGGTACGCAGGTAATATATCTATGCATTAAAAATAATGTAGAATATTAACTGTCTTGTTTCTTAGCACAGTAAAAAGTGTTCTTCGCTTTTACTACCCTCTCCACTGCGTGGAGAGGGAAAGGGTGAGGGGTGTGTCACATCCTCACAATATTAAACAAAGCGATTGGCGGGTCAAAATACTCATCTTTTTCAGGGTCCCTGTAAATTCTTATTACCACTTCCATCCCCTTTACCACCCTGCCAAATGCAGCATAGCCAAGCCCATCAGTGTTGTTCTTTCCCCCATAATCAAAGCCATGCTGGTTGCCAACACAAATAAAAAATTCTGTTGAAGCTGTGCCCGGTTTTCCTCTCGCTAAAGATATAACGCCATTGATATGCTGAATTCCGGTTTGCGCAGTCGTTTCATGCGGGATGCCGGGTAAGGACATCACCAATTTATGATTCGTTTCCCATATACCTCCTTGTATTAGCCGTGCTTTATATGCGTCTATTGCCTGGTTGTCGTCATTCCAAACCCTGTAAAAGTTGCTGTTCACATAATAACCGGAATCTACGTAAGATAAAAAAGCCGCTACAGTTTTAGGCGCCTGGTCGGGGTATAATTCCAGTTCAATATCGCCTTCGCCGGTTTCTATTTTTACATGGGGGTTTTTATACTTTATATGTTGTGAGCAGGCCGCTAATAAACAGCAGAAGCATATCAGTAAATTTCTAATCAGCATAAACATTTTAAAAAAATATTTGAACTAAGGTAAGGATTGATAAGATATTTCTTAAAATGCTTTCACTAAATCCTAAACGCCTTTAATCTTCAATTAAGCTTGCATTAACAGGCAATAGATTACCTTTACCTGCTTAAATCATAAATGCACATATCTTCTTTTGCTACTATAATTGTTTTAAACGTATAGAACTCATCAAAGATACCCCTGCGTTTTTATACATTTTATTATGCTTATTATCCTGTTGTTTTTTGTGGTGCATTGGTACCTGTCTTTATTTTCTCAAACATTTTTCCAGCACAGGTATGCTGCACACGGCGCTTTTACAATGAGCAAAACATGGGAGCGTATCTTCTTTATTTTTGTTTATATAACACAGGGCTCGTCCTACTTAAGCCCGCGCGCTTATGCCATTATGCACCGTATGCACCATGCCTATACCGATACGGATAAAGACCCGCATTCACCTAATTTTTCCACAAATCTTTTTAGCATGATGTGGCGCACCCGCAGGTTTTACCTTGATATTTCATACGACAAAATGAATGTTGAACCCCGGTTTACTAAAAACCTGCCTGAATGGCCCGCTTTTGACCGGTTTGCATGTTCAATATTTTCAAGGCTCATGTGGGTAGGTATTTATACTGCTTTCTATATTTATTTTGCAACAACACCCTGGTTATTTCTTTTATTACCCATAACAATCACCACCGGCCCGGTGCATGGTGCTGTTATCAACTGGTTTGCACATAAATACGGCTACATAAATTTTAAATTAAAAAACACTTCGAAAAACCTGTTGCCTGTGGACGTGCTTATGCTGGGCGAATCTTATCACAACAACCATCATAAATATCCCTCATCAGTAAATTTTGGTACAAAAGGCCACGAGATTGATCCTGTATATCCTGTTATACGTTTATTACACGGTATGAAGGTCATTAAAATAAAACAAGTGCCGGCGCCATCTCCTCTAAATGAAGAAGTGCTGTTTTAGCTCCTTTTTTTAGTAGCGTTTATTTTTTCGTGGCATGATTTTTCTTTTAGGTGTATGCTGTACTGCAATACCTATGCACAGTTTCAGGTCAATTTAAATTTTTAATCATGAAAAAGCATAACGCTAAACCAAACAGGGGTTTTTTTGAAAAATTTGCTACCTCGGTAACCAGGGCTACAGGAAGTACACCTGCTATCGTTATAGCATTTTTACTTGTAATAATTTGGGTAGCTTCTGGCCCCATATTTCATTATTCTAATGCCTGGCAAATGATCATTAATACCGGCACAACCAGCATTACCTTTTTAATGGTTTTTCTTATACAAAAAGCGCAAAATAAGGATTCTCTTGCCATACAGTTAAAGCTTAACGAACTGGTGGCTGCGCATGAGTTTGCAAGCAACCGGATGGTGAATGTGGAAGATATGACTGAACAGGAATTAAAGATCATCCAAAAATATTACACCAAAATAAGCGAGTTTACCAAAAAGGAAGAAAGCTTGCAACAATCCCATTCAATTGACGAGGCAAATGCACAACACAACTTTAAAAATGAAATGGAAAAAGAATTGGAAATAGAATCGGGGGAAAAAAGTGCAGAAATAATTATAAAGAGCAGTGCTAATAAATGATTCCCAACTCCTTTTCATAATATCTTGATAATAAGCTCAAACCTGTAGAAATATTTCTTTACCAAAATGCTGCTTAGTTATTAGAAACAGGTAATGATATAAAAAATTCTGAGCCTATCCCGGGCTTACTGTTAAACCAGATCTTTCCTGACTGAAGCTCAATTAATTGCCCGCATAAAAAAAGCCCAAGGCCAACGCCTTTTTCTTTTTTTGTGCCTAAGGCGGATTTTATTTTTAATGAAAATATCTCATCTTGTTTTTCCAACGGTATGCCTGTTCCATTATCTTTAATGCTAATAACGCAATTGTTTCCGTCCCTTTGTGTTTTGATAACTATTTCCCCATCGTCGCCTGTGAATTTTATTGCATTGTTAAGCAGGTTTCTTACTACCAGTTGAACCATATCCGCATCTGCTTTTATTTGTATCGCCTCGTCAATTAAATTCTTTAATGCTATGCCTTTTTTATCTGCTGCGTTTTGTAACATTTCCATAGTGCCTTCAAGCGTTTTATAAACGTTTAAAGACTGTAATTCAACTGCATTGCCTGATAGTTGTGATTTTGACCAGGAAAGAAGATTAAAAAGCATTTCCTGGGTATGTTTGGTTAAACTTAAAAGCTGGGTTTCAATTTTAAATTTTTCGGCCTCCGGTAATGTAGTATCAGTTAGTAATTCTAAATACCCCTGTATAGAATTAAGGGGCGCGCGAAGGTCATGCGATATTAAAGAAAAAAGCCTGTTCTTTTCCTGGTTAAGCTCTTCAAGCTCCTGGTTTTGCCTTATGATTGATGTGGCGCGTTGTTCAGCAAGCTTTTTTTCGTTGTAATATTTATTACGGATATTATTGATGATAAAATAGAGGCATATAATAAAAACAATATAGCTGCCTGCTGTGTCTTTAACACGGTCTGCAGGGCTTGGATAGGTATTCTTAATTAATATTTTGCCGGAATACTCTATGTAAAGTAAGCCAAGTACCAGCAAAATATGCAGGGTGATCCATATTTTGTGCTGCGGCTGCGGCGTAACTGCGATAAATAAAATAAACATAGCAAGAAACCCAAAAATGGTAGGCCCGTTTATACCGGAATTGAGATAATAGTTCAGTAACAGGAACAAATAAGCAAATACACAATAAAAAATTCCGGCAATATTAAATCTTCTTTTGTAACGGGCTAAATAATACAGGTACCCAAGGATGAAAAAAGAGATCACCATTAATACTGACACGCCAGGCAAACCAACGTATAAATTAAATGGAATAAATACTATTAAACCACAAAGCGTAATAAAGCAAACGGCATTAAAGATCCTGTTTTCAAGTGAAAAATCTGCGTCACCACCGATTATGCTTTTCCAGGAGCTTAATATTGATTTTCGATATTTTAAAATGAGTTCGTTCATCTTCTGAATTCAGGGCGCTGACACCTGGCGCTAAAACATAAAATTAGACTGTTTATCGTAAGGCATCGCCAATTTAATTCAAACTTAAGTGATAGTAAGCTTAGTTTAAGATTTGTTACATTCTTAGCTTCAGGGGTAATTAATTTGGGAAATTTAAAATTTTCCGCAACTTTGCGTTTTATGCGCCCGGATTATCCACATAAAATTTTCTTAGATCAACGCAAACGCTACGTTTGCCTTATTGTAGCATTAGCTACTGAACCTGGATTATGATCAATTAAGTAATTCCCGCCATTCCACAAAATCTTACAGGTCAATGAAAAACAGTTGTTTTAATATGATAATTTTTAATAATTTTAAACTAACAAACGTTTGTTAATATGATAACACCAGCTATTTCATTTCGCAGGGATGCTATTTCGGCCTCTTTTCCTTCAACGGTTAATATCCATTACCAGCTTTCTGCAGGCGAGTTAGTTGAGCAAACACTGCATAGGGGGGAAGGCGTACTGAGCAACTCAGGCGCAATATGTATTCATACCGGCGCCTTTACAGGCCGAAGCCCGCAGGATAAGTTTATTGTACGGGATGCTGTTACGCAAAATACGGTTGACTGGAATAAATTTAATATTCCTATAGACGAAAAGGTTTTTTTTCAATTACGCCGGAAAATGTTGCATTACCTCGGTGCAAAAGAGGAGGTTTGGATAAGGGATTGCTATGCCTGTGCCGACCCTGCATTTCAGCTAAGCATCCGCGTAATAAATGAAACTCCGTGGAGTAATCTTTTTTGCAGCAATATGTTTCTCCGCCCATCTGAAGAAGAACTGGAGGATTTTACTTCCGGTTGGCAGGTTATTCATGCTCCAGGGTTCCTGGCTGAACCGGTCAAAGATGGAACAAGGTCACCACATTTTGCCATTATATCATTCAGCTATAAAACAATTCTCATTGGGGGTACCGGCTATACCGGTGAAATAAAAAAAGGCATTTTTACCGTGCTCAACTATCTTCTCCCCAAAGAAAGAAATGTACTAAGCATGCATTGCAGTGCGAATATTGGGGCCAAAGGCGATACCGCAATTTTCTTTGGATTAAGCGGAACTGGAAAAACAACCTTAAGCGCAGACCCCGCGAGAAAGCTGATAGGGGATGATGAGCATGGATGGGGAGAAGATGGGATATTTAATTTTGAAGGCGGGTGTTATGCAAAAGTGATAGATCTTAACAAAGACAAAGAACCCGCTATCTTCAACGCGATTAAAGAAGGCGCCCTGGTGGAAAATACCCTGTTTTTTAAAAATACCAATGAAATAGATTTTACCTGTAAAGAGATTACTGAAAATACAAGGGTTAGTTACCCGCTTGACTATATAAGCAATGCATTGGAGCCTTCAGTTGGCGGCATACCTAAAAATATATTTTTCCTCACCTGTGATGCTTACGGAATTTTACCTCCTTTAAGCAAGTTAACACCAGCACAGGCAATGTACCAGTTTATCAGCGGCTATACCGCAAGGGTAGCCGGTACAGAAGCCGGGGTTACCGAACCCAAAGCCACTTTCAGCGCTTGTTTTGGTGCGCCTTTCCTCCCCTTGCATCCGGGTTTTTACGCCAACTTGCTGGGTGAAAAATTAAAACGGTATAAAGTAAATGTTTGGATGATAAATACCGGCTGGATCGGCGGCCCTTATGGCATTGGAAAAAGAATATCACTTGCATTTACCAGGGCCATGATAACGGCTGCACTTAATGGGCAATTGGAGGGGGTTGATTATGAGCTACACCCTATATTTGGTATGCTGATGCCCCGCAGATGCCCCGGAGTACCGGAAACTTTATTGAACCCGCGTTATACCTGGAAGGACAGGTTTGCCTATGACAATGCAGCAATGGAGCTGGCAAAACTTTTCCGGCAAAATTTTGAGCTGTATGAAACAGGAGTAAGCGAAGAAATAAAAGCTGCTGGCCCTAAAAAATAAAATCAGTACATCATTCACAAAATATCATCTATGTCCCACAACCAAAATATATTGACCCTCGACGAATTTACCATACAGCAGTTAAGAATGTTTCCCAAGGCTACAGGCGAGCTAAGTACATTGTTACGCGATATTGGCCTTGCTGCAAAACGCATCTATGCCGAAGTAAATAAATCAGGGCTTGCAAACATACCGGGTGCGACAGATACTAAGAACGTGCATAGCGAACAGGTGCAGGCCCTTGATGTATTTGCACATAACCAGCTAAAAGGTGTATTAAAAAATGGGTTAAGTTGTGCGGGTATCGCCAGTGAGGAAATGGAAAATATAGAGGTATTTGATGATGCAGCAAACAACAAAAGCAAATATGTAGTAATGTTCGATCCCCTGGATGGAAGCAGTAATATAGATACCAATATTTCTATAGGCACCATCTTTGGTGTCTATCGCCGCATAAGCGAAACAGGTACACCGTGCACGATGGAAGATTTTTTGCAACCCGGAAACAAGCAGGTGGCAGCAGGCTATATTATCTACGGTTCTTCCACTATGCTGGTGTATGCCACCAGGAGAGGGGTTAACGGGTTTACCCTTGATCCTTCCATAGGTGAATTCTGTTTAAGCCATCCCAATATGCAGTGCCCCACCAATGGGGATAGCTATTCGGTTAACCAGGGTTATTGGTATCAATATGAAAGAGAAATACAATTATTTATAACACATTGCCAGGAGAAGGGCATGTCGCAGCGGTATGTTGGCAGCATGGTAGCCGATATGCACCGCACCTTGTTAAAGGGCGGTATATTCTTGTATCCCGCAACCTACAGAAAACCATCCGGCAAGTTGCGCCTGATGTATGAATGTAACCCATTTGCTTTTATCATCCAGGTAGCAGGTGGCGAAGCCATTAGCGGTACTGCAAAGATCATTGATATTGTACCCGAATGTTTGCACCAGGTATCGCCTGTTTTCATTGGCAGCAAAATGCTGGTGGGCGAGTTAAAAAAATACCTGCATCCGGGTGGCCTTCACAAAGTATATAGCAACCCCGCTGAAATTGAGATATAAAGAGCCGGCGGGGCCGTGTATTTATCCCATCTATGGGCATAATAATGCCTGTAATCCACCCTTTTTCAAAAAAATATTCCTGGGTTCCACTACTCAATTATTTGTTAATAGAAATTGAAAGAGAATTAATTATATATAAATTTTTAAAATAGTTATATTAAATCTTAACTATTTTGGAGCATCTTTTAAAAATAATTAAAAACTTTTTTAATTTTTTTAATAAGTTTGTTATCTTTATCATAATATTTGCAAAACTATCTGTTGATGATTGTAATTGAAAACCCAAAGAAAGCAAGGAATAAGGCAGAGATATTTAAGGAATTATATTTCGCAAATATGATCTCCTGTGCTGATTTGAGTGAGAAAATTGATAAAAGCCTGCCTCATACAACCATGTTGCTCAATGAACTGATTGAGAAAGGATTTGTAGTGGAAACCGGATATGCACCTTCAACAGGCGGCAGGCGCCCTCAAATGTATTCACTGAAACCTGATATTATGTATGTGGTTTCCGCTGCAATGGATCAGTTTGTTACGAGGATCGCTATAATGGACATGCGCAACAACCAGGTAACTGAGATTGAAAAAGTTGACCTGAAATTAAATGAAAACCCTAACGCACTTTCTGAATTGGCAGACAGGCTTGAGCAACACATTCAAAATTCAGGGATCAACAAACAGGAGATTGCGGGAATTGGTATTGGAATGCCCGGTTTTGTAGATGCCAGCAAAGGCATTAATTATTCTTTTTTAGAAACGGATAACAGCATAAGCGAATATATTTCTGATAAAACAGGATTACCGGTTTACATAGATAATGACTCCAGGCTTATTGCTTTGGCAGAACAAAGATTTGGACTGGCACGTAACAGGCAAAATGCGATGATCATTAATATAGGATGGGGTATAGGCCTGGGTTTGGTAATGGAGGGCAAATTATTTAAAGGCAATAATGGTTTCGCGGGCGAGTTTAGCCACATACCGCTTTTTACAAACAACAAATTATGCAGTTGTGGAAAAACCGGGTGTCTTGAAACGGAAAGTTCGCTTTTTATCATCGTGGAAAAAGCGCGTGAAGGCATTGCAAATGGCAGGTTATCATCCATTAAAACCCACAAATTAGATTCGGAACTCGTTGATGAAGCATTTGAGGCAATAAGGTCTGCTGCTGTTAAAGGGGATAAATTCTCGGTGGAGCTTTTTTCTGAAGCAGGATATAATATTGGCCGCGGCCTTGCTATTTTAATTCACCTGCTTAACCCTGAAACAATTGTATTGAGTGGAAGAGGTTCTTTGGCTGGTAAAATATGGCTTGCTCCTATACAGCAGGCATTGAACGAACAATGCATACCAATACTGGCGAAAAACACAACGATAGAAATGTCTGAATTGGGTTATGATGCAGAGTTAATAGGCAGTGCAGCCCTGGTAATGGAAAATCTTGAAAAAGTATAAGCAGGCATTAGTATAAATAAGAGTTACGGCCATTTTATAATGGCTGCGATACCCGGAGTATATCACAATTAACACAAAACCAAACGTTATGCAGAAAAACACAATGCGATTAATGCTTTTTATGTTGTTAAGCATTTTAAGCATAGCCGCAATTGCCCAAACACGGCAATTGACCGGCACTGTCACCGATCCCAAATCGAACGCGCCATTAGCTTCGGTAACGGTGAAAGTAAAAGACAAAAATATTCAAACCATCACAGGCGACGGAGGCCAGTTCTCTCTCAATGTACCAACGGGCAAAGTTGTGCTTGAATTTTCTTACGTAGGTTATACAACAAAAGAAATTATCGTAGCAGCCGGCGAAACGGATCTTGCAATAACGCTTGAAGAAACCGGCGGCGGTAATTTAAACGAGGTGGTAGTAACGGCCTTAGGCGTTAAAAGAAGCCCACGTGCACTGGGTTATACAACGCAACAGGTAGTGGGAACAGACGTAGCACGCTCCAATGCCGCAAACGTTGGCATAGGCCTGGCAGGCAGGGTTGCCAGTTTGAATGTTATTAGCCCCAACGGTGTTGACGGCGGTACAACCAAGCTTGTTATTGATGGCAATAACTCCATTACCGGCAACAACCAGCCGCTGATAGTTGTTGACGGCGTACCAATGAATAATGATATACCCGCCAATGCGCAAAGCGTAACAAACCCACAGGATTTTGGCAGCCCCTTAAACCTGCTGAACGCTGAAGATATTGAAAGCTACAACGTGCTTAAAGGGCCTGCAGCCGCAGCGCTTTACGGTGGCCGCGGTGCTAACGGTGTAATAATGATCACCACTAAAAAAGGCAGTAAGAAAAAAGGCCTTGGTGTTGATTACACTCTTGCTTATAAATCAATTGAACCTTATCGCTTTATCAGGATGCAGAATGAATATGGTGCAGGGGGTATGACTACTTTGAATGCGCCTTATTACAGGAAAGATGCCAATGGCAACCCTGCATTATCTGACGGATGGGACCAGCAATTTGTTGATGATAAAACAGGCTCGGGCCCCTATGGTGTAAACTCATGGGACCAGGTAAGCTGGCCGGGTAATGGCCTTTCATGGGGACCTAAAATGACAGGCACGCCAATAACCTGGTGGGATGGTACAACAAAGAATGATGTGCCCCAGCCGGATAATATGAAACTTTTGTACCAGAACGGTAACCAGCTTGCACATACAGTTGCCGTATCCGGTGGTGGTGATTGGGGAAGCATAAGGGTTTCCTATTCACATCTTGATAATACAGCCATACTGCCGAACTCAAACTTCAATCAGAACACCTTTAACATGGGTTCAAACCTCAGGGTTTCTGAAAAAATAAGTGTACAGGTAAATGCATCTTATTTTGTAAATACATATTTAAATGCGCCAATGTTGGGTAATGATGACGTTGGCTCGTGGCAGAAAAAACTTTTATATAACTCACCGCGTAACTACCGCGGCGAGGACATAGCAATTTATAAAAACCCGGACGGTACACAAAATAGCTTATCCAGTTTTCCGTGGGTAGGTAACAACCGTTACCAGGTATGGGATATATTCCAGGATAATGAAACGGTTACAAGGCGCAAGCTGCTTGGTTCTGCGCAGGTAAATTATGAGGCGACTGATTTTCTGAATTTCATGTTCAGGGCTGGCGTTGATGCCAATAATAATGAAGACCTGAAAGAAAACACACCCATTGACCTTAGCGGTACCAACGGAGGCTTATATGCACATGGGCTTAGCCGGGATAATACTACAGATCTCATAGGCATAGGTACATTGCATAAAGACAACCTCTTTACAAACGGATTGTCAGCCAAGCTTGGTTTTGGCGCTGAAAGCTTTGACAGGGAGGCTTATGGGCTTACAGGTACAAACAATAATTGGTCCGTTGCTAACTTTTATTCTTTCAGCACTTACCAGGGCAATCCCAATGCAGCCTCTGAAAGCGGGCAGATCATTCGTAACAAACAAAATTCAGTTCTGGGTTTCTTAAACCTGGCTTATAAGAATTATTTGTTTGTGGATGTAACAGGGCGCAATGACTGGTCTTCTGCACTACCCACCGATGAACAGTCATATTTTTACCCTTCAGTATCATCAAGCTTTGTATTTACTGAATTAATGCACCTAAACCCGTCTGTACTTAGTTTCGGTAAAATAAGGGCCGCGGTTGCGGAAGGTGCCGTTCCTCCCGATCCTTTTTTAGTGAATTTTACTTACAATACAGGTGCATTTGCGGGCCAGCCAACTTCGTCTTTGCCCGGCACATTACCGGCATTTCACTATAAGCCGCAAACAAATACTACTTATGATTTTGGTTTAACATTAGGCTTTTTTAATAACCGTGTTAATGTGGATATGAGGTATTATCATGGTGTTGCTCAAAACCAGATCGTTCAAACGCCATTACCTGTAACATCCGGCGTAAGCTCGTTGTACGTATCACAGGGATCATTGCAAAACTCAGGCGCAGAAATATCCATAAACGCTAAGGTTGTTAATACCCGCAAATTCAGGTGGGATATTACACTTAACCTTTCCCACAATTCAAACACGCTTATTGCCCTGGCTCCCGGTGCTGACCGCATAGACCTTGCAAGCATTTGGGGTTCAAACGGGCCAACTATTTCAGCAAAAGTTGGCGACCAGTTTGGTACTATTTACGGTTACGATTATGTGTATGATCCAAAAACACACATGCCATTGCTTGTGGATGCGCCTTTTGGCAACCCGGCCATGAAGGGAACCATGTACCAGTCAACTTCAACAACAGTGCCTATAGGCAATGCAACACCTAAGGTATTAGGTGGTATCAGTAATGTGTTCACATTCGGCAACTTCTCTATCGGTACGCTTGTTGACTGGAAATTAGGCGGTGATATGTGGAGCGGTAGTTATGGTACCATTATGCAACAAGGCCAGTCTGTTGAATCACTCAAAGAAAGAGATGGCGGCGGTTTACCTTATACTACACCCGATGGTACTAAAACAAACTGGGGCGTTATTTTACCCGGTGTATATTCTGACGGAAGTGTAAACACAACTGTTGTGCATTACTATTATAAATACATACCGTATGGCGTATGGAGCAGCGGTAGCTCATACAGCAACTGGATTGACAGGAATGATGTGGTAAAAGATACCTGGATAAAGATGAGGGAAATAAGCCTTAACTACACACTACCTGTGGCGCTGGTGCAAAAAACACATGTGTTCCAGGCAGCCACTGTTTCATTGGTAGGCAGGGACCTGTTTTACATCTACACAACAGTGCCTGACCGCATTAACCCCGAAGGGATGAACGGTGTTGGCAATGCACAGGGTATTGAGTTTGCATCATTACCGGGCGTTCGTTCACTTGGTGTTCAGTTAAGGGTATCATTTTAGCCAGGCGCATCCAGTATGCACCCATAATATTTAAAATTTTAGTTATGAACTTTAATAAAAAATTTCTATACATCGCAACCTTTGTACTGCTTTCGGCCTGTACAAAAACTTTTAAGGATACAAATACCAATCCATACAATCCTACCACTACAAGCTTACCACCTGCTGTTAACAGTGTTATCAGCACGCTTATGCTGCAGTGGCATGAGCAGGCTTCTGTACATAACGACTGGTATTATCCCGTTACGCAACTTGCCGGTGTTACCGCAGGGTCAGGTTATGTACTGGCTGACGGTATAAATGAAATATGGAATGATTACTACAGCGCTTTACAAAATGTAAATGCCGTACTTGACGGTGCGCACAATTATGTGGACACCGAAGCGATGGTAAACATTAAAGCCATCGCGCTTATATTACGCGCTTATAAAACATCAAGGGTAACAGACCAGTTTGGCGATATACCTTATTCTGATGCAGGCCTTGCTTACACCGGTGATATTACAAAGTACCGTGTGAAATATGATAAGCAGCAGGACATTTACATGTCTCTTTTAAGCGACCTGAAATGGGCCAACACCAATATTGTTACTGATGGCAGTGCTACAACATCAAAAGGCGATCAATATGTAGGTATGGGCAGTGAGGATACTTTTTTTGGCGGTGATTTGAATATGTGGAAGAAATTTGCCAACTCCCTGCGCTTAAGGCTGGCCATGCAGATAGCAGAGAAAGACCCTGCTGATGCCGCAACCGCTGTACAGGACATACTTGGCGGCGGCCTGCCTTTAATTGGCGATGGTGAAGATGTAGGGATGTGGCCTGCAAAATTGAATGGCCTTGATATAGCAAGCAGGCCATGGTCATTCAGCAGCCATAAATTCATCCGCATGAGTACCACTTTCTGGAACCAGGTTGCAGATGGCACTGATACCGCATCCATCTTTGACCCCCGCGTTTTTTTGTTTGTAGAGCCTAACCAGGCCGGGGCTTATGCACCTTACCAGATAGGCAGCACGGAAACAGATACAAAAAACCCTTATAAAAGCGAGCGTGACAACAATTACAGTGATGAAGACGGTTGTATTTATTCGCCGTTTAATTATCATCTTGTAAGGGATGAGTTTTATATTCCTGAGTTGATATTAACCGCTGCTGAAGTTCACTTTTTAAAAGCAGAAGCTTATATGCGTGGCATTGGGGTGGGCAAAGATGCAACACAGGCTCAGACAGAATATGTTGCGGGCATCACATCTTCAGTAAATTTTTGGTATAACATAGCACAAAATACAAATACTACGCACGATGATTGGTCAGCCGTTGCGCCCGCACCGCCAACAGCGGCGCAGTGGAATAACCTGTTCACCAATGCAAAGGTGGCTTTCTCCGAAAGCGATGCTGATAATTTAAACAAAATATATGCGCAGGAATGGTTGTCGTACTTCCGCCAGCCATGGCTTGCATATAATTTATACAGACGAACAGGCGCTACGCCAAGAGATGGCGAGCCTTCAGCCTACAGCGGTTTCTACAGGCTCACCTATCCGCAAAATGAAGCCGTTTATAACACGGATAATTTCAACACCCAGGTAAATTCAATGGGTGGTAATAATGCTAATGTAAAAGTTTGGTGGATGAAATAAAAGGGGTTTGGTTTGATAATTTGGAGGATAGTGAGTGATAACGATCCTGCTCCTTTTTTAAGGAGTGGGATCGTTCGGTTTTAAGAAGTTGTGATTTGGGTCGTATTTTACAAACCAGCTAAGCCAAATACTTCGCGAAAGGCGCATAAACAAAGGTTGCAGCGCCAGCATTAAAAACGAATTTATTCCTAACCACCAAAATATGCGGTTATCATCAATTGAAAAACCAATTAACACCCACCAGGCAACAAAACTGGCCACGGAAAAAGCTACAGTTAAGGCATAGCTTACATACGATGTGCCGTAATAAAACCCAACTTCAATTTCGGTGGGTTGGCCGCAAACCGGGCAAAATTCATTCATCTTTAAATACCTGTGATCCTTCAGAGCGTATGCATTATTGCATTCAAATAACTTTCCTTCCCTGCACCGCGGGCACCTGTTGGCGATCACTGTTGCGAGGTAGTTTCTTTTAGTTTTTTTTATTCCGGTGTTTATTTCACTCATCGTAAATTATTCAATATTTTTACGTTCATTCAATACTTCGTTGCTTCTTTTTAAAACTTCCGCAAAAGTAGGGGTTACATTCGCTTTACCTACGGCAAATAATAGCCTTGATTCTTTTAACTCCTTTAATACCTGCGGGCTGTTAACTTCAGCCAGCATCAGTTTAGTGCCATGCTGCTTCATTTCTTTATGCACTTCTTTAAGTACTCTTAAGCCTGTAGCATCTATTATCGGTACATGGCGCATGCGTATAATTAAAACCTTTGGATGAGTTTGAATATATTTAATAGCATCTTTAAATTTATAAGCCGCGCCAAAAAATAAAGGGCCGGTTATTTCAAACACTTCCACATCTTTTGGTATTGCATAATCATTCACGTCATCGCTGTCTGCCCCGTTCTCATCAACCATTTCTCTCGGTATAATGCTTACCTCGCTGGATTTGATCATATTCCGCATAAACAGGAAGGCAGCCAGTACCATCCCTATTTCTATGGCAACGGTAAGGTCAACTAAAACAGTGAGAAAAAAAGTGGTTAATAAAATCGCTATATCACTGCCGGGCCCTTTTAGAACAGAAATAAAATTTTCCCATTCACTCATATTATATGCTACCACAACCAAAATACCGGCTAAAGCTGCCATTGGAATTAAGGCGGCCCACTTGCCCACAAATATCATGATCATTAGAAGTGTTATCGCATGAATAATTCCCGCAACAGGCGTGCGCCCTCCATTTTTTACATTGGTTGCAGTACGTGCTATAGCGCCGGTTGCAGGTATACCCCCAAATAACGAAGAGAAAATATTAGCTACTCCCTGTGCAACCAGTTCCATGTTAGACCTATGATTGCCACCTATCATACCGTCTGAAACTACAGCTGATAGCAGAGATTCAATACCCCCAAGCAAGGCAATAGTAAAGGCAGGCTGTATCAAATTTTTAACTATTGCAAAACTTAAATGAGGCAACACGGGTTTTGGCAATGATGAAGGAATAGCGCCAAAGCGGCTGCCGATGGTTTCTACCGGTAAATGCATTAGCTGCACAGCAAGTGTTGTAACCAGGATGGCGACTAACGACCCGGGTATTTTGCTTGTTACTTTGGGCCACAATAAAATAATTGCAATTGTTGCAGCTCCTATTAAAACCGCATACACGTCCGCGGAATGAAAATTCTCAAAATAGCTTTTCCATTTATCTAAAAAATCGGCGGGTACTGTACCCATTTTCAGCCCCAAAAAATCCTTCACCTGTGATGAAAATATGATGAGGGCAATGCCGCTTGTAAAACCAATGATCAAAGGATGCGGAATAAATTTAATAACTGCGCCCAGCCTCGCAAGGCCCATAATGATAAGCATGATGCCTGCTATAAAAGTGGCGATTATTAATCCATTAACCCCATACTGTTGCACAATGCCATATACTATTACTATAAATGCGCCTGTGGGGCCGCCGATCTGCACCCTGCTGCCGCCCAAAGCAGAAATGATGAATCCCGCAATGATAGCAGTAAATAACCCCTTCTCGGGCGATACGCCTGATGCAATGGCAAAAGCGATTGCAAGGGGCAATGCTACAATGCCGACTATCAAACCCGCCATCAGGTCTTTTGTAAACTGCTGGCGGTTATAATTTTTTAAAGTATCAAATATTTTAGGCCTGAACATAACTGGGATTGGATTTATGGTATTATGCAACCTTGGACTTGTGCTTAAATTGCCGCAGGTCTATCATAACCATTTTAATATTGCTCCATTGCTGGGCTGTTTCGTTCAGCGGGTCAAATTTTTCAAGCTCATCAGTTATCTTGTCAATAAAATATGTTTCTATATTGTCATCAGCTTTATACTTATTTAATGCAGAAATAGCTGCATCAATTGATAACCGGACTTCCTGCTGCGAACCGGCGAGCATAATATCGTTAATTAGTTTTGTGAAATGTGTGTCTGTTATTGCTGGCATATCTAAATTTTTTAGTGGCTAATCAAAGCCTGTATTTATCAAATGTTATTTTTTCTTCCAGAATTTTAATAAATTACCCGTTTCAGCACCAACACAATAAAACGATGGTGGTATTTCTTCTTCCAAACTGTGAAATGTTGCCAGCCTGGTGCCTGCCGGTGTTTTCTCTAATTGTTTGTATAAGTAGCGGGTGTAATAATTATATAGTTCTCCCGAGTAAGCAATGCTGTCGTCTATTTTATCTGTCCCGGCAAGGTTTTCGTAAAATGAATTATAGAAATAAAAATGGTCATAGTTTTTAAAGTCAAGTTGGGTAAAATTGCCCTGGATAAATGAAACATTTTGTAACCCGAGTTTGTTGCAACAGTTTTCTGCATGTTCTGCGAGGTCTTTCCGTTGCTCAATTCCGTAATAAAAAGCTTTTGGGTTATAATAGGCAGCGCTAATGCAAAACTTGCCCACGCCGCTGCCAATGTCTAATATTTTTGCACCTGGTTCAACCGTTAAAAATGCTGCTGCCTTGCGTGCCACGGCAAGCGGCGTCCAATGCCTTCGTGCTAATAGTTGGATATAAGAAGGGTACAGGTAGTGAAACTGAGCATCTGATCTAAACCATTTATCCCGGTATCGGGCATCTGAGCCTTCTTCTTCCATAACCGCATCCACATCGCAAGACTTCTTTAAAACCATTTTGCAAAATTATTCCGCAATTGCCTGTTATAAAGTAAACCTTATCACTACATAAAGTGATATTTATCACTTAGAAAGGTATTTTTGCATGATGTATGAGTATTAAGGGCTTGTTCCCCATAGATAAATGGGATTTTAAAAGTGAGTCAATATTGGCCGGCCTGCCACCGGAGGACCTTGATTTGCTTATGGCCCATAAAAGCGAACATGTCTATAAAAAAGGTGAGATCATTTTCAGGGAAGAGGCTTACCCTGCGGGTATTTTTTATATCACTGAAGGAAAAGCAAAAAAATACAAAGTTGACAGGGATGGGAGGGAACAAATTATTTATGTGGCCAACACAGGCGAACTGATTGGCTATCACGCCATCCTTTCGGAGGACCGCTATCCTGATTCTGCGGCAGCACTGGAAGAAAGCATCATAGCGTTTATACCAAGAGAAGATTTCTTATTAACATTGCAGCAATCGCCCGTACTTAATTATAAATTATTAAAAACATTGAGCCATGAGTTTGCCGTATTAGCAAACAGCTTAACCCTGTTTTCGCAAAAGTCGGTGCGTGAAAGATTTGCCCTTCAATTAATAGTGATGCGCGAAAAATATAAAGTAGACTTTAAACCCGGGATGCCTGTAGAAATAAATATGTCAAGGGACGACCTGGCCAGCCTTGTTGGCACGGCACGGGAAAATGTGGTACGTGTACTGGCTGAATTTAAAGAAGAAGGGATTGTAGAAACAAGGGGCAGAAAAATAATTGTGAAAGATGTTGGCAAACTTATTGCCATTGCCGATTATAAGTAGCGGATGATTATAAAACCCCGGAGTTATACAGTTCCTCTAATAATTCTTAGCAACAACACTATTTGACCAGGGTATCCAAACCTGCAACCTGGAAGATTGCTGGCCAGCATCAGCAAAAGGAACAAGTACCAATTGCTGTTTTTGTTTATTAATTTCAAGAGTAACAGCATAAGCCTGTTTTCCAACCCACCCATTCGGTAAAATATTGTTTACATCTTTAACTTCAATTTCAGCGTTCCGGTTAAAATATACAGAAGAAGAATTTTTGTAAGAAGGGTTTAAAACAGAATCCACCGCCAACACCTGCGGCCCTCTTTTAAAGGCTATAAAACCGGGATAGGATGCCCCGCCGTTTATTACCTGCAAAGGCATATCAAAATGCACTTCAATTTTATCATTGGCTTTCCAAACTCTTTTTATGTTTACCAGGTCTCTGCGGGTGTTTGCCTGCGAAACTCCGTTTACAGCCAGCGTATAATTAACGGCCCAGGATGGGATACGAAAATTAATTGCAAACCTTTTACTCCCGGAAGAGTTAACCGTATAAACAACAGCGCCATTGGCAGGAAATGTTGTTTCTGCATTAAGCTTCAGCAGTATATTCGACCCATCATCCGCTGTAACCTGCTCTGTTACATTACCCGGTTCGTACAGGAGTACAGTGAATGTATTATTTATTTTTCCCCAAACCAGGTCTGGAATCAACGAAATGCCCCTTGGCACACTGGAAAGGCAGCAGGAATAACCCTGGTCGCAGCGGTAAGGCTTGGCGCCTTGTAATGCGGTGTAGTAGCTTACACAACCGGTTTCGGGGTTTTCAGCCGCGAACAGATGATTATACACCGCCTTTTCTATCTCTTCCGCATACTTTATTTCACCGGTTATTTTAAGCAACTGGTCATTAAACTGTATCCAGGTAACAGTTACGCAACCTTCACCCATATTATCCTTATTTGTTGCGGGTAATACATTATCGTCCAAAAATATTTCTCCAACGCTCGCAGTGCCTGTTATATACAGCCTTTTATCAACAATGTCCTGCCAGGCTGTTTGCAAAGCCTTTAAATATTTTTCATCGCCGGTTAGCTTATAATATTTCAAAATGCCGACAAAGCAGCTAAGCATTTCATAAGCTTTGGCATCGCCCACTTTTGTTACATTGCCATACTGCTGAAGCATCGTTAATATTTTCGGCCCTGTTGCAGACTCCCAGTTACGCAGTATATATTTTGCAAAAGCCAAATATTTTTTGTCGCCTGTATAACGGTAAAGGTCTATCATAGGCTCTAAAATACTGCCCGGCGCAAGGCCGGCATGTTCGCCCGCTTTGTTAAGGTCAAGTTTTCCGGGTTCATCGCCAAACGTCCTGCAAATAAGGTCTGCAGCCCTTTTTGCAGTCTCAAGTGCAGGTTTGCTCCCCGTTACGGCATAATAATTTGTGAGGCCTATTATGGCGTATTTGTGCGCCCACACATCCCACGCGGTCCAACGGTCTTTTAATAAATAAGTTCCCAAATAACCATCCGGCATTTGGGTGGCTATATACTTTCGCACCATATCATCCATCAGCGCCTTTATTCTTTTATCATGGGTATAGCTATATGTTTTTGAAGCGGAAAATAAGAATTTGCCCACATGTTCGCCTATCCATGTTTGCGCGCCGGGCCGGTGTACAAAACCTGAAAGCAATGTGGCGGAATCAATCTGTAATAATCTTTTTTCCAGGTTAATATAAATATGCTCATTTAACAAGCCGGAAAAACTTTCGAGGCCTGCAGGAATAAACTTTTCTTCTATTATATTGGGAATGATGGGCTTCCAATAAGCAGTAGAATCAATAGAAGCATTAACTGTGATGAGTATAAACGCGCTAACAATAAAACACAAAAACTTTTTCATACAGCAAGAGTTTATCTACGTCCTGAAAGGTAGGGCAAATCAAAAATACACAGAACTATAATTCAAACTGCAACTGTTCACCATGGCCTTTTTCGGGTACAAGCCGTATAAAATTATCAAAATCCATTCCTTTATTATCATACATGCCATAGGCATTTAAACTATACCCGCGCAAACCATCTGTTGTTTCCATCACATAAATAATTGACATATCAGATGGATCAGAAATGCCTTCAAAACGATATACTTTAATTATCTGCAGGCCGTCGGGCTGATAAAAAACATTATTGTCAAAAGTAAAGCCTCTTGATCCTGTAAATATCAATTCTCTTATGTTAATCTCCTGTAATTTTTTCATTACTTCGGATACCGTATTCATTTCAGATGAGTCTGACATATAGATTGATTTAAACAACTTCTAAGATAACATTATTTTCTTCCAATAGTTCAGCCAGTCTATCATGCGGCTAGTATAACCAAATTCGTTGTCGAACCAGGCAATGAGTTTTATTTGTTTTGCCGCAACAGAAGTAAGTGTGCCGTCAATGACGCACGAGTGTGTATTGCCTTTTATATCTGCAGAAACCAGCGGGTCTTCAGTATAAGCCAGGATATTTTTATATTCCAGTGTGGCGGCTTTTTTGAAAAGATTGTTGATCTCGTGTTTGGTACAGAGTTGTTTTAGCTGGACAGAAAAATCAGCCATAGCCCCATTGGTAACAGGTACGCGGGTTGAAACAGCGGCAATCTTTCCCTTTAGTGGTTTCAATAAACGTTCAAGTGACTGGTGCAGGTCTATCTCAACAGGTATAATAGATTCTGCGGCTGCCCTGCCTCTTCTAAACTGGGTATGGGCAGTATCCACCAATTCCTGCCGGGATGTATAGGAATGAAGAATGTTTATTTGTGCAGATTCAATACCGATAGAATTTAAAATATACAATATGTGCGTGGCGCAATTGGTCATACAGCCTCCCGGTGAAACAATGTCAACAGCAGGCGTTAACTGGTGGTGATTAAAACCGTAGATCAACAATGGAATATCCGGCGAGCCGGTGGTAGAAAGCAATACTTTTTTCGCACCTGCTTTTAGGTGCTCTTCTGCGCCTGCTTTATGGGTAAACCTCCCGGAACACTCTAAAACAATATCAATCTCAAGTTCTCTCCATGGAAGTTTGGCAGGGTTGCCCTCACGTAAGGCAACTACTTTTTTATCATTGCAAGCTATATATCCCTGCTCCCTGCTCATCGCCCCGGCAAAAGCACCATACAACGAATCATATTTTAGCAGGTAAGCAAGATTGTCCGTATCCATAACATCGTTAATGGCTGCAAGTTCAATACCTGGATAGTTTATAAGCCTTCTGAATAACAAACGCCCTATACGCCCCATTCCGTTGATCGCTATCTTCATACTTATTCCTTTTTTTAACGGGATGCAAATATCTTTAAAAGAGGCGAATAACTTTCAACATAATTTCTGTTTTCAGTTCTGTAATAGTTACAAATCAGGCGGAATGTCATAACACAGGAGGAGTGGGGCGCTAACGATTGATACCGGGCGGGGCACATAATAGAATAATGATCAGTGCGAAAAATGTTTTCCGCACTAATTTGTATAATTCATGTTGATAAATACTTATCTTCATTATCTAACGAAGAAGACGTATGAAAAAAAGCTTGCTTTTTTTGGCGATAATCCTTTGTGCATTACAGTACACTGGCCATACACAACAAAAATTAGATAGCTTATTGCCTGTTCGCGGTTTTTGTATTGGCGCCCCAAAGCCAGGCGACGTTGATAAATTTGTAAAATTTATTAATGAAGAGTTAGCCCCCCGCAAAGTAAATACACTTATTCTTCGTGTTGATTACGGTTATCAATATAAAAGCCATCCTGAATTGGTGGATACCATTGCACTGTCAAAAGAAGATGTAAAAAAAATGGTGGATGCATGCAAAAAAAATGGTATCCGCATCATTCCGCAGGTAAATCTTTTGGGCCACCAGTCGTGGGCCAATAAAACCAATAAGCTGCTGAGCGTATATCCGCAGTTTGATGAAACGCCAAAGGTGATCATGCCTGCAAAATATGTATGGCCAAACAGTGATAAACTATACTGCAAAAGTTATTGCCCTTTGCATCCGGGTGTACACAAGGTGGTATTTGATATAATAGATGAAATTTGCGATGCGTTTGAAACAGATGCTTTTCATGCAGGCATGGATGAAATATTTTATCTCGGGGAAGATCAGTGCCCGCGTTGTTCAGGAAAAGATAAAGCAGAATTGTTTGCAGGAGAAGTTCGTTTATTGCGGGATCATCTTGCCCAAAAGAACCGCCAGCTATGGATTTGGGGCGACAGGCTAATAGATGGTAAAACAACAGGCCTTGGAGAGTGGGAAGCCAGTTACAACAATACTTACAGGGCAATTGATATGGTACCTAAAGATATCATGGTATGCGACTGGCATTACGAGCGTGCCGATAAAACACCTGTTTACTTTGCCATGAAGGGATTGAACGTAATTACCTGCCCATGGCGTGTGCCTGCCTTGGCGCTTGAGCAAACAGATGACATGATAAACTTTAAAAAACAATCATCAGAAGAAATGCAGCCTCACTTCCAGGGGATGATGCAAACAGTATGGAGTGATGCCTCATCATTTCTAAAAGGGTTTTATGCCAATACAAAAGATAAAGACGGAAGCGACAACACGCCCTGGGGTTGCTTTAAAGCCATGTACGCAAAAATTGACGCGCTATAAAACGGTTCTTCATTCGTCCTTTTAAAACTAAATTGTGTATGAAAAAAGTTAACCGGCTTTTGATAATTACATGCGTTATTGTTTATGTTTCCTGTACCGATAACAGTACTAAAACAGGCAACCAGGCATTAACAGGCAACCCTTTTTTGGAAGCAAGCACCTTACCTTTCCAGGCGCCGGCTTTCGATAAAATAAAAGACAGCGATTTTGCACCCGCCATTGAAGAAGGCATGAAACAGCAGCAGGACGAGATACAAAAAATTGCTGATAATGCTGACGCACCAACCTTTGAAAACACGCTTACGGCCCTCGAAAAAAGCGGCCAGTTGCTTACCAGGGTTAACAGGGTGTTTAACCTGCTTACCGGCGCAAATACAAACCAACAGCTTCAAAAAGTGCAGGAGGAAGAAGCACCAAAACTTGCAGCCAATAATGACCTTATTTATTTAAACACAAAATTATACCAGCGGGTAAATACTGTTTATCAACAACGGGAACAACTTAAACTTGATCCCGAATCAGAACACCTGCTGGAATATTATTTGCAAAAATTTGAACTGGCAGGAGCAAAGTTGCCTGACAGTGCTAAAAACACATTAAAGGCGCTTAACCAGGAAGAGGCTACACTCATGGCAAAGTTCACAAACCAACTGCTTGCCGCAGCTAAGAACGGCGCATTGGTAATAAGCGACAGTGCTGAACTGCAAGGCCTGCCGGAGGGAGAAATGAAGGCTGCCGCCGAAGTGGCAAAGTCAAAGAACCTGGATGGCAAATGGGTGATCTCCCTGCAAAATACCACGCAGCAACCCAACCTGCAATACCTCACCAAACGCGAAACAAGGCAAAAACTTTTTGAAGCGTCATGGATGAGGACAGAAAGAGGCGACAGTAATGACACCCGCAAAATTATTGCCCGCATTGCGCAGCTAAGAGCACAAAAAGCTGCGCTTTTAGGATTTAAAAATTATGCCGAATGGAAGTTAAAAGACCAGATGGCTCAAAACCCAGAGGCAGTGGAATCTTTTTTTAGCAAGCTGGTGCCTGCTGCAACGGCTAAAGCCATGCGCGAAGCGGCAGATATTCAATCGTTGATAAACCAGCAAAAAGGTGGCTTTCAGTTACAGCCTTACGACTGGAATTATTATGCAGAGCAGGTTCGCAAAGCAAAATACAATTTAGATGAGAATGAAGTGAAACCTTATTTTGAACTGAATAGTGTATTGCAGAACGGCGTTTTTTATGCAGCTAACCAGTTATATGGTTTAACATTTAAAGAGCGTAAGGACCTTCCGGTTTATCAGCCCGATGTGCGTGTTTTTGATGTGTTTGATAAAGATGGTAAGCAACTCGGTTTATTTTATTGCGATTATTTTAAACGCGACAATAAATCCGGCGGTGCCTGGATGGATAACATGGTCGGGCAATCGCATTTGCTCGGCACTAACCCCGTTATTTACAACGTGTGCAATTTTACCAAACCAGCCCCGGGCCAGCCTGCATTAATAAGCTTCAGCGATGTAACCACGATGTTCCATGAGTTTGGGCATGGGCTGCATGGCCTTTTTGCCAATGAACAATATCCAAGCCTCGCCAGTCCCAATACGGCAAACGATTTCGTAGAATTTCCTTCGCAATTCAACGAGCATTGGGCATTGGATCCTAAGGTGTTCGGCCATTACGCGGTTCATTACAAAACGGGCGCACCCATGCCACAGGTATTAGTGGATAAAATTAAAAAGGCTGCAAAATTCAACCAGGGTTATGCTCTTACTGAGTTGTTGGCTGCCGCTAATCTCGACATACAATGGCATACGCTCACATCAACAGACAGCTTACAGGATGTTGATAAATTTGAAATAACAGCGTTACAAAAAACAAAGCTTTTGCTTGCGCAGGTGCCAACACGGTACAGGTCAAGTTATTTTTTGCATATATGGGCCAATGGGTATGCAGCAGGTTACTACGCCTATTTATGGACAGAAATGCTGGATGATGATGCTTTTGCATGGTTTCAGCAGCATGGCGGTTTAACAAGAGAGAACGGGCAGCGTTTTCGTGACATGATACTCTCAAAAGGTAACACAGATAGCTACGCCAAAATGTACCGTGATTTTGCAGGCCATGATCCTGTAATACAACCCATGCTGGAGAATAGAGGATTGGTGGGAGAGTAGGGGGAATGAAATTTTATTAATGATTATACACGAAGAAAACACTCAATATTCGATCCTCAACACTCAATATTCAATGATGTAAAGAAAAATAATAACAAAGTGTAAAATTGAAGTTGCTTTGTTAATTGTAACCGAAAACGAAAATTGACTTGGGGCATCTTTCTCCGCGAGGAGAGAGAACGAGAGAGAGGCGATTTATTTTTTAATAATATGCCTATACTTAGCCTTTCTTTAAAAAATTATATTGGCTCAAGCCCCTGGCATTCGTCAATGGTGGTTATCCCTGCACCAAATGAAGTAATTCTTTAGCCGGAACCTCTTTTATTGTTCCATCGGCCTCCTTAACAACAAGGCTTCCATCTTTTGCAGCAGTTTCTTCTACAAGCTTTTTGATGGCTACTTTCATGCCTTTTAAAACTTTCTCTGCAAATTCGCTATCACCTATTTTATTTGTTTCTATCATAATTACTTTGTTGTTGTATCGTATCCCAAAGTTCGGGAATTAAAACTAATCTTTCGCCACTTTTCAAGCCCCGGCATATTACTTCAGGAATCGTATTCATATTATCAATTAAAAGCCATTCGTCAACAACCGGCATATATAGAGTAAAAAGATTATTCAAGCCACGATAATATCTTCGTTCAACAACATCAGCAGGAATATCATGGCCGCCAATGAGTACTCTTTGGGCAACTCTTTGCTTTGCAAATTCAGGAGATTCGAGCCAAATATATAAGAGATTGATCTTATAACCCATTTGCCGTGCATTTTCTATTAACGATACATAACTTTTTGCTGCCAAAGTTGTTTCAAAGGCAAAGTCAACTCTTTCCTCTAACAACTGGTGTATCCTTTGCAACATTATCCTGCCGGCTTCAAAGGCTACGCTGGCAGGATTAAAAGGGGATAACCCGGCCGCAATACTATCCGCATTCACAAACTCTCTGCAATTAAGCATTTCGGGTAAAATGGTAAAGCTCGCGGTGGTTTTGCCGGCGCCATTACAACCTGCTATTATGTATAGATTTAAACTCATACCTGTTTGTGAATATACCACTCAATTTCAAATTATTTTTTATTGCGCAATAGTTATATAGCATAATATTCTACATTTAAGGTCACAACTAACAGATTGCTTCAAACTTAAAGCTGCTTGCTTATTTCTTTTTTAAAAACGATCATATGCCAGGGATACAAATTAAAAAAAAACCAACGAAATACGATGCCGTTATTGTTGGGTCAGGTGCAGGCGGAGGTATGGCTGCCTATGTGCTTGCCAATGCCGGTTTAAAAGTCTGCTTAATAGAAGCAGGCCCTCCATTCGACCCCGCAATTAATTCAGCCCAAATGAAAAATCCCTGGGAGTCCCCGCGCAGGGGGGCAAGCACTAAGTTCCGTCCTTTTGGCGATTTTGACGGCTCTTACTGGGGCTGGAATATAGATGGCGAGCCCTATACAAAGGCCGCCGGTACACAATGGGATTGGTGGCGAGCAAGAATGGTGGGAGGAAGAACCAATCATTGGGGGCGTATATCATTACGTTTTGGCCCTAAAGACTTTAAACGAAAAAGTATTGATGGCCTTGGGGATGACTGGCCCATCGGCTATGAAGACATCAAGCCCTACTATGATAAAATTGATAAGTTCATTGGTGTGTTTGGCACCAATGAAGGCTTGCCAAACGACCCGGATGGATTTTTTCTCCCCCCTCCAAAACCCAGGCTTCACGAACTCTTTGTAAAAAAAGCAGCAACCGGCGCCGGGGTGCCCGTTATACCATCGCGCTTATCCATCTTAACTAAAACCGTCAACAAAGACAGGGGCGCTTGCTTTTATTGCGGGCAATGCGGCCGCAGTTGTAAAATATACGGTGATTTTTCTTCATCCTCGGTACTGGTTAAGCCTGCTGTTGCTACCGGCAACGTTGACCTTGTAACCAATGCCATGGCGCGTGAAGTGATGACCAATAGTGATGGCCTGGCAACCGGTGTTTCCTATGTTGATAAACTCACCATGCAGGAATACCAGGTAACCGGACGGGTAGTAATACTTGCTGCCAGCACCTGCGAAACAGCGCGCCTATTGCTTAATTCAAAATCAGCAAGGCATCCCAATGGCCTGGCTAATTCAAGTAATGTGGTGGGCAAATACCTGCACGATTCAACCGGTGCAGGCATGGGCGGTATTGTGCCTTCGTTGTTCGACCGTAAACGGTACAACGAAGACGGTGTGGGTGGCATGCACGTATATTCCCCATGGTGGCTGGATAATAAAAAACTTGATTTCCCCAGGGGCTACCATATTGAGTATGGCGGTGGCTTTGA
Source organism: Bacteroidota bacterium (assembly GCA_013286305.1). Classification (GTDB taxonomy): domain Bacteria; phylum Bacteroidota; class Bacteroidia; order Chitinophagales; family Chitinophagaceae; genus JABDFW01. Next base: position 44,973 of record JABDFW010000013.1, read on the forward strand.
TATGCCTATGTACGGCTTTAGCTGGGGTGTATCAGATACCGATGGTAAAATAACGGTTAATGGCAAAGAAAGAAATATAGCAGGCTATGGCAGTACATTAAAGCAGGACATCCGTTATTTATACGGTGCAGGCATTGGAATGGCAGGGCGCGGCGAGGCTGTTGCAAGGGCCGATAATTATTGTGAGATTGATAATAATGTAGTGGACAAATATGGAATACCCGTTCTTAAGTTTAATGTAAAGCATTCGGAGTATGAAATAAAACAAGCAAAGCACATGAAACAAACCTTTACGGAAATACTGCATAACATGGGTGCTGTTATAACCTGGGGTGGTGAAAATGATGACAATGAAAAAAACCTGTGGGGGTTGAATAATCCCGGCAACGTTATTCATGAAGCAGGCACCGTACGCATGGGCAGCGACCCTAAATCATCGGCATTAAATAAGTGGAGCCAGGCGCATGATTGCAAAAACCTGTTTTGTGTTGACGGAAGCCAGTTTGTATCGCAGGCAGATAAAAATATCACCTGGACCATTCTTGCATTATCCCTGCGCGCCTCCGAAAACCTTGTTGACGAAATGAAAAAACAAAATGTATAAATTAACCCCGGCTTTCAAGCCGGGGATATGATAGAACCGCTGTTACAGGCTTTAGCCAAAGTGTATTTGATAAAATATTTTCTATTATAAATTTTAAACAGCCTCTTATACCAGGTAATAATTAAATAATTGTTTTATGGACAGAAGAAGATCAATTAAAACATTATTCATCAGCAGCGTGTCGGCAAGCGTTATTGCAGCAGCCTGCAAAAATTCCGACAATGTTACCCTGACAAAAACTGAGACCGGAAGTGCTGATGATGCCGACCGTATGCCCGAAGAAAAGGCTTACAATAAAGAGCTGAAAGAAGGAGTTTTTTTTACTGCTGATGAAATGGCCACCATAACAGTGCTCAGCGATATTATTATACCGAAAGATAATGTAAGCGGCAGCGCATCAGACGCGAAAGTGGCTGACTTTATTGAGTTCATCGTTAAAGACCAGCCCGAAAACAAAGACCCTATGCGTGGCGGCCTGCGCTGGCTTGATCTTGAGTCAATCAAACGATTTGGCAGTTCTTTCACGGGCCTTAATAATAAACAGCAGTTGGAAATAGTGGAAGATATCGCATACCCTTACAAAGCAAAACCTGCATTTTCTCAGGGCGCGTCTTTCTTCAGTTTAATGCGCAATCTTACCATCTCAGGGTTTTATACAACACAAATTGGGTTTAAGGATATTGGTTACATCGGCAATGCGCCTAATCAGTGGAATGGTGTGCCCGAAGATGTGCTTAAGCAGTACAATGTCGCGTACACAGAAAAAGAATTAAAGGAATGCATCAGTTTTGATAAAGCATGATGGTTTATCTTGTTCAATGCACTTTCCTGAAGCCTTAATGTAAATGTTATTTTGTGGTTGGTATTTGCCCCATCGGGGCACCGTGTTTGTAGTAATTGAGTTTAAGGTATTTTCATTCAGCTCCGTATGGAGCTACGTGTTTGGCCAAAGTCATTTGCACATTCTTACCATAACCCCGGCTTTTAAGCCCGCCCGTGCCGGTACGGACGGGCCGGGGCCAACTAAAATAAGCGCACCGGCTTTAGCCCGAAACTTCGGGCAAAGTGTTGTTTATGATTTATGATAAATGTATAAATATATTTTGACTAAAGCGATTCGCACATTCTTAGCATAACCCCGGCTTTTAAGCCGGGGGCCAGCCAAAATAAGCGCACCGGCTTTAGCCAAAGTCCAGTATAAAATAGATATTACCCCCATCTTAAATTAAATCGCAAAATTTTATAAACTATATGCGCCCCATCGTTCAAATATCACTCGACCTTACCAATATTGACGAAGCGCTTGAAACCGCTGCAATGGCCATGCGTGCAGGCGTGGATTGGCTGGAAGCAGGCACACCGCTTATACTTGCCGAGGGCTTGCACGGCGTAAAAAAATTGCGCGAAGCGTTTCCCGGTGTACCAATTGTTGCAGACCTAAAAACAATGGACGGCGGTTATCTTGAAGCAGAGATGATGGCAAACGCCGGCGCTACACACGTGGTGGTGATGGCAAGGGCCCATGAAGAGACCATTAAGTGCGTGGTGAAGGCCGGAAAGGATTATGGCATAAAAGTGATGGGCGATAACCTTGGTTGCCCTGATATGGTGGCAGCAGCCAAATGGCTGCAAGATCTCGGTTGCGATTACGTGATTCATCACATCGGCTATGATGAAAGAAGAGGCATAGCAGCACAGGGTAAACGAATGCCCAGTCCTCTCGATCAATTAAGAGAAGTTGTAAAGGCGGTGAACATTCCGGTGCAGGCTGTTGGCGGGTTAACATTAGAGCAAGCTATTCAATGCCCTGCCTATGGTGCACCACTAGTGGTGTTAGGCGCACCGCTAACAATAGATGTAGATGCTTTTAAAACGGCAGTTGGAAATTTGGAAGACTCGTTACGGTTAATTTGCGAGAAGATACACAGTCAGATCATGAGGTCATAGGGTCATTAAGTCATTGAGTCAATAAGTTAATAAAGACAAGCACTTGGGAGAAGGGAAATATTTTCTTATGTTCCATCGGAACATTTTGTGGGTAGAAAACAAATTAAATCATCCTTTTCGCACTCCGTAGGAGGGCTTGGTGCTAATACAATAATTTTTTGGGCAGGTACATAAATTTATTATCATAACGAAGGTTCGTGATAAAAAATGTCATGGCCAATCCTGAAAGGATTGAATTTGAATAGCCCCGTATGAAATACGGGGTATTGATTAAAAAGGTGGAATAAACCCTGACGGGGTTTAATATTTTACTTCATTAATATTATTTATTGAACCCTGTCAGGGTTCAAAGAAATTATCTTTCTAATCCCGCGTTTTACGCGGGGTTATTCAGTGATCCCCTTCAGGGATAAACGAATTATACTGCGACGAAAAATTAAAAGCTAAGCCAGATAACTTACGGGGAAGGCGATAAAATAATTACACTTTTTTTTCAAAATAGCGCATGGCAATAAAAGAAAGCGATAGCCAGGTAGCAGTTAACAAAAGGCCGCCAAATACATCACTGGCATAATGCACACGCAGGTAAATCCTGCTAAGTGCAATAAACACTCCCAGGAAAAAGAATACCACCGACAGCAGCCATTTTGCATAAACCCGCAAAGATGACTGCCATACGATGTAAATAGCTAAACCGCTAAATGTAAAGCCGCTTATGGAGTGGCCGCTGGGAAAACTGTATCCATTGGCCACAACCAACGGCAGTAACGGCCTCGCACGGTGAAATATTACCTTAAGAAGTAACCCGGATGAAATGCTTATTAACGCAACGGCTGTTATTAATACTGCAAACCGGTATTTTTTAATTTTTATAAAATACCCAATGGCAATAAGATACACCGGCACCAAAAAATACTCGCTCCCTATAAAAGAGAACACCAGCGCAACATTTGTTTTTAAGGGGGAGATGAAGGATGTAAAAATATCATAAACCTTTATATCAAAACTGGTTTCCTTTTCAAGAATAACCTCGTTGGTAATAACTGCGAACATAAGCGCCGAAACGATAAAAATAACCGCGGCTGCAATAAGTTCAACCGTAAATAATTTCAGGTGCCGTTTTATATCTTTTGCCGGAAGCGCCAATGATAGCTGTTTTTATAAATTTATGGAGAATAAGTGGTTTTTAAGGGTGGTAGGGGTTATTTTATACCCCGCAGGGTTGGGCGCTTTAAGTTTTGGGGTGTACGGTTTGGGGAATTATTTATCTTTTGTCTTTAAGGTAACGTTGCCTGCTGAATCAACATTTACATCAGGCAAGGTAGGTTGATACGGGTACAGCGGCACAGTTTGTTTTGGAAAGGGGTGGTAGGATAATAAAATATCCTTTATCGTTTTGTTTTTGTAATAATCACGGTCACCTTTCAGCCACGAACTATTACTTTTTTCGCCAAAAAATATTGCACTGTCCATCAAAACCGGTATATCCCATAAGACAGTAATTACTAACTGCTTTTGAGCTGCTGCCATTATAGTGAATTGATTTCCGGAATAAAAGGAAAATGAAATACCGGCGCTGTAGCGGTGGTCGGAAAATTGAATATGATAATCATAAGATATTACCGGGATACCGAGATTCTTTAACAAGGAGTCAAGTTTGTTATGAATATACTGCTGTTTATTTTGTATAAAATTTTCTTTCAGGTAAGCAACAGTGTCGCCATTAAATTGCTGCAAAGGCTTTACAGGATTTGATTGCGCTTCAGCTCTTTGTAGCTGGCTCACCAACAAGCCTGTCGCTAAAAGGAATGCTGTGTATTTTAGCATATTATATGTTATTTAAATTGGCAGCGATCGTTGATCAATGTAGGCTTTTGCTGGTATTCAACGATTAATTATTCGGTATTTTGGTTGTCAAATCAGATCAGTATATGTCTTTCCATTTCCCGAATGCAGGATAACGAAGAAAAAAATACTGTTTATGTGTGATACGCGATTTGAAGCAGGTGCCACCTTGCTTTTTGTTGCCATAACTGATCAAGAAAATAAATTCAAAAATTTAAAGTCTAAAGTCCAAAACAAAAACAGCAAGCGCCAAAATTTAAATTCCAAATCACAAAAAATACAAAACGCATAAATTCTGGAAATCAAGTTCGCATAATAAAAAGGGTTCTTCGCAAGTCCCTCTCCGCGAGGAGAGGGATTTAGGGTGAGGCGGCTAATTATTAATCACCCGGTTTTCACTAATTTTCCTGAATTTTAGCAAGTAAGATATTATCATCGTTAATGACTTATTGACTTAATGACCCAATGACTTGCAAGAACAACAAATCTTAACAGCAATGACCAAAGCAGTTGTAAATTATGCAGCAGAAAAAGGTTCGGTAGAAATACGTGAAATTGAAAGGCCCGAAATTGGCGAAGAAGACGTATTGCTTGAGGTGGCCAATGTGGGTGTTTGCGGCAGCGACCTTCACCAGTGGACTGCAGACCATAGCTGGCCGGTTAATTATCCCGTTGTGCTGGGGCATGAGTTTGGCGGCCATATTGTTGAGCTTGGCAGCCGGGTAACCAACTGGAAAGAAGGGGATAGGGTGGTGAGTGAAACAGCGGCGGTGATTGATCCATATAACCCTATGTCAAGGATTGGGCTGTACAACCTTGACCCCAACAGGAAAGGTTTCGGATACGGCGTAAACGGCGCCATGACGCGTTTTGTGAGGGTTCCTGCGCGTTGCCTTCATCATATACCCGATCATCTTCCATTCGAGCAGGCTTGCCTTACAGAGCCCTGCTCTGTAGCATACAATGCAGTAGCGAATAACTCACCCATTAAACCGGGCGGGCGTGTGGTTGTGCTGGGTCCGGGCACTATCGGTATATTGTGCGCGGCTCTTGCAAAACTATGTGGCGCGGATGTAGCCATAGTCGGCCTTGAAAATGACAGGAACAGGTTGAACATAGCCAAACAATACGGCTGCGATATAATTATTGGCGATGCAAGCGAATGGGCAAAAAGCACCGATGGCCTGGGCGCCGATATGGTGATTGACGCGGCAGGCTCAAGCATTACTTTAAAGATAGCCCTGCAATTGGTGAGGCCAAACGGGCACATCACCAAAGTAGGATGGGGGCCTCAGCCGCTTGGCTTTTCGCTTGACCCGCTGGTGCAAAAGAATGTTACATTGCAAGGGAGCTTTAGCCACAACTGGCCTGTTTGGGAAAAGGTTATCTCATTGTTGGCAAGTGGCAAATTAGATGTAAAACCCATTATTGGCGGCATTTGGCCAATCACTGAATGGCACGAAGCATTTGAAAAAATGCACAAAGGCGAAGTGGTAAAAAGCGTACTTAAACCGGTTTAATGTATGAGGCTGCAAAACAAAGTGATCATTATTACGGGCAGTACAACAGGCATTGGTAAAGCCATTGCGAAGCGTTGCGTTGCCGAAGGCGCGAAGGTGGTTATTCATGGCCTGGAAGAAACCTGGGGCCAGGAAGTAGTTGCTGAATTGGGCAGCGATAAAGCAGTGCTGCATGTAGAAGACCTTGCAAACGAGGGTGTGGCTGAACGCCTTGTTCAGCTTGCTATTGCAACCTATGGCAAGCTTGACGCGGTGGTGAACAATGCAGCCATTGTTGCATCATCCAATATTCACACAACCGACAGGGCATTTCTTCAAAAACTCTTTACGGTTAACACTATTGCACCAATTGAGTTAATAAAAGCGGCCCTGCCTTATCTTGAGCAACAACATGGTTGTGTATTGAATATAGGTTCTGTAAACGCCTACAGTGGCGAGCCCAACCTTTTTGCCTATAGTGTGTCCAAGGGCGCCTTAATGACCATGACGCGCAACCTGGGTGATACTTTGCATAGAGAAAATGGTGTAAGGGTAAACCAAATAAACCCCGGGTGGGTACTTACAGAAACGGAGCGGCAACGAAAGAAAGACCATGGCCTGGCAGAGGACTGGTATAAAGACCTTCCATCTGTGTATGCGCCGTCAGGCCGCATTATATGGCCTGCTGAAATTGCTGCTGCTGCTGTCTATTGGCTTGCAGATGAAAGCGGCCCCATAAGCGGGCAGGTAGTTGACCTGGAGCAGCATCCGTTTATCGGGCGCAACCCGCCAAAAGATGCAACAACCATTAATGTAAAAAAATAATACCGGTAACCGGAAACTTGTAACCTGTAACAAAAGAATACACCATTCATGCCAAAATTAGCCGCATTCCCCAAAGCATTTATGCAGGCCTTGTGTAAAGACGGAACGATGAGTGTTGCCGAGTGGATAGCGCTTGCTTCAAAGCTTGATATAGATGGCTTAGAATGGTATGCAGGATTTATAGAGATGCAGGATGAACGCAACTGGCAAATATTTCGCGAAAGAGTAGAAGATCACGGCAAGGTGATACCCATGATGTGCTGTTCGCCTGACTTCACCAATCGTGATAGGGCATTTCGTGATAAGGAGATACAAAAGCAAAAAAGATGGATTGATATGTCGTATGCTTTGGGCGCATCGCACTGCCGGGTACTTTCAGGGCAAAAGCGGCCTGAACTTTCCATAGACGAAGGGGTGAAGCTGGCTGCGGATTGTATAATGAAGTGCCTGCCTTATGCACAGGAAAGGAATATCACCCTCATTATTGAGAACCACTACAAAGATGATTTTTGGGAATATCCGGAGTTCGCGCAAAAGATGGATGTATTCTGTAAGCTGGTTGACAGCATCCATCATCCTTACTTTGGTGTGAACTACGACCCCAGCAACACTTACCTGGCGGGGG
>JABDFW010000014.1 GCA_013286305.1 Bacteroidota bacterium
AGTCTGTTCAAACGCATGGAGCCAATATTTGCAGCAAAGCCTGTTTAGTTTGATAACCACAGGTAAAGGCCAGCCGGACCCTAAGGCAAAGGGTACAAAAAAAACTGAGCCAGTATCCGCTTATTAAAGCGGGTACTGCGCCGGTAAAAACAAGCTTATATAAGCATATAAATAACTTATTCCAAATCATAATTCTGTTTCAAAAAAGTCATAAACGCCGCCAGATATTTAAGATGGTTTTTCAGCATATAATTATAGCTATTAAGCACTATGGAGTATGTCCAGTAATTGTTTAAAAGTAAATGCATTTTCTCTTCATCTTTCGATATCAAAACATAAATATCTGCGGGTATTTTGTTTGTTGTTTCAAAATCGTGATAGAACTGGTTGGTAAGCGTGCCATCAAAAACCAGTTTAAATGAAGCCCAGGTCTGCATGTAATAATCGGTAACAAATTTTTCCTGGAGTTTTATATCATTATTTTTGCTTTCATACATGGCAATGCTGTCGGCAACTTTGCCGGTTTTAACAAGGCTGTACCCGCCGGCATTTCTCAGCTGTACCAGGGTTAAATCATTAAATTCAAACAGGTGCAAACTCATCGTGTACTGCGATGCATAGAAAAAAATGGAATCCTGGGCAGGTGTATTTATAAAATTATTTTTTGATATTTTCATTAAAGAGTCAATCCCCTTTAGCTCCAAATCATTTCTGTCTATCAGGCCTTTCAGTTCTGATGTATCACTTTGTATATTGTTTATTAACCCGGCTATATAATCTTTTTCACGATGGTTTTCAGAAATTTTCTCCCTGATTGTTTCGGCAAAAAAGCCAAGTGTAACAGCCAGGAAAATCATTAAAAATTCAAGAAGGTATTCTTTCCATTTTTTCTTCCTGTGATGCAGATCAGGGTGATGATGTACTTCCATGTTTTATTTTTTTGTTGGGTATAAACCGGAAAAATGTTGTTCCGGGATGTGGTGGTTGTTGAATTTAATTTTATAAAGATATTCTTTTGGCAAACTGCAACTAATATGGCTGTAAATTTTTTTCTGCGCTGCAGGCCTCCATTGCACTGGGTGTGAACCCCAGGCAGGGAACTGTTTGGAAATATGACTTTTTGATAAAGGTAAAAGCTTACCTGTTATAAAAGCCAACTTGTAAAATGGCAGCAAACGGTAAGTAGTTTTTTAAGTAGATAGCATTACTGACTACTGCTACAACTTTACCAGTAGCCCAACGCCAATCATTGACTTTACCTGCAAGCCCGGGGATGTGTGGTTGGGGCCAAATAGCCTTACGGTGTCATCGTATATCATATCCAGGCTCCATGTTGCGGAGAGCACTGTTGAAAGTTTTACGATGAACAGGTTGGACATGAGAATGTCTACATTTTGCGGGTTCTGTTCGTAATTGGAAAACAGGTCTAACCTGCCTTTATAGCTAACAATTTTGTTTAGGTTTTTGGTGTAACTGATTGTAGCAAAGGCGCCAATTTGATTTTCAACTGTTTTCCCTGTGTCAACGCCGTATGCTCCCTGCGCAGCAAGGCTGTCATTATTTACTATTATCCAGCGGCTTGCAATGGGCGAAACAAAAATAGACAGCTCCGGCACAGGATGATAGTCAAGCCCCACGCCTAACAACACGTATGCCGGTGCAAGAAAGTCGGAAGAAAGAGTTTTGGTATTATCGCTGTTATAAGTATAGCCTTTAAAAAATTGAGAGTGGAAATTGAATATCCCTGATAAATTTAGTTTTGGATTGAGGGCGTATCCATATTTTGACAATATGTCAATCCTGTCATCATTCTTCCGGGCGCCTATGCTGGTTGTTTTCATGTAACCCAGGTTAATATCAAGGGTATTATCCCAACTGTTACGGCCTTTTTTATAAAATGCATGGCCGCCTATATAAGTATTTAAAGCGATAGCAAAATCGTCGCCGCCCGCCGCCCAGTTGCTCAGTGATGTTTGGGCAAGGTTTAAATTAAGGATCGCCCCGGTATGCCATAGTTTGGGTATGGTATCGTTGGGGTCTTTGGTTATTGTTTTGGATGATTCATTCTGTAATTCTTTAACTGTTTGATCCTGAGCGAACGTAGTAACGCTTATAAAAAGTAAAAGGGTAGTAAATATGTGCTTCATAAATAAGTTGTTTGTTAGTGATGTTAGACAGAGATACCACCGCCAGCACGGTAAATTCTCTTTTTGGGGCAGGTAATTGTAATAATATCAATTAGTTATACCTGCAACAGCCGTCGAAAGCGATAATGTGCAAACTGTGATAAAACGTATGAAATTTTTAGGAAATGTACAAGTATGCGGAGCCCACAATCTGCGGTTATTTTTCATGGTAGCTTGTTTTTGAGTAGTACAAAGGGGCAAAGGTAAAAAATAACCTTTATATAATAAATGGGTAGGATTGATATTTTATTATAGGCGTATAAAATTTGGATTTGACCGCGATATACAAACTGCCTATTTTCTTATGATCACTTTTGTGCCTACGGGTATTGTTTGAAATAATTCATCCACATCCTCATTTTTCATGCTTATACAGCCTTCGGTCCAGTTCTGGTACCTGTCAACGGCAAAATTTTCATTTGGCCAGGTACCATGAATACCGACACCACCGCCGATTTGTGCGTTTTTAGGGATAAGCCCCTGTGCTTTTCGTAAATTGAATTTTGCATAACTTTCTGCTGTAGGGTAGTCCAGCATCATAAACTTATGCCACTTTTCATGCGGTTTCTTACCCGTTATGGTAAATATACCTTCCGGTGTTTCCCGGTCACCTTCCATCATTTTGTCCTTAAGATCATTGTTTCCAAATACAACAGGGTATTTAACAAGCCATCCCCTGTCATCATAAAGGGTTAATTCATAGTCATGTTTACTTATAATTATATAAAAACCCGGAACGGTATTATTTTTAGATCGAAAAGATGTTAAACCTATAAGCAGTAAAAAAACCGAAAGCAGCATTACTACTTTTTTCATGGAAGGAGCATTTGCAGTATAGAACGATTTTATAAGAGAAAGATTATTTGGAGTACATAAAATTTCGATTAAATTTTTTATGAGCATTAAACCTCACAAAAAAAGGCCCCGGAGAACCGGAACCTAAGTAATGCACAAACGAGAAAAATTTTTATGCTTTGATGATGGTTAAATTACCAATTGCTAAACCGTATGCCCACTGCATAGGGGTATTGCACTACTGCATCCTGCTGCAGCGCATTAATGCTGTAGCTTCCGTACAGCCTTATGGGCCCGATACCAAGCTCGGCAACGTATGCAAGGTTCCAGGGGTTAAGGTCAAAATCGCCGCCCACTTTTTGTTTGCCTCTTTCCCTGCTTTTTTGCTTGGTGTGGCTGCCGGTAAGGTATCCCGCGCTTATGCCTGCACTAAAACTAAAACCTCTCTTTTTGTCAGGGGTTGTATTTATGTTAAGCATAAGCGGTACCGTTAAGTAGCCGGCATACAGTTTGTCTTTTGAGAAATTTACGCTATCCCTGAAAATATACACAGGGTTTTTATTATACGTAATGTTATTCTCATAGCGAAAATTATACATCTCTAATCCTAACCCGTACTTTAAATTAAGTACGTGATGGGTTATATTAAGCTTCTGCATAAAGAACCAAACGTTAATATTGGTTGATTTAGTTGCTATAAGTTTAAGGTCTTCTTTTGTAAAGGGGGCGCCTGTACCGGCATGTAAAAAACTGTTAACTGCGGGAGTGCCGTAAGCTGTTTGATCGTTCCAGTTGGCAAAGCCAAGATCGAATATAAACCAGTTGGTGCTGATGAGTGAATGGTTTCTTACACGGTTGCGGTTGCGAAACAGGTTAAGGTCAAACGAATAATGGTGATCTTGATTATTGTAATTGGAGTCATTGCTATTGTTTCGGTCTTTATTTTTTTGAATGATAATAAAGTTGCCAACGTGAATGGTATCGGTTTCGTCCTTTTTCGTTGAATCTGACTGGGCAAATCCCTGCAAGGTGAGCAATAGTGCCACCATACCTAAAATAATTCTGTTCATAATAATTGAGTTAATAATTGAAATAATTCATGGGCACATCATCACCAAGGATCGGCAACCTGCAGTTTGCTTAGTTGGTATCTTTTTTTGGCCTGCTGCCGAATATACGGCCTGCTTTTTTTAAGAATCCTCTTATTTTATCTTTATTGAGTTCCAGCGAACCTACGTACATAGATTTGTTATCATCATCGGTATCTATTTCTTTGTACACAGCGGGTTTAATAATAGCATCGTTCCCGTGGTTATCGTTGACGGCAATAATTGCTACATTATCGTTTGGGTTTTTCTGGCCATTATCCGCCGGTGGTTGTATAATATCCACCGGTGGATTGGTATTTGTCGCAATTGCTTGCTTTTTCGGTGTCACTATAGCCAGGTGTGTTGCAACCAAAGTATCCACCGGCATTAGCTTGTTCTCACCATTTGTTGAAGCAATATTGATCGGGGCGTCAATTACCTTAATAACCGGCTGTTGCTGTTGTACGTCTTTATTAATTTTCTGTACCGGTCTAACAACTACCTCCTGCTTTGTAGCTGGTTTTACAACTACTACACTACTCTGTGCTTTCTGCGGGGTAACAGGCGCCACTGGCGCAGGCTTTATAATTACGGGCGGCTCTGCTTTCTTCCCCTGGTCTTTTACAGCCACAATTCCTTTGTCCACATTAGTTGTTGTTGGGTATAACCACCATCCTAACAAAGCTATAAGGATCACTGCTGCCGCCACAGCTATTCTTGTCCAACGCAGGTAAACCACCCGTCTTTCTTCCTCCTTCCTGTACAAAGAGCTTTTGTCTGCAAAAACTATTGCTTCCGGCTGCAATACTGTTTGTTTAAGCAAGGTAAACTCACTCTGTAACTGCGGATGCTGCAATACAAATTTTTCAACCTTTTCCCTTGCCTTATCATCCAATTCCCTGTCGATATATAAAAAAAAGAATTCTTCGTAATTATTAATGTTAATGTCAACATCTGTTGTTTTATACAATGATGACTTATCAGGAAACACCAGGCCGTCTTCGGGCTGTAGCTTTATTTGTTGCATTATTTCCAGTTCTGCAGCCAAATCCGGGTTTTGCTGCACAAACAATTCTACCGCTGCACGCTGCTGAGTGTTTAGCTCGTTATCAGCGTACATCAAAAAAAACTCTTCGTAGTTGTGTCTGTTCATTGTCATAATTACATCACATTTTCAGGGCTCACTAAATAATTTCGCAATGTCAACCTTGCCCGGTGTAAATATACTTTTACCTGGCTTTCATTCAAACCCATTATTTGTCCAATCTCCTCATAACTGTATCCTTCATAATCCTTCAGCAAAACAAGGCTTTTTTGTGTATCGCTAAGCCTGTTAAGCGCTTCATGCAGGGTTTTCTTCATATCGTTCACCTGGTAGTTGTGCACTTTCGACTCCGCGTGAAACTCATCTTTCAACTGCAGCCTTTTAACCTTTCTTATATGGTCTATCATCTGGTTATACGCCACTGTGAAAAGATACGATTTGCATTTCTCATTCTCTACAATATCCCGGTTACGCCACAATTTTTCAAAAGCCGTTTGTACAATATCCCTTGAGTCTTCTTCATGGCGAAGGTTTTTCACTATGAAGCGAAATACATTATCAGCATATTGGTTCACACATTCATTATATTCTCGTTCGGTCATAAACAGCGGGATATCATTTATCTCATCATCGTTACTGATTATAGTACGCCGCAATAAACAAAAAGTTACATTCCCGGGTAACTTTTTTACAAAATTGTGGTTTTTGAGGCCGATTTACAGGAAAATTATAACGGAGGGCAGGGATACACTGATCAATTATTGGCTTCCTTATCACCATTCCAATAATTTTCCAACTGCTTCGTCTCCCATCACTGCATTTGATGGCCTGGGATATGCATCGTTGAAAACCGCCAGTTGTTGCGGAGTAAAAACAGCGCTTTTCGATTCATCAACTATGCCATTTTTACTTACAGCAGCAATATCAAGGTTTAGATGTTTTGCAAAAAATGCATAAACGGCGTTTCTTTTTGAAGGGCCGTAATCGTGTTTTTCATTTGGCAGGTGCACATTCTCAACATCCGTTTCTTTTCCAAAATACCTGTATATATTTTGGATGTAAGGGTACTCAATAATAGGAACATTTTTGGTCCAGTCATCGCCATCTGAAACCAATAACATAGGCCGCGGTGCCGCCAATGCGGCAATCTCAACATTACTTGTTTGGTTATCGGGGCGTTTATGAATGGGCATGCCGCTTTCGCAAATACAACCTCCAAAAAAATAAGCCGACACCATAACAACCGGCGCCGATACTTTTACACGTTTGTCAATAGCGGTTAAAAGAATGGTTTGGGTACCACCACCTGAAGCGCCTGTAACGCCAACTCGCGAGGTGTCAACCCAGGGCAGGGATAATAAAAAGTCCAGTGCCCTTATGCTGTTATAGGTTTGCAGTTTTAATGCTTTGGGTATTTCGTGGTTGGATTGTTTGCTGTCGCCGTAACCAACCATATCATATGCAAACACGGTAGCACCCATTTGGGCAAGCGTGGCACATAGTTTTTGTTCGTCAGGCTGAAAACGCCCATCAGGATCATGAAAATGCCCGTGTGGTGACAAAATACCCGCAGTGGGTTTTGAGGTGTTTATTGGGGTGTACAGGTTGCCTGTTAAATAATATCCCGGCAATGTTTCAATAGCGATGTTTTCGATAGTATAACCGTTCACTGTTCTTTTGCCGGTTATCAGTATGTTCAGTTTTGACTTTGCCGGCATATTTGTAAGTTCTGCCCCTTCCAATATACCCGCCCTGATTATTGCGGCACGTTTATTCCATGTGGCGGCATCATGGTAAGTTTTGGCAAATTCCTGGTGCACTTTAATTGCCTGCTCTTCAGTATAATAGGCCCCGCGGCATAAATTAGATGTATCAATATTGGTTTGCGCCAATGGCTGAAGGGGGGTGAGTATAGCAGCAAATAATATTTTGTGCATGGCAGCTTTTTTTGAGCGTTACAGGAATAGTAAGCTTGAGGCTATGGCAATTTAAATGAAATTTAGAACAGATAGGATTTTAAAAAAATAGTAGATTTATATGCGATAATTTTTTAGTTATAAATATGCGAAACCCTTTCAAAAAATATTTTGCTCTTCTCGTTCTAATTGTAGTGCCCTCCATTGTATTTTCGCAACAGGATAGTACAAGGATTAGAGATTCATCCAAGGTGCCTGGGTATAAATTATCCGAAATACAATATTATAATCTGGGTAAAGCTTCTTTAGATTCCATTGATAAAGCGCAGGACAGCCCCGCCTTAGATCACGCTTATCGTTATGCAGATTCTTTGGCTAAAGCGTATATAAACGACTATCCCGATAAAACACAGGGATATTGGCTTCGTGTTACTGCAGCAAAAAAGGCAGACAGGGATACCTCAAAAGGGCTTGCGATTGAACCTATAAATGAATTTTTACAAGTCTGGTCAAAAGATACTTCAACCTTTTCAAGAAACGTTATTGGTGTTAATTTGCATTACACTATTCTTTATTATCTTATTCATGCTAAAAATATGTCCAGGATTGATGCTTATAGCAAAACTACCGACGCTTTGAAGCAAATAGTCGACATTTTGAACGATCCCAATAACGAACTTTATCAATGGGCAAGTTTAATACTTAAAGACCTTACATACCATCCTATTCCCAAATTTGAAGATTCAAAGCCTGGGAAAAAAGGTAAAGGCTGAATGACGCTAATATAATCGAAATGAAACAGCTTACTTCTCTTAATGGTTTTGGCGCAAAGCAATATCTTCTCTCCCCCTTATCTTTGCATCCCTAAATGCTTTCCTCATGAACGAAAAATTTGTCAGCCGCATAAAAACAGAACTCGGCCAAATTGAAGCGGCGGGATTATCAAAAAAAGAGCGCATCATCACAAGTGAACAAGGGCCGGAAATAACGGTGAACGGAAAAACCGTGCTTAATTTCTGTGCCAACAATTACCTGGGGTTATCATCCCATCCAAAAGTTATTGAAGCGGCACATAAAGCGATTGACACCCACGGCTATGGTATGAGCAGCGTGCGTTTTATCTGCGGTACGCAGGATATACACAAAGAGCTGGAAAAAAAGATAGCGGATTTTTTGGGTACAGAAGATACCATTTTATATGCTGCCGCTTTTGATGCAAACGGCGGTGTGTTTGAACCATTGTTTAATGAACTGGATGCTATTATAAGCGATGCACTTAACCACGCGTCAATTATCGATGGGGTAAGATTGTGCAAAGCACAGCGTTACCGTTACGAGCACAATAATATGAACGACCTTGAGGCAAAGCTGAAAGAAAGCGCCCATTTGCGCAACCGCATTATTGTTACCGACGGATCGTTCAGTATGGACGGCACTATTGCCCAACTTGACAAGATATGCGGCCTGGCAGATAAATACGATGCCATTGTGATGAGTGATGAATGCCACAGCTCGGGCTTTTTGGGAAAAACAGGAAGGGGCACACATGAATACCGCGGCGTAATGGGCAGGATGGATATTATTACCGGCACTTTGGGAAAAGCATTGGGAGGAGCAAGCGGGGGTTTTACCAGCGGAAGAAAAGAGATCATTGAAATGCTTAGGCAGCGGTCAAGACCATATCTTTTTTCAAATACATTGATGCCTGCTATAGTCGGCGCGTCCATAGCAGTGCTGGATATGCTTACGGAGACGACGGAGTTGCGGGATAAGCTGGAGCACAACACTAAATTCTTCCGCACAAAAATGACCGAGGCAGGTTTTGATATAAAACCCGGCGACCACCCCATTGTACCCATCATGTTATATGATGCGGTTGTAGCACAAAATTTCGCTGCAAAGTTGCTGGATGAAGGAGTATATGTTATCGGTTTCTTTTTTCCTGTGGTACCAAAAGGGCTTGCACGCATCCGCGTACAATTAAGTGCCGCACATGAACAACATCATTTAGATAAAGCGATAGCCGCATTTACCAAAGTAGGGAAGGAGTTAAATGTGTTAGTTGGTTAGTTGATTGGTTGAATTGTTGATTAGTTGTTCGATTATTAAAAGGGGGTATGAAAAAAGACATTGAGAACAGAACCGACATTGAATTATTGATAAACAGTTTTTACGATAAGGTGCGGGCGGATGATGTGATCGGGTATATTTTTAACGACATTGCTAAAGTTGACTGGCCGCACCACATGCCCATCATGTATGATTTTTGGGAAGGCGTTATTTTTTATACCGGTAATTACAGTGGCAACACCATGAAGGTGCATAAAGATTTAAATAAAAAAGAACCGCTTACACCGGAACATTTTAAAAGATGGCTGCAGCTTTTTACTTCAACGGTAAATGAATTGTTTAAAGGTGATAAGGCAGAGCTTGCCAAACAAAGGGCTCTGAGCATTGCAACCTCCATACAAATAAAAATAACCCCCATCTCCTAAAGCGAATGCTACAAGACACGGCTTTTTTCTTACTCCCCTTTAGAGCCTGTCCCGAACCAGCCTACGGCAGGCAGGTTCAATTTCGGGAGGCGAGGGCATTGGCTGCTCTCATCTTCTCTTCCAGCACTTTCATAAAATAACCACCTACAACGCTTCGTGCCTGGAAACCTACTTGTTTACCACTGATCGTTTCGTGCCAGTCGCTTAAAGGTACGCGGGTGGGCGTTTGAGTAATATAGGTGTAAATGGGATCTATGAGTGCTTCAAAACCTGCATGATTATTGGCAAGCGCTGCAGTCCATAATATCCAGTCAGACTTTGTATAAGTCTTCCTGCTGTCCAATGGCAGCCCGAATACATTCTGTTTGGTGAGATAGTATTTTATCTCTTTATCATACACGGCTTCAGGAAATAAATGAAGCCCCAGCACTTTATCCCATACCAGGTTATACTTCTGGCTCCAGGTATTTTTATCATTAAAGGTAAGGCTGTAATGATCGCCGTCGGCTGCAAGCACCATCCATTTTTTAGCCATCTCAACGGCCATGTTATGATATTTTTCAGCGGTGGCTTTATCACCCATCATTTCTGCGAGCATGCCATAACAACCAAGCCCAACAATAGCTTTTACTGATAAGTTAGCATTACGCGCAAGATGTCCCGCAAAGTCGTCTGTACATAATTGATTGGCTGGATCAAAACCATTTGCGCTTAAATATTCAGCCCATATGGTTAACGTTTGCCAGTGTTTTTTTGCATAATCTGCATTGCCCTCAGCTTTGGCAATAGCTGCCGTTAAAATGATCATATTGCCTGATTCTTCCACCGGCATTCCTTCGCCATAAACCTGGCCGTTTGCCTGCGGATAAGTACCCAGGTCGTGTGCTGCATAAGATTTGGTGTATTTACCGCTTTCGCTAAAATAAAAAATACCATTTAGCATGCCTTCCATCAATTGGGGGTTGTAAGCAAGGAATAACGGCGCTGAAGGATATGTTACATCTACCGTGTTGATGCAGCCGTTGCTAAAATTTTCTTTGGAGAAAAAAAGCAGGTCGCCGTTGCTGGCTTGCACAAGATTGTGGGCGGCTACACTCTGCCTGTATGCTGCCATACAAAGTTTTGCATACGTTTCTCCGCCTGCTGCAACAGCATCGTTATATATTTTGCTGTTAAAAACTTCACATTGCTGCATTATGCGGGGGTACTCTTTTGCAGCCCTGTTTAATAATATTTCAAATGATAAGCCGGTGGTTTCTTTCCACCATGGCTGAAGGTTTGTATTAAAATATTGAATGGAGTAACGTTCATCATAGCCAACCATCAGAAAATGTTCTTTTGCTTCGGTGCCTACTTTTCCGAAATTAAAAACAGTATTCAGCGTAAGATGCCTGCCTTCAGGAATATTTGATGCGGCCATTTTACCTGTTGAAGCAAAGCTGTTTTCGCCATCGTTATTGCGGGTAACACTTTGTGCAACATCTTCCCCCGCAGGCGCGGCAACATAGGCATAACCCCAATCAATGCGAAGATCATCACCCTTCTTCTTAAGTACAGGCTGTTCTACTGAGCCCGCTTTTAATATGGAAAGCTCGCCGGGCATAAGCTGCTCAGTTGTAACTGGCTGTACAGCGGTATTAACCGCAAGGTCAGTAGATGCGCCAAAATACACCTGTGTATTGTGTGCAAGCCCGTCACCCGACCTTACTTTGAATGAAACATACGATATTGGTTTTGACAGTACATCAAGTTTATCTATCAGCAATGGTGATGTAAAAGTTAATTCAAGGTTTGCGCCGCCACAAGTAAACGTGTAAATAGTTTGGGTTGCTTTAATAGTTACGGATGTTTGTTTTGCAGCAGTGATATCACTTGGCTCGTTCTCTTTTTTTAAGGTTACCAACCCTGCATCAAGCCACGCGCCACCCGCGGTGTTTGCAATGTGAATCGCCAATATATTCTTTCCCTTTTTAAGTTTTTGTTTTATCGCATCTTCTACAGGCACATATTTATACTTATTTAACCAGCCAACATAGCTATAAATTTTTTCGCCATTTAAGTAGACTTCGGTATTATCATCATGGTTTATTTTTAAAAACAGTTTATCTATATCCGTGTTATTAAGTGTAAACACCCTGCGCACCCACAAGTTTTTGCTCAGCCATTTTGTAGCGGCCTGGTCGTTGTCACCAAATGGCGCGTACGCAGATTGCCATTTACTATCATCAAAGCCCGGCCTCATCCATCCTTCCGCAGGCTGGGTTTCGGTATAGCTTACCGTATAATTGCCTTCATCCGCAGCGGGGAGAACGCTTTCATAAACACTTTCTTCTTTCCCGAGAAAGCGGTATGTTTTGCCGTCCACTTTTATTAAACCTAACAGGCTTTGGCTGGCGCCCGTCCAGTGTTTGGTGGCGCTTGCCGTAAGATCGTCCGTAAATGACCATATACTAAAGTATGGGTTGTGCGTAATAAGTGGGTAGGCGGGGGCTTTAGTAAGTTGGGCGAAAACAGTGTTGGAGGTTGTAATCAGTAGTAGGATAATAACTAAATTTTTGGGACGATATGTTATTGATTGCATTGCTATTAGATATTTTTATGAGAATATATAATATAAAGAAAAGTGTCAGATTTTTCGAAAAGGTTCTTCATCTATAATTTTTCCAATTCCTTTTTCTTGTAGCTTAGCGTGATTAAGAATATAACCTTCGTAACCTATCATTTTTAAAATTATTATGTTCAGTAAGGTGATTAACCTTAAAGAAATCTCGAAGCTTTCCATTGAATACTCTTTCCCTTTTTTTCCCTTCAAAGTTATATTTCCATGCAGAAAGTCATTTCTATGACTTAGCACCTTTTCATCAATTTCAGTCAAAGCGACATTAAAAATTTTAAATGGTGCTTTTAATTTTTCTGAATTTGTTGGATTGTTAATATCATTTATTTTATTTTTTAAAATTTCCAATCCCTGACTTTTAATTTTGTCCTTATAGCTTAAGAGAACTTCCCTTAGCTCGGTTTTAAATGAATCTGATACTTGTTTCTCGGGTATTGGCCTTAATATTTCCGGATGTTTATCGGAAAAATATTGGGTTAAACTTTCCAGAGCGACAGAAAGACCAGCAGGCATGAGAACTAATGAACGACTTGAGGATTCAAGAATCAATAGTATTATACCTTCTATTTCTATATCAGAATAAGTTCTTTTACAAAGTTCGGAAAATTGTTTTTGAGATATGTTCGTTAATTTTCCTTCATAATCTTTTGCTATACTATTATTTAAATCCCACCCATAAGGATTTGAATTGATTGGCGTATAACTGGTTCGAATACTATCTCTAAGTTGTTTATACTCAAATGAATTGAAAGTGTTTGTGTCTTTTTGTTCATAATAAAAGAAATAGCATTCATCTTGCATAAGATAACCCATAAAATAACTTAGCGAAATTATTATAGGCCACGTAAAGCTTTTGAAATTCTCAGGAGTTAATTTTTGTCTACTTTCAATGATTAAATAATCTTTTTCCTCTACTTTGGTGATGTAAGCCTCAAACTTATTTTCTCCAGCTAACTGTATTTTTAAAAGCCCTCTACTAAATGTACTCTTATCGGAACTATATGTAAAATCGTCAATTTTATAGAAAAAATGAGTGTTCTCTCTTATGGGAATTATTTGCTTGCAATAATATAAATTATCGAGGCTTAAGTTTTTGCTTTGAAATGAATAAATTTTTATTTCGCAGCTAAAAAAATATTTTGAAGCGGAGAATGAACCAGCTAAACCCTTTACACTTGCTCTTTCTACATTTAAATTAAGTTCTTGGTTTGATAATTTAATATTTATACTTGAACCAAGGATTAAGTCAAAATCCAAATCTGATTTGACATGTAATGAATATTTATTAGGCGCTTGTTTTCTGAGCCGTGCTTTTTTGCCATTTAAATTATTTTCACTTTCAATCGTAAATTGTTTTGGTTTTTCAAGAGTAATAATGAAATTTATCTCCTTTGTAATATATTTTATTTCTTTTTCCTTTGGCATAGTAGAGTAAGGTACCTCTAATGGTTCAAACCTTTTATAAAATCGGTAGTATCTATAGTTTCGCTATAATCCACTTCCTGCATCATCTTCGCTAAAACAAAGCCCTCTTTGTCTTCATCAGAAATTACCCGGCTTTTAATATTTGTTTTTTCAATAAATTTTTTCACCAGCGATAATTCAAAATCATTTGCCGGTTGAAATATTACTGTTTCCATAATAGTCTTTTCCTCAAATTTAATAGTTCATTCAATCATCAGGCATTTCTTAAAAATGCGTCAAAAAGCTGAACATTCCGGAATCCCTTTTTTTGAAGGCCTTCATATAACGAAATATCCCTTGTAAGTAGCGTAAGATTTAATTGAATAGATAATGCCACATAAGAAACATCTTTTGGGTCAATATCTTTCACCAAAATTATTGCTTTTTGCTTTGCATCTTTTTCTACCAGGTAAGCGGGCATAAAGTGAATATGGGAGAATAAAAAATATGAAAATTGCCTGAAATTTTCTATATCTATCCTCGTTTTATTTTGAATCAGGGTTTGATATTTTTCAATTTCAATAAAGGCAAAATCACTGCTTATAAATGTATATTCCCTTAATAATGGCTTGTAGATGGCCTTGCCGCTGATGAGCATTGACATTAGGACGTTGGCATCCAGTATAAAATCCCTCATTGTGCCGCATTTTCAAAATTGTGTTTGTATTCTTCCCAGGCTAAATTACGGGCAGCCTGCCATTGCGGGTCATTTGTAAGGTTGATGGAATGGAGGTCGTCTGCAGCATCTTTGAGCGCTTGTTTTCTTTGGTATTGTTGCAGCCAGTCCTGCACAAGCTGTTCAATTTGGCCTTCACCAAGGCTTTCAACCAGGGAATCTTCAAGCTGTATAGTAATTTGTGCCATAACATTGCTGTTTCACTACAAATCTATCAATTTTTTTGCATGGTGCAAACCTTGGCTTTTCGCGACTTGCGGTTGCTCGTAGCACGTACCCATCCCCATAACAAAACATGCTCTCCGCAACACCCCTCTATCCCGCCACATGCGGGATGGAGAGGGGACGGGGGTGAGGGGCTAATACTTAAACACCTTTCCACCTGCCATCACTTCCTGCGTGTTTTCATCAAACGTAACTTTTTGCCCGGTACGGTATGCGGCATTGGTCATAATAACCGCTATCGCATGATTGTATCCTGCTTCAATAGGTGCATTCGGTTGCTTGCGGCTGCGTACGCACTCCATCCAGTTGCGTACGTGCGCCATGGTTAAAGGGTCGCCGCCGGTAGATGCCCCGGTTGAAGTTGGCGGCACCAAATCACTAATAGATATCTCAGGCAACAGGTTCGCCTTCATGTTCATTACTTTGGCATAATTCTCTGTCAGGCCGCCTGTGGGCGTTATTTTATTAGTATCAAGGTTAAGCATACCGCCATTTGAATAATAAATTTCCTTTACATCGTCCGCAGCATTCGTTTGGCGTGATTTAAATAGTACCTGGAAACCACTGCTCATATCATCCAGCGGGCCGTAATCAAAAGCTGCAGTAAGAGTATCAGCATTTTTCCTGCCATCTTTCCAAAGGTAAATACCACCATTTACCGCTACGCTGCGCGGATGTGGTAAACCGCTAAACCAATGTACAGTATCAATCTGGTGGCTCATCCACTGCCCCGGAATACCGGATGAATAAGGCCAAAACAAACGAAACTCCAGGTAATGCCTTGCGTTAAATGGTTCGTAAGGGCGGTTTATTAAATAGCGTTTCCAGTCTGTATCTTCTTCTTTCATC
The DNA here is from genome assembly GCA_013286305.1 of Bacteroidota bacterium. Taxonomy (GTDB): domain Bacteria; phylum Bacteroidota; class Bacteroidia; order Chitinophagales; family Chitinophagaceae; genus JABDFW01. The sequence goes on from JABDFW010000014.1 coordinate 15,357, forward strand.
ATAGCCACCAGTTCAGGCCTGCGCCAGCGCCCCGGCTGGTTTACATTCCACGTCAGCTCCACCATTACAATAGGCCCAAACTTGCCAGACTTTATAAAATCATTAGCAGCCCAGTAATTAGGCCCGCTTCGCCTTTGTGAGCCAATCTGCACAATCCTGTTGCTGCCTTTAACGGCTTTAAGCACAGCACGGGCATCTTCCATTGTTTCCGCCAATGGTTTTTCACTATAGGTGTCGCGGCCTGCTTTTACCGCCTCAATGGTATGATATGCATGTTGAAAATCTGCGGTGCTAATAAATACCGCATCAACCGCTTTTATGTTATATAGCTCATCGTTGTTAACGCAGGCCGTAATATCATGCCCCAGTTTTTGTTTAAGGAATGCCTGCCCAACTTCGCGCTTGTATTTCCATATATCGCTAACGGCAATAATGTCAAAATTCAGTTCTTTATACGAGGCAAGAAATGACGGAATATGCGCATCCTTATGCCTGTCGGAAAACCCAACAACGCCCACATTTACGCGGTCGTTGGCACCCATGATACGGTTATAACTTTTAGCGCTCATGCCTAAGGTGCTTATGTAAGTTGCCGCACCGGTAAGGGCTGTTTGTTTAATAAATTGCCTGCGTGAGTGTTCCATATTTCCCTCACCCCCTGCCCCCTTTCGGACATACGGAGGATTTTGTTTTAGTGTATAAAATTTTTTGCTCTAAACTCTTGCTCTTCATAGCATCGTTCCTTGCCCGCACTCCTGCACCCGTGCTTATGCATCATGCTGAGTTTCGCATCAATTCGTGTAATTCGTCCCAATTCGCGTAATTCAATCTGCAATCGTATTCTCCCCCTTTAGGGCTGGGGTAATACTTTTATCTTAATGCTCCTGAAACTTACTTCATTGCCATGATCCTGTAAAAGAATATGCCCTTCTGTCCACAAACCAAAGTTTGGCCATACTTTATATTTACTGATCGCTACGGCATCCAAAAAATCTTTTGAGCCTTTTTCATACTCCAGCATCTTATAACCATTTAACCAATGTTCTACATGGTTATTCGGGTAAACAAGAATTCTTCCATGGTTCCATTCGCCAACTTTCTTAAATGCGTTGGGTATGTTTTTTCTTGGAATGAGATCATATAGTGAAGAAAGTGTCCTGTCGCCGTTCAAGCCGAGTTTTGCATCCGGGTGCAGTGAATCATCCAATACCTGGTATTCCAATCCTATCCCCGATTTTCCTTTGCTGTCATAGCTTTCTTTTACAAAATATTTTACCCCGCTGTTAGCGCCGGGCGTTATTTTAAAATCAAAATCAAGCTCAAAAGCGCTGTATTCTTTTTCTGTAACAATATCACCACCCAACCCTTCTTCCTGCCCATTGGATGAATGAATGGTTAACATGCCATCTTTAATTTCCCACCCAGTTGTTGGAAAAGTTTGTTTATAAATGCTGCGCCAGCCTTTATCCGTTTTGCCATCCCACAATAAGGTTACACCATTGTTTTTTTCCTGGTCACTTAAGGTATTAGGAATATTGTTAACTACATAAATATTATTCCATGGCCTTGGCTTAAGGTCAGTTGTTTGAATACGAATGTCTTTCCAATAAACCTTCGATCCAACCGCAGCATTACTAACCGCATGAACCTGCAACCCAATAAAGCCTTCGTGTGTAAGGTTGTCTATCACAAATGCGGCTGGTACGCCATTTAACCAGGTGCGTATATTATTCCCTATACATTCAATATACAATTTGTTCCATTCATTTTGTTTAAATGCTTTTTGGGCCGGCGGGTTATAAGTAAGCGGGTAAAGCCACCCTCTGCGCGCCTCATCATAAATACCGCCGCTCCATGCCCTTGCAGAGGGGTCTATTTCTACCTGGTAACCATGTACCCGGCCATTCATATACCAGTCGTTGCTTTCGCTCCTTACCTGTATGCCGGAGTTTTGAGAGGTATCTACTTTAAATTCAAGTTCCAGTACAAAGTCACTATAGGTTTTGTCGGTTACCAGGAATGAGTTTGGCGAGCCGGCAACCGAAGTACCTACTATAGCCCCTTTCTCTACGGTATAAGTAGCGGTGCCATTTTGTACATGCCAGCCGGTAAGGTCTTTACCGTTAAAAAGCGAAACTGATTTTTTCTGTGCCAAAGCAGGCTGAATAAAAATTACCGATGCAAAAAATAAAGATGGCAACAATGTTTTTTTCATAGCTAAACAAAAATTAGATTTATTTTGACTTTACCGGAGAAGAATTAAAGTTATATATTAGTACCGACAGATAAGCATCTTATCGGTTAAACTGGCAAAATATTCTTAGTATGCATATTGCAAGCCTGCGTTTTTTTGTTGTGTATTTTATAACAGGCAGCTTTATATTTATTGCTTCGGCACAAACAAACATCCGCGTAGTTAAAAGTACAACTGAACCAAAAGTAACCATCACTTTTAATGGCAGGCCCTTTACTGAATTCTTTTTTCCCGATACACTTGAAAAGCCGGTGCTTTATCCTATTTACGCCGCGGATGGCCAGTTAATAACAAGAGGCTATCCCTTACAACCCCGTGAAGGCGAGCCAACCGACCATCCCCATCACATAGGATTGTGGCTGAATTATGAAAATGTAAATGGACTGGATTTTTGGAATAATTCTTTTGCCATTCCCCCAGATAAAAAGCAGCAATATGGATGGATAAAAACAACAGGCATATTGCAAACCAAAAGCGGTAAAGAAGGTTTGTTAAAATATAGCGCCAATTGGGAAGATAAGCAGCACAATATATTATTAACGGAAACCACCACCTTTATTTTTAGCGGCGATGCCCAAACACGGATCATTGACAGGATAACAACCTTAACAGCTAATGAAAAGGTGTTGTTTGCAGATGCAAAAGATGGTATGATGGGGTTGCGTGTGGCTAAGGAACTACAGTTGCCCGACACCGCAACCAAAAAATTCACGGATAATAAAGGGAATGTAACCATTGTAAAAGCCAACCCGTTTGCAAGCGGCAATTATATTACAAGTGAAGGCAAGCAGGGCGATGCTGCCTGGGGTACAAGGGCTACCTGGTGCATGCTGTATGGTAAGGAAGGAGCTGATACTATTAGTATTGCTATTATTGACCACCCCAAAAATGTGGGTTATCCGTCTTATTGGCATGCCCGTGGTTATGGGCTGTTTGCCGTTAATCCTCTGGGCCAAAAGGTATTCAGCAATGGGAGCCAAATATTGAATTTTACACTTGAACAAGGCAAATCAGTTACTTTTCGCTATCGTATCATTATAAAAGCAGGGGATAAGCGCCTGTCGAATGATGAAGTGAACAATATGGCAAATAATTTTGGCAAATAGCAGTAGTTTTTATAAAATAACTGTTAAGTTGTGTAAAATCTCAACTTTTAAATGACGTATCGTCATGTTTTTATAAAGGGTACTTGTTTTGATTGACTATCATTAAAATAACAAACTGTTTTATCATGAAAACGACAACTTTAGTGCTTTTAGTCATACTGGGCTTTATAGTAGTATTAGGTGGTTGTGTTGGTTGCGGCGCCGTTAATTTAAAAAATAGCGCTGTTACAATGGATCAAAATGTACAAAGCAAATGGGGTGCTGTTGAGGCCGATTATCAACGCCGTTCAGACCTGATCCCTAACCTTGTTAATACCGTTAAGGGAGAAGCAAATTTTGAACAAACTACTTTGCAGAATGTAATACAGGCGAGGGCAAGCGCTACCCAAATAAAAGTAGATGCCAGCAATCTTACTCCTGAAAAATTGCAACAATTCCAGGCTGCCCAGGGGCAATTATCCCAGGCATTGGGAAGATTACTTGCTGTTTCTGAAAATTATCCTACACTCAGGTCAAATGATGCTTTTCGCGGGTTACGCGATGAATTGGCAGGAACAGAGAATCGTATCAAATTTTCGCGAAATGAATTTAATGATGCTGTGCAGGGTTACAACACTAAAATACTTACCTTCCCAAATAATATTTATGCCGGATGGTTTGGTTACAAAGCAAAAGGGTATTTTCAGGCAGACGAGGGTGCCAGTAAAGCTCCGCAAGTAAAATTCTAATTAATACTAATGTTTTCAATCTTCAGAAAAAAACATCCGAAATTTTTTATTCCCGAAGAGCAGCAGTTTATTGTTAATGCTGTTAAGGAAGCGGAAAAACGCACCAGCGGCGAAATACGTGTATATATTGAAAGCCACTGCCGCTTTATGGATGCATTAGACCGTGCGGCTGAAGTGTTCTATAGTTTAAAGATGGAAGCAACAGAGCAGCGCAATGCAGTACTGGTATATGTAGCCATGAAAGACAGGCAACTGGCTGTTTTCGCGGATGAAGGTATTTACCGGAAAGAAGGAAAAGATTTTTGGAATGACGCGGTAAAAATAATGCTGTCACATTTTGATAAGGAACATTATGCAAAAGGTATTGCTACAGTAATACATGAAATAGGCGAAGTATTGGCTGAGCATTTTCCGTATGATGCAGCAACGGATAAAAATGAACTGCCTGATGATATAGTTTTTGGAAAATAATAACTGATCCCCTGCATGGGCGGGGGATTTATCATATAATATGAAACGTCTTTTACTAACCATAGTTTTATTTTGCAGCATTGCCAACGTTTTTGCGCAAAACGTTTTGCCAAAACCTAATCCTCCAAAGCTGGTGAATGATGAAGCAAAAGTGCTTTCTGATTATGACCGTAATACGCTTGAGCAAAGGTTAGTTGCGTTAGATGACAGTACTACAAACCAAATTGTTATTGTTACGATTCCCACGTTGAATGATATAGCAATTGAGGATTATTCACACAAGCTTTTTAATGATTGGGGTATAGGATCGGCAAACAAACAAAATGGCATATTAGTATTGGTTGCTGTTGATGACCATAAGGTTCGCATAGAAGTAGGCAGAGGTTTGGAAGGTGCAATAACAGATGCGGAATCAGGTGATATTATTGAATATGATATTGCCCCGGCGTTTAAACAAAAAGATTATTACTCGGGATTGAATAGCGCTGTTGAATCATTAGCTAAAGCTGCGGCCGGCGAATACCATATACGGCGCGACAGCGGTAGTAATGGTGGCGGCCGCGGAGCCGGGCGTGGTTTACTTGGATTTATTATTATACTTATTGTTATCCTGGTAATTGCAGGAAGAAGCGGCAGGGGCGGTGGCGGTGGATTGATGAGCAATGCAGGATCTTTCTTTTTGGGAAGTATGATCGGAAGCAGTTTGGGCAGAGGCGGCTGGGGTGGAGGAGGAGGCGGCTTCGGAGGTGGTGGCGGCGGAGGCTTCGGTGGTTTTGGTGGCGGCAGCAGCGGTGGCGGCGGTGCAAGCGGAGGTTGGTAAAATCAGTTTACAGTTTTTAGTTTCCAGTTTCCAGTTTGCCCTAATGGGTCACTTTGTGATAGTTTGTTCTTGCTTAGTATAAGCAGGCCCATCAGGTTTATAAATTTGAACTAAAGGAATATTTAATATCACTTTATTTAATCTTTCATCCGCTTCAAAAACTGCAAACCGGAAACTACAAACTGTAAACTAAAAACTGTAAACTGTAAACTCTTTCTCCACACCTGTGTATAACAATTAACATACCTTATCAGGTATTAATGTTTAAATTTGACTACAACACTTAAAGAACATTAGACAAACTATTTATTATTATTAAACTAATGAGCATTGACAGAAACAATCATTAACCTTGAAACAGTTAACCCAATTGAGTTCTTCGGTGTTAACAACAAGAAGCTTGACCTACTGAAGAAAAAATTTCCGCTGTTAAAGATCCTTTCGAGAGGGACACAGATAAAACTAAGCGGGGCGCCCGAACAAATAGAATCAGCCAGGGAAAAAATTGACCTCATCATACAATACCTTGAGCGTAACGGCGATTTAAGCGAAAATTATTTTGAGCAAATACTTGGCGGCGATGACGCAGAAACAATTGATAATTTTGTTGAGCGTAATCCTAACGATATCCTTGTATTTGGCCCTAATGGCAAAACTGTTCGTGCAAGAACTGCCAACCAAAAAAAGATGGTACAGGCTGCAGAACGCAACGATGTTGTGTTTGCGGTTGGCCCTGCAGGTACCGGTAAAACCTATACAGCTGTTGCGCTTGCTGTAAGGGCATTAAAGAATAAACAGGTTAAAAAGATCATTCTTACAAGGCCTGCTGTTGAAGCAGGCGAAAACCTTGGTTTTTTACCGGGCGACCTGAAGGAAAAGATCGATCCCTACCTGCGCCCCTTATATGATGCGCTGGATGATATGATACCTGCCGATAAACTTGGGTATTATATGAGTACGCGAACTATTGAAATTGCGCCGCTGGCCTACATGCGCGGGCGCACACTTGATAATGCTTTTATTATTTTGGATGAGGCGCAGAATACCAATGACCTTCAAATAAAAATGTTTTTAACCCGTATTGGGGCAAACGCCAAAGCTATTATTACCGGCGACCCTACACAGGTTGACCTGCCAAAAAACCAACGCAGTGGTTTGGAGAAAGCATCGCGCATTTTGCAGAATATTGATGGTATTGCGCACATTGAACTTGACGAGGAAGACGTAGTACGCCACAGGCTGGTTAAAGCTATTATACGTGCTTACGATAAAGCCTATCACGCAGAAAAAGAAGAAAGGGAAGGGTATTACATTAAAAACTCTTAAGCATATTAAACCCTATGTTGTTAACAGGCGGCCCCATGGGCTGCTTTTTTTTGCCATTCATCGCCATTAAATACCTGCTGCCTTTATATATGTTTTTTTAGCAGCAGTATTCTAAAATGCAAATAACTTTGTATAAATCATCTCAATGAAAAAACTGATAGCGGTTATTTGCTTATTATTGATTTTTACCGGGTGTACCACTTCAAACTCTCCAAAAGAAGCACTCACCAAATTTCTCGATGCGATGCATAACAGTAATTTTGAAGAAGCAAAAAAATATGCCACTTCAGACAGCCAGTCGTTCCTGGATATGATCAATAAAAATAATCAAGAATCAGACAATGTTTATAAGGATAAGGATTTTACGATCACTACGGAAGAGATAAAGGACGGGGATGCCAAAGTAGAAGTGAAATTTTCCAACCTGCCTGTAGTTTTCCGTCTTAAAAAAGAATACAACCAGTGGAAAGTAGAATTTAACCTGGATGCTATGATCAATATGGCCAAGGATGTAATGAAAGAAAAAGGTATCGACATACAAAAAGATGTCGATCATGCAATAGATTCTATTAAGATCAACACTGATTCATTACCATAATGGATTGCCTGGTTAACTGCATCTGCATACTTTTTTATTTTTATATTCTTACGTGCTTTAATTTTGGCTTTATCATTCATAAATGAAAGTGGCTTATCTTATTATATTAACCCTGGCTTTTTGTGCCTGTGATAATGCTGCTTTTCCCAAAGCAGAGAATGCTTTTGACGCAGGCAGAGAATTTATAGACGGCTGCTTAAAAGGCGATTTTAACAGGGCAGCTTTCTATATGATCAATGATGAAGAAAACAATAAAGGCCTGCTTAAGATAAAAAAGGATTATAACGCAAAAACGGTTGAACAAAAACAGGCTTATTCAACAGCTTCTATTATTGTTACTGAGGATGCGGCAATAAATGATTCAATTCACGTCATTAGTTATATGAATTCTTATGACAAAATTGCCCGTAAGGTGAAAGTAATTTTACGCAGCGGCACATGGCAGGTAGATTTTAAATACACATTCAACGGAAATTTGTAGCAAATGATTCGAAATTTTATTTTAGTTGGATTAGGCGGCATGATCGGTTCGGTATTGCGATACCTGGCTGCACTATTAATAAAAAACCCTAATTTCCCTTTATCAACATTTATCGTCAACTTTACCGGGAGCTTTATTATTGCTGTGGTGCTCGGATTGTCGCTCCGAAATCAATGGTTCGATCAAAACTGGCGGCTTTTTTTTGCGACCGGTGTTTGTGGTGGGTTTACTACTTTTTCAACATTTTCTGTTGAATGTGTCCAGTTGATCCAGCAACAGCGCTATGGTGTTTTTGCCGCTTATGTTTTATTAAGTATTGCGGCAGGTATTACTGCAACATTTACAGGGTTTTATTTAACAACGCATTTAAAATATTAAAATAAATATGATACCAACAAATGTATTACATCCCTGGCATGGCGTCCCTCCCGGTGAAAAGGCCCCCCGTATAGTAAATGCAATCATTGAAATCCCACAGGGTTCGAGGGCAAAATATGAAATTGATAAGCCAACAGGCTTGCTTAAGCTTGACCGTGTTATCTATTCTTCCTTTTATTATCCAACCAATTATGGCTTTATTCCCCAAACGTACGGGGATGACAAAGACCCCCTGGATATATTAGTGATATCAAGCCTAAGCATTCAGCCACTTTGCCTGGTGGAAGCCAAGGTGATCGGCGTAATGCAAATGATTGACGGTGGTGATGCGGATGATAAGATCATCGCTGTGGCAAACCATGACCCGTCTATCAATTATATCAATAATATTGAAGAGCTGCCAAAACATTTTTTTAGCGAGCTGCGCCACTTTTTTGAAGAATATAAAACACTTGAAAATAAAAGCGTGAAGGTGGAGGAATTTGGCGATAAAACGCAGGCGCTGCATATTATTGAGACTGCCATACAGTTATATAACGACACGTATAAAAAATAGCGTATGAATGCACAAACTATTTTATTGCTGCTGTTTGTGGGCCTTATTTCGGGTGTATTAAGCGGTTTAATCGGCGTTGGCGGTGGTATTATTATTGTACCGGCCTTAATACTCATTCTTGGCTATAGCCAGGCCCAGGCACAGGGCACGTCACTCGGTTTGCTGCTGCTGCCTGTTGGCATCCTTGCAGTATTTAACTACTACAAAAAAGGCTATATTGATATAAAGGTGGTACTCATCATGTCTGCAGCTTTTATTTTAGGCGGCTGGTTGGGCAGCAAAGTGGCGCTAAGCATTCCCCAGGCAGCATTAAAAAAAGTATTTGCAGTTATATTAGTAGGTATTGCAGCAAAAATGCTGTTTTTTGACAAATAATAAATAATACTTCGCTTATATTGATGTGTGTATTATTTTTGCGCAAAATAATGTTACATGGAAGCTAAACAATCTGCTGGCAAATATTGGCTCTGGTGTTTTATATGGACGGCCATTTTAACGTTTATGCTCATTAACCCATCTTTTCGCCCATTTTTCTGGCTGGCATTGCCTGGTGCATGCACCTATTTTGCCAAGGCCATGGATATAATTTAAGAGCGGCTTTAAACTAAATCTTTTTTATATCAACAGGGAAATACGTTTTGCTTAATTCCCTTTTTATTCCTTGTTCAGTTTAGTTAATATTTAAACGCATTCACGGGCCAGCCTTTATGCGTGTTTCATTTGCAAGCTAACTCCTGTCAACATTCTTACTAACTTTGTTTCAAGTATTCAAAAATCTTCATGTCCAATAAAATAGTAATAGCTATTACCGGCGCCAGTGGAAGTATTTATGCAAAACTGTTGCTTGAAAAATTGTTGCAGGTTAATGAGCAATGGGTTGCCCTTGATGTGGTTATGAGCAACAATGCCAAAGAGGTTTGGAAAACGGAATTAGGCAATGAAGGATATTCGGATTACCCGGTTAGGTATTTTGACAAGAACGACTTTATGGCGCCATTTGCATCTGGCTCCGCACAGTACAATATTATGATTGTTGTGCCTTGCAGCATGGGAACGCTCGGCAGGATAGCCTCCGGCGTAAGTGACGACCTTGTAACCCGTGCTGCTGATGTTGTTTTAAAGGAGAGGCGAAAACTGGTACTTGTGGTAAGGGACACACCCTACAATCTTATTCACATCCGCAATATGGAAACCGTTACGCTTGCCGGCGGTATTATTTGCCCTGCAACACCATCGTTTTACAGCAGGCCCGCTACTATTGAAGAAGTTGCTGCAACAGTGGTTGACAGGGTGTTAGACCTTGTTGGTATTACGGTTAAAACTTACCGGTGGAAAGAATAAGAACCATGGAATTATTAAAGTTATATGAGTTTGATATTACAACATTTGACTCCAAAAGAGTAAAATGTTTATAGTAAATTAAGGGTACAATGCACGCGTTCGACCCTGTAGGGGTCGCATGTGAAGATATATAAAGCCAATTCTATAAAGATTTGATCCTTTGGGTCAGTTTAGTGTTTTGCTTTAACTACCAGATGAGTTATTAGATTTTTATCCTTAACTCCTCCTAAAATAAATTATATATAAAACAAAAAGCCCCTCTTAGAAAAGAGCGGCTTTTTTTTACTCAAACGTTTACCTCCAACAGCGTTTAATATTATTTTTCTGTTTGGGCTTTTTAACTTTCACCTGGGGCGCGATAAACGAAATATTTTTAATTTAATAATAGCTTACTTCTATATGTTTAATAGAATATAGGTTCAAAAATTTTTTATTCTACTTACCAAAAGTAAAGAAGAACGTTAGCCTCCATACAAGGTCGTAATCCCCGTTAATTTTACCCGTTAACCCGGCCAATTGTGTTGCATAATGACTGTACCAGATATTAGGCATGAAGTGAACATTTTTTGTGGCAGTCCAGTCAAGCGCCGCAAGGAAAAATACCTGTTTGGTGGTTGGGTCATTATACCCGGGTGTTGTCCCTGAATATTTGTTATACGTATCATTGTCAATATTTTCATTGGGGTTAAAGGAATCAAACCTTACTACAAAGCCCAATTTGTCCTTTATTATTGGCCCGCGCACAAAAACAGATATGCCATTTGCCGTTACGTTCAGGGTGTCAATGCCGCCAAGTTTTCTTGAAGCAAAATTGTCCTTGTGTAATTTGTTTATGTAACCCTCGACGCCTATTGTTATTGCAGGGGTTGTATATGCTATTAGGCCTTTGGTCATTGCCCTGTCATGGTGCCAGGTTGGCGTCCAGTTAATGCGTTCGTAATCCTGGTACAAATGCAATTCCAAATGTTTATCAAATAATTTACCCCAGATCTCCGAGTAGAACCATTTAAAATTGTCGCTTTCTGGCACTGCCTTGCTGCCGTTGCCAACCATGAGGAAATAACCATAATTTTTAGTGTTGGGGTCAAATGCGCCCTGAAGAGATACACCCATATCGTAAGTACCGGTACTTCCCGTAAAATCTGTCATAACCCTTTCGAGCGGCCGATAAGTCCAAAGCTTTTCAGAATAAGCAGAGAGAGGCGTGGGTTGTTGCCCAACTACCAGGTCTGTTCCTTTCCAAATATCTTTCCACCGCAGGTCCATATATTTAATATAAGGGGCTATTTTATTGTCCTGTAAAAGGTCGCCGCTTGGCGCGGAAGAAGAAGGCGGGTTGCCTGCCGGAAAATTATCTTCCATAGCCAATAAAAGCTCGGCAGAGAATTTTGCAGAGATGTTATAATCATACCCCAAATAGATACGGCGGAATTGAAATGCCGTTCTGCCTTGTGGTATGCCTGTATATTGGGCTTTACCGCCCCGGTTAAATGAATCGCTGTGGGCTTTATAATAATAGTCTCCAAAGGCATACCCCCACAGTCTTCCCGAATTTGGAGTACCTGCTTTAAAGGCGGAATCATTATTTAAAAGGTATTGTGCCCTGGATTCGGCAGATGTTAAAAGGGTAACCGAAATAATGATTAAAACATGTAAAAGCAGTTTGAGTTTTAATAGTGTTTGTTTCATTTGCGTATGATTTGTATAGCAAATATATGTAGTATATAGGTTTAGTAGGAATTAAATTGAAAAAAAATTATTTTTTATCTAATGCATGGGGATTTTTAGTTAATTCTTCCCCCCTTCTTATTATTTCAGACAGTGTAGCTTTCTTGAGCATATTTACTGATTCTGCCCTTACATCGGCAAAAACACTACGTATGCCGCAGGTTGCTTCATCCTTACATTCGTCGCAACGCGCATAGTATAAATGTGCAACGCACGGTAAAAGCGCAATAGCGCCGTCAAATAGCCTTACTACTTCGGCAATGTTTATTTCGTCCGGCGATTTTTGAAGATAATAGCCGCCGGCTTTACCTTTTTTGCTGTTAAGCATTCCGGCATTTTTTAAATCTAACAGTATGGCTTCCAGGAATTTACGGGGAATATTCTCGCTTTGGGATATACTCGCTATTGCAATTGGCTCATTGCCCTTATTTTCCCGGGCAAGAAAAACAAGAGCGTTTATGGCATATTTCGTTTTTTTTGACAGCATAACACATTCCGTGGCAGGTATCGCTACTTTTTTTAATTTTTAATAGCTGTAAATGTACTTATAAACCTGAATATTTAATTTAATAACTGTAAACCGAGTATCCCCAGGCCGGCAATGTAAAAACCTGCCCTTTTTGGATAGTTTCCTTTTTGCCGGAAAATATATTGTCCGGTTTACCATCCATATTTGCGTCAGTTATATTAAATGATACAGATTTAGCGGACAAGTTAAGCAATACAAGCACTTTTCTGCCATCTTTCATTCTTTCAAAAGCATAAACTGACGCGTCTTTACCTGTTTTTAATTTTATAAAGGAAGCGTTGGCTGCTAATGCCGGATTCTCCGCCCGCAGATGCAGCAATATGCTGTAAAAAGGGGCGCGGGCATATTTCCCAAATTTGATGGGATCTTTATAAAAAAAGCTGATACTGTCTAAAACGGGCTCTTCCTGACCACTGTAAATTAGGGGTATGCTTCTGCCAATTGTTTGGGTTAGCACGGCAAAAGGTGCGTGGCTTGCCCCGGGCATAGTACCATAATCCGCTTTGTTCCAGCTATTTTCGTCATGGTTACTGGTAAAATACATCTTTAAGGCATTCGCCGGAAAATCGCGGTCAAGTACTGCGATTGCAGAATCAATAGCAGTTGCCGGAGCCTTGCCGGCAGCCACCTGCTTCATGGCATTAAACTCGCTCCAGGTATAAGTTGCATCAAAGCCAACCTCGTGCAGCCATGCACTGTCGGCTTCTGCCATCATATAAAGGTTCTTTTCTTTTTTTAGGTCGCTGATACATTTCTTCCAAAATTCCCTCGTTGGCCCAACCGCATAATCGCAACGGAAGCCGTCAATATCACTTTGCTCTACCCAAAATTTCATGCAATTGATCATGGAATCAACCATAACCGGGTTATGATAATCAAGCTGGCGGGTATCGTCCCAACCGTTTGCAACAGCAGCCTTTCCCATCTTGTCTTTCACATAAAAGTCAGGGTGCGCCGTAAGCCAGTAATTATCAGCACCTGTATGGTTGGGTACCCAGTCTATTATCACCTTAAAACCCATGTCGTGGCATTTTTTTACAAGTGCTTTCCAATCGTCCATTGTGCCGTATTCAGGGTTGATAGCAGTGTAATTGGCAACAGCATAATAGCTTCCCAGCACACCTTTGCGGCCAACCTTACTTATAGGGTTTATGGGCATAAACCATAGTGTTTGTACACCCATATCTTTTAACCGTTGCAAATTGTTGGCAAAGGCGTTAAAAGTACCTTCAGGGGTATATTGGCGCACATTTACTTCATATATATTACCCTGCATTATCCAGGCGGGGTGGCCGTCAATTGTTGCAGTATCATTACTTATTGCGGGCGCAGTACCAGTTGTTGCCGGGTTATTATTGCATGATAATATAAAAACAGTAAAGGCAGCTAATACAAGCAGTCGTTTTTGAAAAATCATAATGGCGGTTTTGCGGCAATAAAAGTATTTGAAACATTTGTGTAAAACAAACACATTTTTATCTAAAACCTAAAAAAGCCAAATGAGGGTAAAAACAACCATTTATGCTAAGCGATTGAAAGAGGAAAAAGAGATAAAGAGTATTTGTGCTAAGAGATTAAAAGAGGAAAAAGAGACAAAGAGTACTTGTGCCAAGAGATTAAAAGAGGAAAAAGAGATAAAGAGTACTTGTGCTAAGAGATTAAAAGAGGAAAAAGAGATAAAGAGTATTTGTGCCAAGAGATTAAAAGAGGAAAAAGAGATGTTACTTGTGCTAGGAGATTAAAAGAGGAAAAAGAGATAAAGAGTATTTGTGCCAAGAGATTAAAAGAGGAAAAAGAGACAAAGAGTACTTGTGCTAAGAAATTAAAAGAGGAAAAAGAGACAAAAAGGGTTCTTATCCCCCCTTGCAACTTTTTTATTTTCTTTCTCTTTTCCGTTTTCTAAATAAAAAAGAGATCATTAACAGCGGCCATCCACATTTTTGTATTACTTCGCCAAAGTAAACAGACTTAAATATGAAACGATTGGCATTATTTTATGTTTTTAGCATGGCTGCAGCCTTTTTAACGCTACCAGCTACGGCACAACAAAAAACTTCCACTAACAAAATATTACCTATAAGCCCCCAGGTAAGAAAGGGCAAGTTGCCAAATGGCATTACCTATTACATACGCAAAAACACCGAACCTAAGAACAGGGCCGAACTACGCCTTGTGGTGCATGCGGGGTCAATTTTGGAGAATGATAACCAGGTAGGGCTTGCGCATTTTACCGAGCACATGAGCTTTAACGGCACTAAAAATTTTGCTAAAAATGAGCTCATCAATTTTTTGGAGAAGAGCGGGGTGCAATTTGGCGCAGACCTGAATGCCTACACAAGTTTTGATGAAACGGTGTATATGCTGCAACTGCCAACAGACAGTGAAGAAGTTTTTAAAAAGGGTTTTCAAATACTGGAAGACTGGGCACATAATGTATCATTTGACAATACGGAGATTGATAAAGAGCGGGGAGTTGTTATTGAAGAATGGCGGTTAGGTTTGGGTGCTGCTACCCGTATGCGTAATAAATATTTCCCGGTTATTTTAAAAGGCTCAAGGTACGCGATACGGAGCCCAATAGGCACCAAAGCAAACCTGGATACCTTTAAATACGAAACCATTAAAAAATTCTATAAAGACTGGTACAGGCCAGACCTTGAGGCGGTAATAGTAGTGGGTGACGTGAATGTGGATGAAGTGGAAAAAATGATAAAAGATCATTTTAGCATCATTCCAAAACGCACGGAAGAAAGGCCGCGTGTAAAGTACGGTGTACCTTCTCATGATCAAACCTATGTTTCCATTCTTACAGACCCGGAACAGCAATACAATATTTTACAGGTATATTATTTGCAGCCGTCCATTCCCGAAGCGACAACTGAAAACGGATACCGTAATGATATAATACGGGAACTTTTTAATGAAATGATGAATGGCCGCCTGGAGGAAATTTCTCAAAAACCGGATGCGCCTTTTTTGCAGGGTTTTAGCAATTACGGAAAATTTATAGGGGATAAAGATGCATTATCACTTTTTGCCGTTGCAAAAAATGGAGAAAGCGTTGCAAAATCAACGGAAACGCTGTTAACGGAAAATGAAAGGGTGAAAAAATACGGGTTTACCACAACTGAATTTGAAAGGGCAAAAAAATCTCTATTTTCCAATATGGAGAATGCGTATAATGAAAGGGACAAAACCCGTTCATCAGAACTAGTACAGGAACTGATCAATAATTATCTTGATAACGAACCTATCCCGGGTATCGAATACGAATATGGCTTGTATCAAAAGTTTTTACCCGGCATTAAATTGGAAGAAGTAAATAATATTATAAAGAAGTGGATAAAACCGACTGACCGTGACGTGGTAGTATTAGCGCCCGAAGCGGATAAAAGTAAACTGATATCAGAAAAAGATATGCTCGCGTTGTTAAACAAGCCAATAGAGAATTTAAAGCCTTATGATGATAAAGTTTCTAACTCCCCCTTGCTTGTGCAACAGCCAACGCCCGGCACAATAACAAATGAAAAGAAATATGATGCCATAGGCACAACAGTTTGGACATTATCCAATGGCGCAAAAGTTATTTTAAAGCCCACTAATTTTAAAAATGATGAAATACAGTTTTCTGCAATAAGCCCCGGGGGTACGTCTTTGTACCCCGATTCTGATTACCTGTCGGCCAACTTAGCCGCTACTTTAACTTATTATGGCGGTGTAGGTAGCCTGGATATTCAGGGCCTGCAAAAGCAACTTGCAGGCAAGCAGGTTAATGTTGCACCAGGAATAACACCTTATAGTGAAGGTTTCACGGGAAGTTCAACTCCCAAAGACCTTGAAACAGCGTTCCAGTTGTTGTATGGGTATTTTACTGAGCCGAGAAAAGACACCAATATGTTCAAGGTTTTGCAACAGCAATTAGTTGTTTCGCTAACCAATAAAGGGAAAGACCCTTCAAGCGTGTTTAGTGATTCTGTGCAGTATATTATGAGTAATTATAACCCACGCACCAGGCCATTGAGCCTTGACAGGCTGGGTGAATTAAACCTTGACAAGGCGTATAACATTTATAAAGACCGCTATGCAGATGCGGACGATTTTATTTTCACATTTACGGGCAATTTTTCTTTGGATACGATAAAACCCCTTGTGGAAAAATACATTGCATCCTTACCTACACAGGGAAGAAAGGAAACATGGAAAGATGTTGGTATCCGTTTCCCGACAGGCGTTATTAACAAAGTAATAAAGAAGGGACAGGAAAATAAAAGCACTGTGCGTTTAACCTTTACAGGGATGACAGCATACAGCGACCTGGAAGAAACACAATTAACCCAAATGTGCGATGCGCTTGCAATAAAGCTTCGGGAAGTATTACGCGAAGACCAGGGTGGTGTTTATGGTGTAGGAGTGCATGCCGGTATTAACCGCGAACCGGTAAACAGCTATGGCATTACGATTGCGTTCTCCTGTGCTACTGAAAACATTGATAAACTTATTGGGCTTACAATGGATGAAATAAGAAACCTTAAACAAAACGGCGCCCCACAGGTAAATGTTGATAAGGTAATTGCAGAAGATACCCGATCTTTAGAAACCAAGGTAAAAGAAAACAGTTACTGGAGATATAATCTTGAACAAAAAATATACCGCGGCGAAGACCCTGTATCTATTCTGCAGGATCCGGAGATGGTAAAAAAATTAACGGTTGAAAGAACGAAAGAATTAGCAAATAAATATTTTGATGAGAACAATATGGCCAGGCTTGTGCTGGTTCCGGAAAAATAAATGAAAAGATAAAATAAAAAGGCCTGTCTCCGCAGTGGAGACAGGCCTTTTTTATTTTTAGTGGGACCGCTTTTATATTAACTCCCGGAGTTTATTTATTACGTTATCAACTTCTTGCCTGTTATTGTTTTTACTGAAAGAAAAACGCACGGTAACCTGGTCAGTATTGTTGTTAATAGCCCGTATCACGTGGCTGCCCTGTTCCGCGCCACTGGTACATGCGCTTCCGCCGGAGGCGCAAATGTTATTAATATCAAGGCTAAATAAAAGCATCTCGCTTTTATCGGTTTTAGGAAAATTTGCACTTAGCACAGTGTACAGGCTTTTGCCTGTTGGGTCGCCATTGAATGAAACGCCTTCTATATTTTTTTGAAGTTGTTCCATCATATACATTTTTAACCCTCCTATATAACCGCTTTCTGTTTCATAAGCTGCTGAAGCAAGCTCCAGCGCTTTGGCAAAGCCTACAATGCCATACAGGTTCTCGGTGCCGGCTCTCATATTGCGCTCCTGGGATCCGCCGTGCACAAAAGGGCTGATCTTTATTTTTTCGCTGATGTATAAAATGCCAACCCCTTTTGGGCCATGAAATTTATGCCCTGCCCCTGTAATAAAATCTACGTGCGTGTTATGAAGGTCGAAAGGGAAATGCCCGACTGTTTGCACAGTGTCGCTGTGAAAAACAGCTCCATATTTCTTACACAATTCGCCAGTTGCCTGTAAGTCAAGCATATTGCCAATTTCGTTATTGGCATGCATTAAAGTAACCAGGCACTTAGCATTACTTTCAGTCAAAAGTTTTTCCAGATGCGCCATATCAATATGGCCACCCGGCAAAAGGTTTACATAGCTAACGGTTGCTTCGCCCTTGCTTTGCAAATAGGCAACTGTATGTAAAGTAGCATGGTGCTCTATAGCAGATGTAATGATATGTTTACACCCGAGGTCTCTAACCGAAGCGGTAATGGCGGTATTGCTGCTCTCGGTACCACCGCTGGTAAAAAATATTTCAGCAGGATGTGCGCACAGTATTTTAGCTACTGATTTACGCGCGTTTTCGATAGCCATACGGGTTTCCCTGCCATAGCTGTATATAGAAGAAGGATTGCCAAAGTTTGAAGTAAGGTAAGGCATCATCGCATCCAGCACGGCAGGATCGAGTGACGTTGTTGCGGCATTATCAAAATAAATTCTCGTCATAGACTGTATTGATTCGTCAAACAACCAGCAAAACAATTTTTGAATTTGTGTTTGGCGCGTGCAAAATTAATCAATATAACTCTATTGATCTTGCAGACAATTGCATATGGAGAATAACAACCCTAAAACAGCGTTATTTTACGCGTGTATAAAATATTTTTACATGTATTCTTTTATATCCTGCATTATACGCCGGGCAATGTTTTCGGCAGTAGTTTCAAAATTGCTTTCGGCGTAAATGCGCACAATAGGTTCGGTATTGCTGGGGCGAAGGTGCACCCAGTCGTTATCAAATTCAATTTTCAATCCGTCTTCCGTGTTTATAGGCTGATTTTTGTATTTATCCTGTATTTTATTAAATATTTTCTTAGAATCAAAACCATGCTGAAGCTCAATTTTATTTTTACTGATAAAATAATCAGGGTATTCGCTGCGTAATTGCCTTGCCCTTTTTTTGCTTTGAGCGAGGTGTGTTAAAAACAAGGCGATACCAATAAGGGCGTCGCGCCCATAGTGCAGATCCGGAACAATAATCCCGCCATTGCCCTCGCCGCCAATTACCGCATTTACCTCCTTCATCCTGTTCACCACATTTACCTCGCCCACAGGGCTGGAAAAATATTCGCCCCCATGTTTAAGTGTTATATCTTTCAATGCCCTGGTGGAGGACATATTACTTACCGTATTGCCTTTGCGATGTTGTAAAACGTAATCCGCAACCGCTACAAGGGTATATTCCTCCCCGAAAAAAGATCCATCTTCACAAATAAAGCAGAGGCGGTCAACGTCAGGGTCAACAGCAATACCAAGATGAGCTTCCTGCTTATTTACTTCGCTGCGCAGATCGTTAAGATGCTGTGGTACAGGTTCAGGATTATGGGCGAATTTGCCATTCACTTCTTCATTCAAAACAATAATATCTTTAACGCCAAGCGCTTTAAGCAATAAAGGAACTGCAATAGCCCCCGTGCTGTTAATAGCATCAACAACTATTTTATACTTACTTTTTTTAATGGCTGCAATATCAACCAGCGGATAGGCGAGAATAGCATCTATGTGTTTTTGAAGAGCAGTATCGTCTGTAGTGCTGCCGCCCAATTTATCAACCGTAACAAAATTGTATGCATCCCTATCTGCAATATCCAATATTTTAATTCCGTTTTCGCTGCTGATAAATTCCCCCTCTGAATTTAGAAGCTTTAGGGCGTTCCATTCCTTTGGGTTATGGCTGGCAGTAAGAATTATGCCGCCGGCTGCCTGGTGAAACTTAACTGCCATTTCAACTGTTGGAGTGGTGCTTAACCCAAGATCAATAACATCCAGCCCAACAGAATTAAGTGTGCTTATTACCAACCGCTGTATCATTTCGCCGCTAATCCGGCCGTCACGGCCCAAAACCACCTTATTGTTATCAGGTTTTTCACCTGATAACCATGTTCCAAAGGCTGCAGTAAACTTTACAACGTCAAGAGGGCTCAGTGTTTCTCCCGGTTTGCCACCAATCGTTCCGCGAATACCTGATATGCTCTTAATCAACGGCATAATTCTTCAAAAATTTGGTAACGGCAAACTTAAGTCAAAAATCATACAAGAAAATTAAGAACTCATGCCTAAATCCTGTTTTTTTGTGTCTTAACTGATTTTTTGCAAATAAATTTGAGTTTCAATTCACACTTTAGTAATGCCTGTTTCAGAATGGTATAAAGACTGGTTTAGCTCGCCCTACTACGAAATATTGTATTTCAGGCGTAATGAGGAAGAAGCCAGGAGGTTTATAGATCAACTGGCCGGTTATCTTAAACCAAAACCGGGGAGTTGTATGCTTGATGTTGCCTGCGGTAAAGGAAGGCACAGTAAGGTTCTGGCAAAAATGGGTTTTGACGTTACGGGTATTGATCTTTCAGAACCATTTATTTTGGAGGCCAAAAAATTTGAAACAGAAAACCTGCACTTTTTTATACACGATATGAGGATGCCTTTCCGCATAAATTATTATGATTACGCCTTTAATTTTTTTACCAGCTTTGGTTATTTCCGAACCATGCGGGAACATGATAATGCAGCACGGGCTATTGCACAAAGCCTGAAGATTAACGGCATTTTTGTAATTGACTATCTTAATGTTCATTATGCAGAGGACCATCTTATAAAAAATGAGGAGAAAATAATTGACGGTGTAAAATTTAATATTAGCCGTTGGTACAATGAAGATCATTTTTTTAAACAGGTACAAATTGAAGACAGGAAGCATGGAGGCAGGCGTCAAATATTTACGGAAAGAGTAGCTAAATTTTCGCTTGGCGATTTTACCGATATGCTTGCTTACCAGGGGATGCAGGTGCAGGATGTTTTTGGGGATTATGAGTTAGCGCACTATGATATAAGAAAGTCGCCACGATTGATCATTATTGCAAAAAAGATCCGGTATTAATTTCTGCAGTTTCAATAAATATTTTATTCCTTTCTAATGCCTTTCGACAGGCGTTACAGGTGTTTGATAATTTCCCGCTGGCATGGAAGAATAAAAAGAGGCATCGGGTTTTAGCACATACATATTATCGGGCGTTGCCTTATATACATCAAGCCCCTTCTTATTATTTTCAATAAAGGTTAACTGTATTTGTGGCGTATTAACAATTGGCATATTATCCTGCGGAACAGTATTTTGAGGTAGAGAGAATACATTATTGAGACGAAATGGTGTATCCCCTTGTGCATGCCATTTTTTTAAAAGAACAGATTGATCTTTCTCATTAGGCTGAACCTGTATATTTTGCGCTTTTATAGAATATATAAAAGCAAAAAAGAGGAATGTGAGAAACAATTTTTTCATGGCAAAGGTTTTAGGCAATCAAATGTAAGATTTTTATGCCGGCATAGCGAATTAACCCAATAAATTATCTATTTAAATTAAATTGCTTTGTTATATATGATATTTAAAGAAAAAACCCCGGAATTTTCATGAGATGGATCTTTATATTTTTTAGTGTTGTTTTCCTGCCATTTTGTGGAAATTGCCAGGAATTGCAGCAGATAGCGCATTGCACTGAAATAAAATTATTACCTGAAATGAAGAACAGATAAAAGCCTGCCAAAAAAATCACATAAATAGGGGATAAAATATTTGTTTAAAAAACAGGATTTTTACATTAAGTAATGATACGTATTGCAATAATAGAAGATAATGAAGCCTACCGCAAGTCGCTGCAAAGTTTATTTAGTAAAGAAAACGATGTAGAAGTAGTATATGCAGACATGTATTGCGAAAACCTGTTGCTTACTATAGACATTATTGAACCGGATGTAGTGATAATGGATATAAATTTACCGGGTATGAATGGTATAGAGGGAGTACAAAAATTACGGGAAAAACAGCCTAACCTGAATATTTTTATGCTTACCGTTTTTGAGGATATGGAAAGGATTTTCGATTCTATAAAAGCAGGGGCAGTAGGTTATTTACTGAAAAAAGACCCTCCTGAGAATATTATTGAGGCCGTTAGGAAAGTTTATAACGGCGAAAGCGTTATGAACGGCAAAATAGCCCGCCAGGTGCTGGATTTTTTTAACAAGCAGTTAAAAAAAACCGTTTCATCATACGTACATGAATTTGACCTGAGTAAGCGTGAAAATGAAGTATTGCATTTATTGATGGATGGCCTTAGTTATAAACAAATAGCATCTACCTGTAATGTTACACTCGACACAATATCATCACATATTCGTAATATATATAGCAAATTAAATATTCACAGCCGTTCGGAATTAGCGGCAAAATTCAGAATGTAAAAATTCACATAAACAGGGGATTGACATTATGAAATTTATTTGCAATTTTTACAAAGTTAATTTTTAAGAGCCGGCATCTAACCTATTTAACTGGCTGAAACAGTTTTCAACCCTAACCCCTTTGGTATAAAAAAGAGTGCTTTAAGCAAGCATTCTTTTTTTATTTGTATCAATCATATATTTTGATGCCTGCCTTTAATATCGCTCTTGGGGTGATTTTTTAAAAAATACTAACTGAAAAAGATACTATTGCCATGTAAGGTTAAATTTTTTTAATAGTGGTATAAAAAACATTTCTTACTGCTGCAATATTTGCGGTAACTTTTAACCAACGTTAATAAGCATAAATGGTTGATAACAAGGCGATTATTAATTGGCTATTCAAATATATTGCAAGCACAAAAAGTGTGACTTCCAAACTTTAAAATTCAATTAATTTTATTTTTTTATATAATCTCAATTCTTTTTTATAAAAAAGTGCTTACTTTTAACCAATTCTTAGAGGGTAACACTTATAAGAACTCAATATCCAATTCCTAATAGCGAAAAACCAATATCTATGAAAGCCAGTAAAACTGTGCTCGCAAGAGTGCTGTTTATGGTATTTGTCGTTGCAATCAGGTATCCGGCAATGGCGCAGCTGCATGCTGATTTTAACTCTTCCCCCCAAACCGGTTGTGCTCCGTTAATTGTTTCATTTAATGATTTGTCAACAGGTAATCCGGCATCCTGGAAATGGGACTTGGGTAATGGCGTTATTTCTTCAGACCAAAATCCCACGACTTCTTATTTTGATCCTGGTGTTTATACAGTAAAACTTGTGGTGTACAACGGCAACACTTCAGATTCAGTTGTAAAAACGGGGTACATATCTGTTTATAAAAACCCGGTGGCTGCTTTTAGCGTTTCCGATACAACAGGTTGCTTTCCTCTTAATGTTAGTTATACTGATAAGAGCAACGCCGGTTCAGGATCGATAAGTGCATGGTCATGGGATTTTGGGGATGGTAATATTTCTACCGCGCAACAACCTTCACACACATATACTGCTGCCGGAACATTTTCTGTTACTTTAAGTATAGCAAATACCTCTGGCTGTACCGGATCAGTTTCTAAAACCAATCTTATTCATATAACGTCCGGGGTACATGCAGCTTTTAATATAACCCCTGTAAATACTTGTCATGCTCCTGCAATTATCAGCTTTAATTCGGCTGCAACCGGTGATAACCCTTTAAATTATACATGGAATTTTGGTGATGGTTCTGGCTCAGCAACAGCCTCTCCTTCCCACAATTATAGCCAGGCCGGGGTTTATAATGTTTCTTTTAAAGTACAATCTCCCGGTGGTTGTGCAGACAGTACATCAAAACCGGTAACTATATCATTTGTAACGTCGGCAATCGCTATAAGTGATACTATATGCTCAAACAGCCAGGTACAGTTTATTAATGCATCATCACCATCTCCATCCGCATCTGTGTGGAACTTTGGTAATGGCATAACCAGCAATGCAATAAGCCCCTATCAAACATTTTCTGTTGCAGGGTCATATACTGTTAAATTGATAAATACTTTTTTTGCCGGGTGTATTGATTCAACTATTAAAAAAATAAAAGTTATCTCCGGCCCTGCTGCCTCATTTAAAGTTATTGATTCTGCCGGGTGTTCTTTACCCTTTTCAGCTAATTTTAAAAATACCTCAACCGGCACAAACCTTACCTATGTATGGGACTTTGGGGACGGTACTACATCCGGCGCAGCCAACCCCGCACATGAATATACGCAATATGGTACTTATACAGTTACCTTAAAAGCTATAAATGCTGCCGGCTGCGACAGCTCTATTATTAAAACAAATTGTATAACCATAAGCCCGGTTAAAATAACAAATGTTACAGGATTTTCTCACGGGGGGTGTATTCCCTATACGGTGCGGCCCACGCTGCAAACAAATAACGCGGCGCCAATAGCACAATATAAGTGGGACTTTGGCGACGGCTTTATTTCAACATCCGCAACGCCAACCCATACTTATACAACTGAAGGCATTTTTACTATTAAAGTGAGTATTGAAACAACCGGCGGCTGTACCGACAGCTTAAACCTGGTAGATTCAGTAGGCCATAAATTACACCCTACGTTTACCATTAACCCAACAGATGTTTGTGCAAGCACGGAGGTAACATTTAATACAACAGTTGGAAACAGCAGTTTTTTATGGTGGTACCTTGGGGATGGCACCATTATTTATAAACAACCCAACCCATCGCACAATTATGCCGATACCGGCACGTTTACCATAATGCTTGTAGTAGAGGAGAACGGTTGCCTTGATACTGCAATTAAAAAGAAAGCAGTACATATTAAAGCCCCAATAGCAAATTTTACCGCTCAAAATAATTGTATTAACCGCCTGCAGGTAACTCTTAATGACAGATCAATTGGTGATGTAACAAGGAAGTGGGATTTTGGCGATGGCAGTTTTGATACTTCGGTAAACCCGGTTCATATTTATAAGGCGCCCGGTACATACGACGTTAAACTATTTGTAACTAATGGTACATGTAATTATAATTTTGGGGCTCCTGTAAAAGTGGTAGATGAAAAAGGCGCGATACAAATAGCCGATTCTATTGCCTGCCGCAATGCAAAAATAGGTTTTAACATTGCAAACGTAAATCAAAGTAACATATCAACTACCGCGTGGAATTTTGGTAACAGCACTATAACAGTTGTGAAAGGAACTGCGTCTTCTTATAATTACAGCACTACCGGCGTTTACAATATATCTGCGGTTATGACTGATATATTAGGATGCTCAGATACTTTACATACCACTGAAAAAATAACTGTTTACGGGCCAACCGCACGGGTTAGGCCTGTTGAAGCAGGCGCGTGCCAAAACGGTACTATACATTTTATTGATTCATCTTCAACAGACGGATTGCATGCTATAACAGGATGGACCCTAAATTACAAGGACAACAGTGTAATTAATTATCCAAAACCTCCTTTTTCACATACTTACCAGGATACGGGTTTATATATTGTAACAATGGCCATAACGGATAGCTATGGATGCATCGACAGTGTTAAGGCAAACCCTGTTCGCATCACAAGGCCTTATGCATCATTTAAACTTTCAGATACATTGGTATGTCCCGGCAAACAGGTATCATTTAATAATACTACCGTTGGAGACGGCTTAATATACAATTGGACATTTGGGGATGGCACCCAATCATCTGCCGCCAATCCAACATATTTATATACCATCCAGGGAATATATACCCCGATGCTATTTGTAACAGACATTAATAATTGTAAAGATTCTGCATCCATTGCGGGTGGTGTTCATGTATTTATTCCTACTGCGAAGTTTTTGATGAGTGATTCATTCTCCGCCTGTCCTCCCTTATCGGTAAATTTTTCTAATCAGTCAACAAATTTTGCTTCTTACCAATGGGATTTTGGCGACGGTAACACCTCAAGCGTAATATCCCCCGCGCATGTATATACTTACCCCGGTGTTTACCCGGTAAAGCTTGTATTGAACGGTAACGGGGCCTGTATGGATTCCCTGGTTAAAACAATTACAATTAAAGGCCCTACAGGCACTTTGCAATATGCCACAATGCCCGCATGCTACCCTTCAACCCAGCGGTTTACAGCATTATCGCAAAATGCAGTTCAATATTTATGGGACTACAGCGATGGCAATACGAATTTAAGCGGCGCTGATACTTCAAGCCATATATATGCACCGGGTTTTTATGTACCAAAAATTATACTAATAGATGCTGCCGGCTGTAAAGTGCCCATAAAGGGGGTTGATACACTAAAAGTTTATGGATTAACAGTAAAAGCTGCAATTAATAATTATTTGCTTTGCGATTCAGGAAAAATTGTTTTTACAGATTCATCTGTATCAAACGATATAATAATAAGTCACCATTGGATATTTGGCGATCATTCTACTGCAAGCGGCGTTAATGTGGCACATTATTATATTAAACCGGGAATATATACAGTACAGCTTGCGGATGTAACTGCAAACGGCTGTACAGATACTTTAACAGTTACAAGCCCGGTAAAAATTGTTCAAAGCCCGGTAATAAATATTGCTTCAGACACTTCGTTTTGCGTGCCGGCCACCGTTTCGTTACAGGCACAGATTTTAAGGGCCGATACATCTGCATTATCATGGAATTGGAATTTTGGTAATGGAACCATATCCGATGTTCAAAACCCTTCGGGTATAGTATTTTCAAACGCCGGTATTTATCCCGTAACGGTAACAGCTAAAAACATCAGTGGCTGTTCCGGCAATTCTTCAACAACGCTTACCGTACATACCCTGCCAACTGTAAAAGCCGGAAGCGATACAACAATTTGCAAATCGGGCGTTCTTGGATTGCAGGCCACCGGCGCGGCTGCCTATACCTGGGCTTCGGCGCCGGGCATTAGTTGCACCGCATGCAGCAGCCCGCTTGTTAGTCCGGACAGCACTACTCTTTACAGCGTTACCGGTAAAGATATATATGGTTGTACAGCAACCGACTCCGTACTTATTTCGGTAAGCCAGCCTGTACACGTATTGGTATCCAATAACGATACACTTTGCAATGGGGATTCAAAACAACTAACAGCATCAGGTGCACAAACCTATCAGTGGTTTCCATCCATTTATTTAAGTGATGCTTCAGTAGCGCAGCCGACTTTTCATGCATCTGCAGATACAGCTATTACATACCAGGTTATTGGATATGACGGGAAAAAATGTTTTGCAGATACGGCAAGCCTTAAGGTGAAGGTTTATCCTATTCCGCAAATGCAGATAGTTGAAAATGCGGTAACGGTAAATTCGGGGCAGTCAGTAAAATTAACTACCATAAATTCTGCTGATGTAACCAAATGGAAATGGACGCCTGCCATATGGCTGAACAATCCCAATATTGCCAGCCCGGAGGCGCAACCGCGAGAAAGTATCACTTATACAGTGGTGGCTGCAAATGACGGAGCCTGTATAACCAGGGCGCAAATTGATGTTACCGTTATATGCAATGGGGCTAATATATTTGTACCAAATACATTTTCTCCTAACGGCGACGGTGTAAATGATGTATTTTATGCAAGGGGAACCGGATTGTATAATATTAAATCGTTCCGTGTGTTTAACAGGTGGGGGCAACTTATGTTTGAACGTTTAAATACAGGTGCGAATGATGCAAGTGCAGGGTGGGACGGAACTTTTAACGGGCAAAAAGTGCAATCGGGTGTTTACGTTTATATGATTGAAGTGTTGTGCAATAACAGTATTGTTATTCCGGTTAAAGGAAACGTAACCTTATTAAGGTAACCGGTACGAAAACAAATGAAAAAAGAATAATAAACTAAGCGCATTTTAATAAATCCTCTCCAAGTTTAATTTTTTATTAAAAAAATGGAGTAGAGTTTTCCACATATGGCAATAATATAGGTTTTTTTTCAATAGAAATCCCCAAAACTTTTTTTTTGGCTTTTTTTTTGCTACTTGCATTTGTACAAAAGCCCTTCTTTTGAAAAACCAAAGCACTTGCGTACGCTTTAGCAGCGCACTAATTATTTTATTGTTGTTTAGAGTTGTGGGTTTTGCACAACTAAAAGCTGATTTCACATCTTCAGTTTCAGCAGGATGCTATCCCCTTTTTGTTCAATTTAAAGACGCTTCTACAGGCGCTCCTTCGCAGTGGAACTGGGATTTTGGCAATGGAAACATATCTGCTCAACAAAGCCCCGGAACTATATATACTAATCCCGGCTCCTATACAGTTAAGCTTGTAGTAACAAATGCCGGCGGCCAGGATTCGATAATAAAAGTGAATTATATAACTGTTTATGCTAAACCGGTAATAAATTTCAGTGCCTCGCCAACTGCCGGTTGCTCGCCTTTGCCGGTGCAATTTACTGACAATAGCAACCCGGGATCCGGTACAGAAAGTAAATGGACCTGGGATTTTGGTGACGGGCAAATTTCCAATACGCAAAATCCTTTGCATAGTTATACCACCGTGGGTACGTTTGGCGTCAGCCTCACCGTAACCAACAGCTTTGGTTGTTCAGATATACTGCAGAGGCCTTCGTTAATAAATGTTGACGGCGTAATAAATGCTGATTTTAATTATACCTATACAAACGCGTGTTCCCCGCCTACTAAAGTAACTTTTAATAATACTACCAATTCTGGTTCAGCGCAGAACTATCAGTGGTTTTTTGGGGATGGCGGTTCTTCTACCGCTACAAACCCAGTTTACACATATAACAGTAATGGAAAATTTAATGTACAACTTATAGCCAGCACCGGCCGTGGCTGCTCCGATACAGTTACAAAAAGTATTTCAATAGGCGTTGTATTTTCAAATTTTATATCACCACCAGGCGGGTGTGCTAATCAACCAATCTCATTCACTGACAGTTCATCCCCTACCCCGATATTTGTAAAATGGTATTTTGGTGACGGAGGTACCGCAGTTGGCACTGTGGGTTGGCATAAATATGCAAGCCCGGGTACTTATAATGTAAAGGTTGTTGACAATTTCGGCAGTTGTGCGGACAGTTTAACCAAAGTTTTTGTTGTAACAGACAAGCCAACGCCCGGTTTTACGTCGACTGGAAACAGGGCCACCTGTGCTGTACCAACTTCTATTCAATTTACCAACACTTCTGTTAATGCGGTTAATTATATTTGGAATTTTGGAGACGGAGTTACGTCTAATAATCCTAACCCGCTTCATAGTTACACAACCGCCGGATTTTATACAGTAACTTTAATTGCGATAAATTCAAACGGGTGCAGCGATACGCTCGTTGTACCTAAATATGTTCAAATTGGCCCTCCGCGGATTGACAGCCTTTTAAACTCACCCTTTGCCGGATGTGTTCCTAAAAATATAAATTTTCAGGCAGCTATTTCTTCTGGTGATCCTGTTACAGCTTACAAGTGGAATTTTGGTGATGGCGGCACTTCAACCAGTGCAACCCCTTCTTATAAATATCTAAATGCAGGCACTTACAATGTAACGCTTATTGTTACTACAAATTCAGGTTGTACAGACTCGGTAACATTTGCCCGCGCTGTAATTATTGGTAATCTGCCAACAGCGAAATTTACCGCATCTCCCACAAATGCATGCTCTTCGGTCCCTATACAATTTACTAACCAGTCATCAGCTAATGTCACCAACTGGCAATGGAGTTTTGGAGACGGTACCGGAGCCACAGGCCCAAATCAAACGCATATTTACAGCGATACGGGGTATTTTACAATAACCCTTACGGTTGAAAGTAATGGTTGCCCCGACAGCATGCAGTTAACCAATTATATTTACATTAACCCTCCGGTTGCCAATTTTGGTTACACATATTTATGCGGTCACCAATTTACTAAAAATTTTAAAGATAGTTCAATAGGCGCAAAAACATGGTTATGGAATTTTGGGGATGGTACACAATCAAACATTCAAAACCCCTCGCATACATATAGCAGCGGTGGCACCTATATAGTAAAGCTAACAGTAATAAACCAGTCCTGTTCAAACACAAAAGCTGATACTTTATTTATTTTAGACAGCACGGTTTCTTTTACTTATAGCCCTGCAAAGACAACGTTATGTAAATACGACACTGTAAGGTTTACCGTTACAAATTATGATCCTGCATCCGTTAATTCTTACTCGTGGAATTTTGGCGACAGTGTAGTTTTCTATTTTAATCCCATCTATTCAACAATAACACATGGCTTCCGCAGAACCGGCAGATTTTCGCCTTACCTGATAGTACAAGATAATTTCGGTTGTGTGGATACTGTGAGAAAACCGGCCCTGGTATTTAATGTTTTTGGCCCAACAGCAAATTTTACCAATACAGACGGCAGCTGCTTAAACGGGGCCATTACGTTTAACGACCTTTCGTTGCCTGATACTGTAGGTAATCACCCCATAAATAAATGGATTTGGAACTATGGGGATGGAAAGATTGATACATTAACCGGCCCTCCTTTTAAGCACATTTATAACCAAACGGGCGTTTATTCGGTAGAACTTACTGTTAAAGACACCTATGGGTGCTGGGATACATTGGTAAGACCAAATACAGATACAATCACTAACCCTGTGGCGGCTTTTTCATTGTTGGATTCTGTTGATTGTTTGAAATCAACGGTGAGTTTTTTAGATTCGTCGCAGGGCGTTAGTTTAGTATATAATTGGAATTTTGGGGATAAAACAACATCCAACCAGTTTGCGCCCCAGCATCAATATGCCGCGCTGGGCGCTTATACGGTTTCGCTAAACGTTACCGACGAATTTGGTTGTAAGGACAGCATTACGAAAGTAAAATATGCAAAGATATTTGATGCCAGGGCTTCTTTTATATTAAACGACACATTAGGATATTGCCCTCCATTATTAATTCAACCTAAGAACAGTTCTAATTATTACTCATTCATTACATGGAATTTTGGTGACGGCAATACGTCCAATCAAATAAATCCCATACATACATATACTACTGCGGGCCAATACAATTTGCAGTTAATTGTACAGGGGTTTGGCAATTGTTATGATACGGCAAGTAAAGTTGTTACTTTATTAGGCCCTTCGGGAAGCTTTACTTATTCACCCTTTACTTCATGCAGCCCGGACCTGGTTAAGTTTGCTGTAAAGGGGCGTAATGTTGTTGCCTATCAATGGGATTTTGGAGACGGCGGGGTTGAAACGGTATCTGCTCCAAACATAAATTATACATATCAAACACCTGGATTATATGTGCCGGTATTACTGATATTTGATTCTTCAAATTGCCGCGTTCAATTAAGTAATACGGCCGATACAATAAGAGTAGCAGGTGTAATTGCAAAGTTTGGTGCTATAACATCGCCTGGCTGTGATTCAGCCTTGGCATCCTTTACAGATTCTTCCCAAATACTTTTTGATAGTCTTGTTTCCCGCGTATGGGGTTTTGATGATGGTACGGCGTCAAGCGTTACAAGCCCAACACATTATTATTATTTTTCCGGCACTGACAGCGTTTCGTTGCGTCTTACAACAGCACTTGGCTGTGTTAATGAATACCGGTTGCCTGTTAATGTGGTGGTAAACCAGTCGCCGGTTGTAAATGCATCTATTCCATCATCTATATGTATAAATTCGGCAGCAAACTTTAGTGCAGGTAACACTTCAGTACCACCCGGAACCATTACATGGTTATGGCAATTTGGTAATGGAGATACATCATCCGCAAAAGATCCGGCTTACACCTATACTGTCGCTAATACCTATACCGTAGCCGTTACAGCAACTAACGAATTTGGATGCGCTGACAGCATTCAGGGTAGTATTACCGCCCAACCTTTGCCGCCCGTGGATGCAGGTATGGATTCAGTTATTTGTCTTGGTCAGTCAGTTCAATTTCAGGCTACCGGGGCTAATAGCTATGTTTGGTCTGCTGATAAATCTTTAAGCTGTAACAGTTGCGCCGGCCCTCTTGCTGTGCCTGATTCTACCACGCGGTATTATGTAACAGGAACAAGCGTAGCCGGTTGTATTGCTACGGATTCAGTGTTAATACAAGTTGAAAGGCCTTTTAAACTTTCACTTTCTTCAATTGATACCTTGTGTGTTGGCTATTCTGTGATCCTCACTGCATCCGGCGCGGAAGAATATAACTGGCAACCTTCATCAGGATTAAACAATCCAACCATACCAAATCCGGTTGCTTCACCTCCGGCTACCACAATTTACACTGTTGTAGGTACAGATATCAAACAATGCTTCTTTGATACCGCTTCTGTAGTAGTTAATGTATTTCCCAACCCTACACTTAACCTTACCGACAGTGTAGTTACCATTATGGCGGGGTCAAATTATACGCCAACTTCTACTGCATCGCCCGATGTAATAAAATGGGTATGGGTACCGCCTTTCGCTTTGTCATGCAGCAACTGTGCACAACCTACAGCTTCCCCCAAGCAAACAACTACCTACAAGGAAACAGTATATAATATGTATGGCTGCAGTGCAACCGATAATGTAACCGTGAAAGTTTTATGCAATCAAAAAAGCATTTATATACCCAATACTTTCTCTCCCAATGGCGATGGCATGAACGATTATTTTTATCCAAGAGGAGCAGGGTTATATAGTATCAGGTCAATGAGAATATTTAACCGCTGGGGGCAGATAGTTTTTGAGAAATTAAACTTTGCTGCTAATGATGTAAGCAGCGCCTGGGATGGTAAGTTTAACGGACAAGTGCAGCCGGCCGACGTATATGTTTATTACATGGAAATTATATGCGATAATGGCACTGTGGTTAGCACAAAGGGGAATATTACTTTATTGAGATAGTATAATATTTTAATTGATTTATAATGAGCATAATTATACAGAAATTGACATGAATATTGTACCTTTATTTTTACCAATATCCAATCTCATGAAAAATCATGTTTGCGTAGGCATACTATTGCTTATATGCAGCTATTCAGGCAGTGCCCAGGATCCGCACTTTTCCCAATTTTTTGAGGCCCCATTATTACGAAATCCTGCTTTAGCAGGTCTTTTTGAAGGGGATATACGTGTACAGGGTGTTTACCGCAGCCAATGGGGCAGCGTAACAGTACCCTATCAAACAGGTTCATTCAACGTGGAGTATAAGCAACCCGTAGGGCGCGGAAATGATTATCTCACCCTGGGGTTTGAACTTTTGTACGACAGGGCAGGCACAACCAATTTTACAACAACCAATATTTTGCCCGCAATAAATTATCATAAAGCTATCAGCGGGTATAAAAATAAATACATTTCTCTTGGTTTTATGGGGGGCTATGTACAGAGAAACTTAGACCGTACAAAAATTACTACCAATAATCAATTTGACGGAAATGGCTACAATCCTGCATTGGCCGATGGAGAAGCGCTAACCCAGTTTAATTATCACTATTGGGACGGAAGCGTTGGCCTGTCGTTCAATTCATCCATTGCAGGCAGTTCAACTGATAACTATTATATTGGTATAGCCTATCACCATTTTAACAGGCCCGAAAATTCATTTTATGTAAACCCCCCTGTTGAATTAAACCCTAAGCTTGTTTTGTCTTCGGGTGTTAGGTTTGGTTTAGACGAAACTTCTTACTTAACCCTCGAAGGCGATTTTAGCAAACAGGGTACTTATTCTGAAGGAATAGCCGGAGCTATGTACTCATATAAACTTGGGGATGATCTTGATAAACCCGCATATACCATACATTTTGGAGGTTACCTTCGCTGGAAAGACGCTTTTATTCCTGTTGTTAAAATAGATTATGACCCTTTTTCCATCGGGTTTAGCTATGACGCCAATATATCTGAACTGAAAACAGTTAGCCAAAGCCAGGGAGGGTTTGAATTATCAGTTACCTATTCAGGGTTTACCAATAAAAGCAATACTACCAAAGACGCAGTACTTTGCCCCAGGTTTTAATAAAACACAATAAAATTGGAATGCTTTTGAGCAAATTTGACTTATCATTTGCAATTAGTTTACATTAGAAATGGATAAAACATACACATGACTATTGAAGCTGGACAGGTTGCCCCGGATTTTACGTTATATGATACAGATAAAAAGAAAGTATCGTTACATGACCTTAAAGGGCAAAATGTTGTATTGCTTTTTTTTCCTCTTGCTTTTACCGGGGTTTGTACTAAAGAGCTATGCAATGTGCGGGATAATATTGCCCTGTACAACAATGCAAATGCAACCGTACTTGGAATTTCAGTAGATTCCCTGTACACATTAAATAAATTTAAAAGTGAGCAGGGGCTGAACTTTACTTTATTAAGCGATTTTAATAAAACGGCATCATCTGCCTATAATGTATTGTATGATGTTTTTCCGTCTTTTGAAATGCAGGGGGTAAGCAAACGCGCTGTATTTATTATAGATAAAGAAGGAGTTATACGCTATAGCGAAGTTTGTGCGGTTCCATCAGATTTGCCAAACTTTAACGCTATACAAGCAACCCTTGCCGACTTAAAATAAGATTTAATAAAAACTAAAAGTAGTTTCAACAGTTGGAAAAGGAGAAATTTTATATTAACTTTACTATGGAAACTTTTTTTGAATGAAGGCAATTATACACAAACTCTATTTATTTCGTAAAAAAATCAGCCTAACACTGGTACTGGCAGTGATGGGATGGTTTGTGTATGCAGGCGGGGGGCATGACAGTTTTT
Source organism: Bacteroidota bacterium (assembly GCA_013286305.1). Classification (GTDB taxonomy): domain Bacteria; phylum Bacteroidota; class Bacteroidia; order Chitinophagales; family Chitinophagaceae; genus JABDFW01. Next base: position 49,707 of record JABDFW010000014.1, read on the forward strand.
TTGACCGCCAGCCTAAAATAGTTAAATTTTATCCTAACCCGGCAACTTCTCTTATAAACTTTGAGTTTTCTAATGATGTTGATAAAAACTATGTTCTGCAGGTTTACTCTTTTATAGGGAAAAAAATGTACGAGGCCCCCGTTTCTTTTAATAAGATCAGCGTTATACTTAGCAATGATTTTTACCGTGGCATCTATCTTTTCAGGTTGTGTGATAAAACCGGTAAGGTTATTGAAACCGGCAAGTTCCAGGTAATAAAATAACTTTTAATTTCTTCACTCACTTTTTACTTTTCACGCGCTTACTTCCACTATTAAAAATTTAAGGTAGTTGGTATTTTCCAATCCCCATATGATAGTATGGTCGCTTGCCTGCGCCCTAAAAGTAACCTGCCTTATTTTTTTCTTGGCATCATGTGCTGCTGTTTCAATTGTTTGCATAAACAGTTCCGGCGACACCAGGTTGGTACAACTGCTGGTTACTAAAAACCCCCCGTTTTTTACCATTTTCATTCCGCGCAGGTTTATCTCTTTGTAACCCGTTAATGCCTTTTGAATATTTTCCCTGCTTTTTGTAAATGCAGGCGGGTCAAGCATTACCACATCATATTGCCTGCCGTCTTTAGCCCAGCTTTTCAAAACATCAAATGCATTTACAGCTTCAAAACGGCATATATTTTCTAATCCATTTAACGCTGCATTCCGGTTCGCCTGTGTTACAGCATTTTCTGATATATCAATGCCCAAAACACTTTTAGCACCATAATGTGCCGCATGTATCTCAAAGGTACCGGTGTAGGTAAAGGCCCCCAAAACATCCGCCCCCTTTACAATGTGTTTTATAGCACGGCGGTTATCCTGCTGGTCTAAAAAATAGCCCGTTTTTTGGCCATCTTTCAAATCAACATAAAACTTCAATCCGTTTTCGTTGATGATTATATTGGTATCAAATGCTTCTGATAAAAAGCCCTTTTGTTGCTGCAGGCCTTCCAGTTCCCGTACAGGCACATCATTTCGCTCATAAATACCTTTGGGGGTAAATATTTTTTGTATGGCTTTTACTATAGCAGGCTTCCAAATATCCATGCCAAGCGACAGGGTTTGCACAACAAAATAGTCATTGAATTTGTCAATTATAAGCGCAGGCATATAGTCAGCCTCGCCAAATACCAGGCGGCAATTTTCGGTATAGCCGGTTTTTTGGCGGTAATGCCAGGCTTCCTGTATCCTTCTTAGAAAAAAAGCGTCATTAATATCTTCCTTTTTCCGGGTAAGCAACCGCACCGTAATTTGCGATTGCGGGTTTATATATCCGCGGCCCGCAAATGCGCCATCGCCGTAAAATACATCTACAATATCCCCTGCATTCACATCTCCCGTAATTTTTTCAATTTCATTGCCATATATCCAGGGATGGCCATTGGCTATACGCTGAGCTATCCTTTTTTTAAGATAAACATTCATCCGGTAAAGATAGAACCGAAAATCCCAAAATTTAAATCCCAACCCCAAACGAAGAACACAGAACCCAAAACTCAACAACATAGCCTTACTGCCAATTTTTCCATTATCTTGCCTTGGCAGATTATTTGAACCTGTTAATAGCTAACTAAACTGAAGTATGGAACGTAAAGATTTTGAAAAAAAGAAGCATAATAATACAGAAGATTTGTCCGATTTGAACATTACGACTGACGAAAATGCAGCGGGCACCAGTTTTTTGAAAGAGCCTGTGGAAGATGAAAGCGAACTGGAAAAGCTTAAAGAAGAACTGGCTGAGCAGAAAGATAAATACCTTCGCCTGCTTGCTGAATTTGATAATTTTCGCCGCCGTACCGCAAAAGAGTCGCTTGAATTAAGGCAAACCGCCTCAAAAGATATAATAATAGCATTACTGGATGTGCTGGATGATTGTGACCGCGCCGAGAACCAAATGCAAAAAACGGATGACGTAGCCCAAATAAAAGAAGGTATTCAACTGGTTTTTGACAAACTGCGCAAAACATTGCAGTCTAAGGGTTTAAAAGCGATGGAGAGTATAAACAGTGATTTTGATGTTGAAAAGCATGAGGCAATAACCGAAATTGCGGCGCCATCTGAAGAACTAAAAGGCAAAGTACTTGATGAGG
>JABDFW010000015.1 GCA_013286305.1 Bacteroidota bacterium
AGCAATATAAGTTCTGGATTTATTCCTTGGGAGGATATTAAAACAATAAATGAAAAAATAATCGCCAGGCAAAAATTTGTAAATATAGTTGTAAGAAATCCACAGTTTTATATAGACAGACAAAAAAATTCTTTTAAGCGAAAAATACTGCAGGGGAACATTAAGCTTTTTGGGCCAGTTATTCAAATTCCTCTAAGCGGGCTTGAGATTACTTGCGCAGGACTTAAGACAGTATTAGAAAAGAAGTTTGAAGAGTTCGGTACATCGTCATAATTTTTAGGTCGAACTTGATTTTTAAATGCAGTACACCGTACACTGAAGTTCGCCCCTGTTCGTGGCGGGGATTAGTAAAATAAAGCTGTTACTGCTATCCGTTAGACAATGACTACAGATGACAGATAAAACCTGTCTCCGCAGGTAAAAAGGTCTCATGCCTTCAACGTTGGCAAAGTTAGTTAAGGACATAAATTAATATATTTTTCTACGAGAAGCCAGGTTGTTGAAAACTGGCTTCTCTTTTTTTATGCCCCATTGGTATCGTCAAAGCGTACTTACAATTTTCGATATAATTTTCATGTTATATCTTTCCACTCTATTGCCAAAAAGATTTTATGAATATTAAAAGAAGACATTTTATTAAATTAACCTCGCTCTCTGCCGCGTCATTACCATTTATAAGTTTTGCAAAGGATTTAAACAAGCCTTTGTATGATGGCATGAAGGCCGGCGATGATGCCACCTTTGAAATGTTTGTAAACCCAAAGAATTTTCACCGCCCCTTTGTAAGATGGTGGTGGAATGGCGACCGGGTAACTAAAGAAGAAGTGCTGCGCGAACTGGATATAATGAAAGCTGCAGGCATTGGCGGCGTTGAAATAAATCCCATAAAATGGAATGAGAATGCAGATCCCATCGGCATTAAAGAATTAACATGGGGGAGTGATGAATGGCTTGATGTGGTAGCGACGGCTGTAAAAGGCGCGAAAGAAAAAGGCATTATTTGCGATATGATCGTCGGCTCGGGATGGCCGTTTGGCGGCGAGCATGTACCGCGTAACGAGCAATCGCAGATAATGATGTTAGGCACAAAAAACCTGGAGGGCGGCAAAAAATATACACTCACAAAAAAAGAACTGGTTGATGGTGTTACGCCACCGTCAAATTATGCCAATAAAATAAGTGAATTGTTTATGCTTCGGCTTGCGCCTGCTGTGATGAATCAATTTGCGCCCGGTGAAAATTTAAACAACCAGTTGGCGAACGATGACATCAGCATTGATGTACCTGCGGGTAATCATGTTCTATATTACCTCGTAAAATTTACCGGCTTTCAATCGGTTATACAAGGGGCTTTGGGTGCAAAAGGCCCTGTTATCAATCATTATGATGGGGCTGCTGTTCAAAACTATCTCGATCATTTTGGCGAACTGCTTACCGGCAAGCTTGGGCAGCTTAATAATTATTTCCGCGCCTTTTTTACAGACAGCATTGAGCTGGAAGGCGCTAATTGGTGCAACGATATGTTTGAGCAGTTTAAGCTGCGTAAAGGCTACGATGTAGAGCCTTATTTCCCTTACATATTATTTAAAGTAGGTGAAATGGGCAATGCGGTGAAGGAGGCTTATGGCTCTAAATTTTCACCGGAGTTACAGGCAACCATTAACCGCGTGCGTTACGATTTTTTAGATACCAAAGTATCCCTTTTCCAGGAGCGTTTTATCGGCACTTTTACAAGCTGGTGCACAAAGCATGGCGTAAGATCCAGGATGCAGGCTTATGGTATGGATTGCAATCCCCTTGAAGCAAGCATGCAGATTGATATTCCTGAATGTGAAACATGGATATGGGTGCCCGAAATAGAAGAGTTTGATGCAGGCAAAGATAATTTCAGCGGAAGGAATTATACGATGATCAATAAATTTGTTTCCTCGGCCGCGCACCTCACAGGCAAACAACTGATAAGTTGCGAGGAAATGACGAACACCGGCCAAATATTCAGTACCACGCTGGAGCGCGTAAAAATAACCGGCGACCAAAGTAATTTGTCAGGTGTTACACATTCTATCTTACATGGGTTTAATTACAGCCCGCTTGAAGCGCCTTTCCCCGGCTGGCTGCGTTATGGAAGTTTTTTTAATGAACGCAATACCTGGTGGCCATACTTCAAATTATGGTCGGCTTATAAAGCAAGGCTATCCTCGGTGTTACAAAACTCTGTGATGCAGGCGGATATTGCGGTGCTTCACCCGCTTGCAGACCTTGCTTCAAAATATGGTTTTCAAAGAGACCCTTTCCCAAATGTTTCTTATCCTCCTTATGTGCACAAGGTTTGGGAAGCCATCCATCAAAACGGTAATGGCTGCGATTATGTTACCGAACATATCATCCAGCAGGCAACTAAAAGCAATGGGTCACTTACATTCGGCCCGCGTAATTACAAAGCTTTATTGCTAATTGAAGTGGAGACTATGGAGCCTGCAACAGCACAGGCTATCCGCCAATTTGCAGATGCGGGTGGCAAGGTTATTTTTGTTGGTAAAACGCCGCATCTTTCTTCCGGCTTGACAGATTACAAACAAAAAAGTGAAGAAATAGAAAAGACAAGCAAAGCAATTCTAGGTCAACATATAAAAACAACCGGCATTGTGCCTGTGCCCGGTAGTGACCTTATAAGCTGGTACCGAACAATTCAACAGCAATTTTCATTAATGCCTTATGTTGCCATCAGCGACCCTGTTATTCATGTAAGCCAGTTATACTATAAAAATGGCGAAATGGATGTGTTTTATTTTACCAACTACAGCGCGGCAAAGCCACACAATTTTACAGCACGTTTTAATAATAAAAAAACAGCGTGGCTGTGGAATGCGGAAACAGGTGAACGCCTTTTACACCCTGTTAATGCAGATGGCTCATTACACATTACCCTTGGCCGCTCACAATCGAAAATAATTGTGTTTGATGACAAGCAGGATGGCGAAAGATATGAACCTGTTGATTTAAAACCCCTGAAAGAAACCATTGTAACAGGCCCCTGGCAATTAACTTTAGATCATGCAAATGGTACTTCTAAAAAAATAACGTTAGACGAACTGAAAGATCTGAAACAAAGAGAAGATACAAGAGATTTTTCCGGCACCATCACTTACAAAAAAGTAATAAGGCTAAATGGTATTAGCCAAAAAACATACTTAACGCTTGGGCATATTTATGATGTGTCTGAATTGGAAGTAAATGGCAGGCAAATGGGTACAAAGTGGTATGGAGACCATTTATACGATATTTCAAATGCGGTACAAAAAGGCGACAATGATATAACCATCAAAGTTGTTACAACGCTTGGCGCTTACACAAAGAGTTTAAAAACTAATAAGGCAGCGCAGGAGTGGAGCGGCGGTGACCTGTATGGCCCTACAGGATTAACAGCACCGGTAAAAATATTAACTTCGAATGGATAAATTATTATTTTAGCCACCTTTACCAATGATTAAAAAAAATACACAGGGAGATAAAATAGATATTATTGATAAAGTGCTGGATGCATGCTACCACGCATACCCGCACTCTGTTTTTATACAAAGCCTTATGCACCAGTATGAGGAGCGCGGAAGCCTTAGCAAAAAACAATTAGAGGGCGCTTACCAAAAAGCGCTTAAAGTAAAAGACATCCCCACCAACTGGCTTGCAACCATGGAAGCCACCATCTTAAAAATGCCCAACCGTTTTAAATCACCCATTGTTTCATCCGCAACGCCCGAATTTGCACAGGACGAGCATGTAGCAGGTTTAATAGCAGATATACTGGCTAAATATCCGGCACATAAAAGGGTGCTGTTCCTTCAATCCAAATTTAAGAACAGGGAAGTTTTAACACCCGTTGAAATAAGCGAGCTTGAAAAATTTAAAAAGCTATTGATAAAAAGTTAGGCTCAAATTACTATTAACAAAGCGGCCTGCACTATATTCTCGCAGTTCTCCGCGAATTTCGAGTTTAAACCAGTCCACTCATAAGGCGCCTCAGTCGGATTCGGTCATGCCAAAGGCATGATTTTTTCGACTGGCTCCCCTCGTCGAAAAAAAGAAGCCGGGTGCAGCGCCTTATGAGTGGACGATGCCATGCGGCATTGAGCATTGCGAATTAAGAAGTTAAACGTGTAACAGAAAAATTAGCTTGATGCCGTTGCGTAACGTCGGGAGCGGGCATTGACAAATTATGCTGGGCGATTTGGATCCAACCTAATCCTCTTTATTCTTTAAAGCCTTCTCAATATTTTTATCCGGTATCAGCCAAACCGCCGATTGCAGAAAAAACAACGAACACGAAATATATGGGTTTACAAATGCAAATGGAATAGCTATCACAACAGTAAGTATAGAAAGATATGCTTTTTTATACTGCCTTTCTATTGCTATCACAAGGTCGCTTCTGTGGCCAATGGTGTTTAAAATTGTTCTCTGTAAAATAGCGTATGCTGCGCCGCACATAATATTTATCAACCCATATACAATAATGGTATTGGGTGCAAAATGATTCTCCCCCAGCCATCCCGTTGCAAAGGGCACCAGCGACAGCCAGAACAATAAATGAAGGTTAGCCAGTAACATGCCCGAAGTAATGCGCTTTACGGTATGCAAAAGATGATGATGGTTTCCCCAATAAATGCCCACCAGCAAAAAACTAATAACATAGCTTACAAATACAGGCGTTAAAGACCTTAATGATGCCCAGCTTGCATCCTGCGGTACTTTTATTTCAAGCACCATTATAGTTATGATTATGGCCAGTACACCATCACTGAAAGCTTCCAGCCGGTTCTTATTCATTTTTCAGTTTATGGAATGAATATAGTAAGAAAAGCCATACGCCGGGTGAAGAAAACACGACATAAAAAAGACCTATAAGGTTTCAAAAACCTTATAGGTCTAAGTATTTTCACCGAAGCTGTTTACTCTCTCTCCCCCCTTTAGGGTCGGGGCTTCGGGTTTCCTCTTTCTCTTCCCCCTTTAGGGCCGGGGCTTCTTTCTCTCTCCCCTTCACGTCTCACCTTTCTTGTCTCACGTTTGCCGTTTCACGTCTCACGTTTCACCTTTCATGTTTGCCGTTTCACGTTTCACGTCTCACGTTTCACGACATTCATCTCCTCCCCCCTCAATTGCTCGTCAAATACCTTCTGCGCAAATAATTGTAATCATTTTCTTCTTCAAAAAAATTCTGCGCGCTTTTATGCTGTTGAAGAATAAGCTTTGTTAACTGGTCATTGAACTGCTCGTTTTCCGGCACATCTGATTTCACTTTCTTCTCCGTCATTTTTGTAAGCACACCATTGGATGATACTTCCTTTATATTTGTCGGCTGAATACCGCTAAGCCCCAAATGCCAGTCGTCATCTCTTTTTACTTTGTATTTATAAAAATATACATAGCCTTTCTTTTCATTCAGTGTAACCAATTGCTTCCCCTCTAAAGCAATATCATTAAACTTATCAAAGCTTTTATCATTCAATAGCAATGCCCTTGCTACAGAATCCTGGTTCCTATATTTTTCAGGAAAAAGTTCAGGGCGCTTTATATCTTCAAGGCGCGATAATAGCTTTGCCCGGTATTCATCCATGGAAGCGATCTGCACCAAAACTGAATCCGGTACTTTTTTGTGGTTACGTATCAGCAATATAGCTGCATCAAGCTGCACACCCGCATCTTTCGACTGTAACTGTTTATCAAAAAACTTAGGTATGGCAGGGTGCGTGTCATAAAATGGTGACAGCAATACTGAATAATCGTCAATACCAATCCCGTCACTTGTATTTTGCGCGTATGCCGGGTTGCGGCCATTGCGGTAACTGTCGCTGTTGTCATCGTCTGCTAACTCTTTGGTTTCTTTTTCTAATAATTTTTCATCTTCGTTCTGTTGTTTCTTCAATTCAATTTTGGCGTCAAAATAAAGTTTGCTGTAGTAAGGCTCGTATTCATTCGCGGTTATTAACGAGCTGTCAACCAGCGTACGCAAAAGGCTTGTCACCGGTTTTTTATAATCTTCTATGGTAGCAAGCTGGAGTATTTCGGGAAAAAGTGATTTCGCCAGCTTAAGCGTATCAGTAAAAAATCCGAACAGTGTGTTGTAATCATCCGCATTATCAAACACGGGGGGATCCTGCAACAAAATATTCTTTAACACTACATACGATTCTTTGGTTTGCAAACGTGCCAGCGCACTCACCACCTCATTTTGAAAATAGCTGGTATCGGCAGTTTTAGTATAAATATTGTTCAATGCATTTACCACCTTTTCAATGCAGCAGCTATCATCAATATACCCAAGCTCGTGAATAAGCTTTGTTTTCAAATCAAAATAATCTTTATCAGAATATTTCATGTTATTAATAGCCGTTACAATATGGTCAATGCCCTCTTTGCCAAAATAAATATCGGGTATGGCATCGTTTGCCCTTTTGCGTGTTGCAGAGTCGGTGCTGGCAAGATCTTTAAAGAACAGGTCAAGCTTATTTTCAAAAACGGATGGCCCCATTTTCTTTTCATCAGGCCTGAATGTTTCAAAAAATGTTTGCAAAAAGCTGCCCGGCCTGTTAAGCGTATCCCCTACGGCAGTAAGGCGGTACAGGCGGTTGTCTTTTAATAACGCGTAGCATGTTATTTGGCGAACGGTATTTGTATCGCGGTAAATAATTTTATATCCATGGCAGTCATCCGTTACTTTAATAAACTCTTTTGATGTTAATACCAGGTCGTTATCGTCGCTTTTTAAGTTTAGTTTGCTGATCCAAAAACTATCTGAATCTTTAGCATAATAATATTTGGGAAACTCAGTAACGCTTACCTGCACCTGTTCGCCTGTTGAATCGCTTTTAAACAAGGCGTATTTATCTTTTGTTGTATAAACATACCTGTTCTGTGCCTCCGTATAGGCATCATCATTTAATGCCTCGCTTAACATATTCACCACCCGCGCATCAAGCACAGGCTTTACCGGCGTTTTTACCGAGAAATGCAAAATAGTATCGTTAAATAAAACAGGCTCAGGGTACTTAAAGTCACTGAATGCGAAAGAAGAAAAAAACCTGCTGTCCCTCTCCTTGCTTTTATTGCTGCGCTCTGCTATAAGATAATAATGCGGCCCTTTTAAAATAGCTTCTGCATTTATAAAACCCCCGCCTTTAAGCGAGAACTGCATGTTCAATGCATTGTAGCCATCTATAGTGGTATAATGCCGGCTCAACTCTTTATCAATAAAATCCGACCGCTTAAAACTTTGCTCCATTAACGAAAGGTCAAATGTATCTTCTTCTAAAAAATCGTCATTCATAACGCTCTTCTTCCATATAATATAAGCGTTGCCGGTTTCTTTATCAACAGCCTCATACTCCCAGCGGTTCATATTATCCCCGCCTGACGAATTAAGCAACTCATTAGGCTGCTGCGGAAGCATCACTGTAAAACCATTGTTTGCCGATTCATAATTTTGCCAGTTGCCCGCTTTATTTTTTATGGTTATCGAGTTAAAAAAGGTATCTGCCTCGTTGCCCTGTACATAAGTATCATTGCCGCTCATCCTGAACACCATAATTTCAAATGGCGTTGCGATGATGTTATAACGCTGTATATCCCCGCGCCTTGTTTTATTGGTAATATCATAACCGGGGTAACCGCTCCTCGTTATCTCTGTTTTTTTAATGATCTTTCCCGGAATATTTTCATACAGCATACTGTCAATCTTTTTCATCACATCAGCCTGCGTTTGCCCCAGCATAGGCGCATGCGTTTTAACACGCGTAAGCATGTAGTACGATCCGTTGTCCATATCAGCATATTGCCAGGTTGCCGCATTCTTTTTATACAGGGGCCCCGGCATCTGTACCGTTACCATACTATCTTCTGTTGATACCGCGCTAAACACCTCAGGCGCTTTCATTTTATCAATCACATCCTTTCTTTCTGCGTCCCTGTCAAGCATTACAATGGGACGCAGCTTATAGCCTTTTTTGCGCAGCAGTTCTATTACCCCACGCGGGCCGGGCAAATGCGCAGCGCCTACCCCAACAAAAAGAGAATTTTTCTTAAGAATGGTATCAATGGAGTTTGCTTGTATCTCGTTGCGCTTGTATAAAAACTTCTCTACATAAGCCGGTGAGTTAAACTCAAATTTCTCTAAGCTGTCAAGCATGTCCAGGTCGCCTATGCGGTATGCATCCTGAATTTTTCTTTCTATGTCAAATGCCGATTCGCCGTCTGTGTCCGGTTGCTTTTTGTTTTTGTCTTTGGCCATATCGCGGTATGCCTCAAAAACAATTCTTTCCGTTTGGTAATAGTCCTCTACGCCGCCCGCTTTTTTGCCAAGTTTTCTGCCTGTTTGATAAATATAAAGGTCTAAATAAGTGTTCTCTTCATAATCCGCTGTTGCCTGTTGGGTACGGTAAAGCAGGCCGTTTATTTGCGCAGGCTGTTCGGTCATAGCCGCCTTAAGGTCGTCGTCATATTTGTCAAGCTTAAAGCTGTTTTCAGTAAGGTAGTCGCCCGAGCTGTTCTTCATATAATCACCCATAACCGCCTGTGCAGCATCAAGTTGCATCATATCCGGCTGCCAGTGCAGGGGGTTTAGCTCTAACGCCACTTCATCGCAGCGCTGGATGGCATTGTAAAATGAATCACTTAGGTGAAACACCATTTTATTGCTCACATGCATGGTGCCAAACAGGTACGACGGCGATTTTAAGCCGTTGCCCGTAATTTCCCAAAAAACGCTTGGATATGAATGTTTTGCATCCTGTGCAGAAGATAGTAATGCCCATACCACACAGATACCTGTCGCAAATAGTCGTTTCATAATAGTTGTTCGTCTGTTACAAAGTGATTGAAGGTGCAAAAAAGTTACGGATTAGTAAAATTTTTTACTATAAATCCTTATTAAAAACATACTATTAACATTGTTTTTTCGGTGGATGAAAAAAGAGGGGGAATTTTTTGGACAGGCAGGCGGGTTTTATGGGAGCGGCGGTTGTGTCACTCACTTCAGGAGCCTGCCCTGAACTCGATTCAGGGTTCGGGTTTCATGGGGGCGATGCAATCTTATAACATCAGAACATAAATGCTAATTAAAAACTTAAATTCGCAGGCTATAATCGTTTTATTAAAGAATAGAATGGCCAAAACTCAAAAAATAGAAAAAGAAGAACCTTTAGCAAAAAAACTCTGGAAAGCTGCCGATAAGCTCCGTAAAAACATGGACGCTGCCGAATACAAACACGTTGTATTGGGCTTGATATTTCTGAAATACATATCAGACGCTTTTGAAGAACTTTATAAAAAATTGGTGGCACAGAAAAGTGAAGGTGCAGACCCCGAGGATAAAAATGAATACTTAGCGGAAAAGGTGTTTTTTGTTCCTGCCACGGCCCGTTGGAATTTTATACAGGGCAAGGCAACACAACCTACAATCGGTAAAGACATTGATGAGGCGATGGATGCCATTGAAAAGGACAACCCTTCTCTGCGCGGTGTGTTGCCAAAAGTATTTGCGCAGGAAAAATTAGACAAAACAAATCTTGGCGGCCTTGTAAATCTTGTTGGTTCTGCAACGCTGGGTACCAAAGAAGCGCAAAGCAAAGATCTGTTGGGGCAGGTGTTTGAATATTTTTTAGGCGAGTTTGCTTTAGCTGAAGGTAAAAAAGGCGGCCAGTTTTATACCCCTGCAAGCGTAGTAAAATTATTGGTAGAAATGCTTGAACCTTATGAAGGCCGCGTATTTGACCCCTGCTGCGGCAGCGGCGGTATGTTTGTACAAAGCGAAAAATTTGTAAACAATCACCAGGATTATTACAAAAAAAAGGGCAAGCAGGGTTTATCCTTAAATCCGGCCGACCGTATTTCTATCTACGGGCAGGAAAGTAACCAGACCACCTGGCGCTTGGCTAAAATGAATTTATCTATTCGCGGTATTGACAGCAGCAATGTTAAATGGAATAATGAAGGTTCTTTTTTAAACGACATGCATAAAGACCTGAAAGCAGATTATATAATGGCAAATCCGCCATTTAACGACAGCGACTGGAGTGGCGAGCTGCTGCGTGATGATGCCCGCTGGAAAGTGCTCGGCGAAAAATTTGTACCACCGGCAGGCAATGCAAACTATGCTTGGATACTGCATTTTCTTTATCACCTGGCGCCCACAGGGCAGGCAGGTTTTGTATTATCCAAAGGGTCGTTAACTACCAACACCACCGGTGAAGGCGAGATAAGAAAAGCACTAATCGAAAAAGGTTTAGTGGATTGCATTGTAAATTTGCCTACCAAGTTGTTTTTAAATACACAAATACCCGCATGCCTCTGGTTTCTATCCCGCAACAAAACAAACGGAAAGTTTAGAAAACGGGACAATGAAATACTATTTATGGATGCCCGCAATATGGGCTTTCTAATAAACCGTAAAAACAGGGATTTAAGCGAAGATGATATAGCATTAATTGCAGGCACATACCATAACTGGCGTAACCCTGACGGTAATTATATTGATGTTGCCGGCTTTTGCAAAGCGGCGGCAGTTGAAGAAGTAAAAAACCTGAATTATGTATTAACTCCCGGGCGTTATGTTGGTTTAGCGGATGAAGAAGATGATTTTAATTTTGAAGAACGGTTTACAACATTGAAAGCGGAATTAGAAAAACAGGTACAGGAAGAAGATGCTTTAAACAAGGCAATAGCTGAAAATTTAGCAAAAATTAAATTAACGGGAAATGGATAATCTTGATATACGGTGGAAACAACGTTTTCAGAATTTCGTTAAGGCCCTTGCCCAATTACAGGAATTTATAGATAAAGGCAGTTTGAACAAATTTGAGGAGCAGGGTTTAATAAAAGCTTTTGAATATACCTATGAGCTGGCATGGAATACCATTAAAGATTATTACAGTAACCAGGGTGTAACCGATATTCAGGGCAGCAGAGATGCCTTTAAATTGGCGGCCGGCAGGGATTTAATTAAAAATGCCGGGCGCTGGATGGATATGGTAAACAGCAGGATTAAAACGGTACATACTTATGACGAAAAAGTGGCTGCTGAAATAGTCGCTGATATTTTAGCACACTACCACCCAATGTTTGTTCAACTGCAAACCCGGCTGCAAATAGAATATTTACAAGATTAACAAATGAAATATGGACTAACAGGCAGCATTATTGACAGCATACAACAAGTGCTGGAAACCAACCCAAAAGTGGATAAGGCTTTTTTGTTTGGCTCCCGTGCTAAAGGCAATTATAAAGAAGGCTCTGATATAGACCTCGCGGTAAAAGGGCAGGAATTGAGCTTTGCTGATATACTTAATTTAATTGGCAAGTTAGAAGATTTAAACCTGCCCTACAAAGTTGACTTATTAGATTACAATACCATAAAAGAACCTGCCTTAATAGAACACATAGACAGGGTTGGCATTGAATTTTATAGCAGGTGGAAGGAATATAAATTGAGTGAATTGATGGAACTTATTGGAGGCGGAACACCAAAAACATCAGTTACAGAATATTGGGGGGGCAGCATTCCCTGGCTTTCTGTTACAGATTTTAATAATGGGAAAAAATTTTGCTTTGATGCCGAAAAAAAAATAACAGAAAAAGGATTACAAAATAGCAGCACTAAAATTTTAAAGAAAGGGCAAATTATAATTTCAGCACGAGGTACGGTAGGGGTTATTTCAATGCTTGGCCGCGATATGGCGTTTAATCAATCAAATTATGGGGTAGATGCCAAAAAAGAAATAACAACAAATGAATTTCTTTATTATTTATTAAAATCTAATCTTGCTAATTTTATATCGGCTTCTTATGGGGCCGTATTTGATACAATAACCAAAGAAACATTTAATCAAATTAAAATTTCCTTACCGCCGCTTCCTGAACAAGTCACCATCTCTTCCATCCTCAGCAGCTTAGATGATAAAATAGATTTACTGCACCGCCAAAACAAAACCTTAGAACAATTAGCAGAAACGCTATTTAGGCAATGGTTTGTTGAGGAGGCGGAGGGGGATGGAGTAAAGTTAGGTGATGTTGTAAAAACATCTTCTGGCGGAACACCTTCCCGCTCCAGGATGGAATATTACTTCAATGGAACAATAAAATGGGTTAAATCAAAAGAACTGCAAGGCAGCTTCATTTTCGAAACGGAAGAAATGATTACTGCTGAAGCAATAAAAAACTCATCAGCAAAACTATTCCCAGAAAATACAATTCTAATTGCAATGTATGGCGCTACTGTTGGTGAATATGGGATATTAGCCGAGCCAGCGACCTGTAACCAAGCAATTTGTGCATTAATTCCAAATGAAAATTATCCATATACATTTTTATTTATTCTAACAAAATACAATAAGGAAAACTTAATTGGTTTGGCTGGTGGATCTGCCCAACAAAATATTAGTCAGGAGTTGATTAAAGATTTTGAAATACCGAAATCAAAAGAGAAAATAAAAAAATTTCACAATACTGTCGGGCCAATGTTTAAAAAAATAAAATCAAATACAAATCAAATCCGCACCCTTACCCAACTTCGAGATACACTATTGCCAAAACTGATAGGCGGAGAGGTTAGGGTAAAAATGTAATTATTATTGCATATACTTGTAAATAGCAAAATGAAATACAACCCCCAAATACATCACCGCAGGTCAATCCGTTTAAAAGGATATGATTATTCGCAGGCAGGGGCGTATTTTATTACCATTTGTGTAAAAGACAGGGAATGTTTATTTGGAAAAATTATACACGGTGAAATGATATTGAACGATGCAGGAAAAATTGCCTGTAATGAATGGTTAAAAACACCGCAATTACGCCCCAATGTGGAATTGGATGTATTTGTAATAATGCCAAACCACATGCACGGCATTATTATAATTAATGGCCCGGCCGTATTGCATACGCGTAGGGGCGAATTGAATTCGCCCAATAATAATGATAATACGCCCAATAATGATGATACGCCCAATAATGATAATGCCGATGATGGTAGGGGCGAATTGAATTCGCCCAATAATAATGATAATACGCCCAATAACAATGATAATACGCCCAATAATAATGATAATACGCCCAATAACAATGATGCCGATGATCGTAGGGGCGAATTGAATTCGCCCAATAATAATGATAATACGCCCAATAATGATAATAATAATGATGATAATATTAAAAAGGGCGAATTCAATTCGCCCCTACCGCATTCACCATCCCAAACAATTGGCGCGATTGTACGCGGTTATAAATCATCGGTAACTAAACAAATAAATATTTTACGTAATGGCGGCGATACGGGCGCAATGCATTACGCCCACCCGGTAATTTGGCAACGTAATTATTACGAAAACATCATCCGCAACCAGCAATCATATCAAACCATTTCCAATTACATTATTAATAACCCTGCAAAATGGAACGAGGATAAATTTTTTATGTCATGAAACCCATCACCGAAAATATTATAGAAAGCCTTGCTATAACAACCCTGCAAAACCTGGGCTGGGGTTATATACATGGTTTGGCTATTGCCCCCGGTGCTGAATTAGCGGAAAGAGAAAATTTTGAACAGGTTATATTAACAGAACGCTTGCGCAAAGCGGTTGCAGTATTAAATCCCGGCATCCCCGCCTATGCGCAGGAACAGGCCATTCAAAAAGTATTGCGTATTTATTCGCCTGACCTGTTGCATAACAATGAAACTTTCCACCAAATGTTGGTTGAAAGGGTAAAAATTCCCTACCAGCAGGATGGCTTTGAACGCAGTTATGAAGTAGCATTAATAGATTTTGAAAATGTACTAAACAATGAATTTTTAGGGGTTAACCAATACACGATTGTTGAAAAAAATCAAAACAAGCGCCCCGATGTGTTGTTGTTTATTAACGGTATCCCACTTGTAGTAATTGAATTAAAAAACGCTGCGGGCGAAAAAGCCACCATGCGCAAAGCATTTGAGCAACTGCAAACATATAAAGCCACTATACCCGGCCTGTTCACTTATAATGCCATTTGTGTAATATCCGACGGTATGGAGTGTAAAGCGGGCAGCGTAACCGCAGGATTTAGCCGTTTTATGAACTGGAAAACTGCAGATGGCAGAAAAGAAGCTTCGCGTTTTAATCCTCAGTTAGAGATATTGCTGAAAGGGATGTTTAACCCCGCCACGCTGTTAGATTTGGTACGCAATTTTATTGTTTTTGAAAAAAATAAAAAGGAAGATCCCAGCACAGGCATTATTCAAATTGAAACAGAAAAAAAGTTAGCGGCCTATCATCAATATTATGCGGTAAACAAAGCTGTTGAATCAACCATTACCGCATCAGGTATAAACGGTGATAAAAAGGGCGGTGTGGTATGGCATACCCAGGGCTCTGGCAAAAGCCTGAGCATGGTGTTTTATGCTGGTAAGCTTATTACCGCGCCTGCAATGCAAAACCCAACCATCGTAGTAATCACCGACCGTAACGACTTAGATGATCAGTTGTTTGACACCTTCGCCGCCAGCAAACAGTTATTAAGGCAGGAACCTGTACAGGCAAAAGACAGGGAACATCTAAAAGAGTTGCTGAAAGTTGCAAGCGGTGGTATTGTTTTTGCCACCATTCAGAAATTTTTTCCCGAAGGGCATGCCTCCGTTTATGACCGGCTTTCTGAGAGGAGGAACATTGTGGTGATAGCAGACGAAGCGCACCGGACGCAATATGGATTTGAATCTTCCATTAAAGAAATAAAAGACAAAAACACCAAAGTAATAATTGGGCAGCGTATCGCTTACGGCTTTGCAAAATACATGCGTGACGCATTAAAAAATGCTACGTACATTGGTTTTACGGGAACGCCGATAGAAAGCGCAGATATAAATACACCGCAGGTATTTGGCCAATATATAGACGTGTATGATATTTCGCAGGCGGTCGCGGATGGCGCCACCGTCCGTATTTACTACGAAAGCCGCTTAGCGAAAGTTAACTTAGACGAAGAGGGCAGGCGGTTGATTGAAGAGTTTGATGCAGAACTGGAACAGGATGAAGAGATAACTGAAAAACAAAAGGCTAAGGCTAAATGGACAAAATTAGAGGCGATTGTTGGTAATATTGACCGTATTAAAAACTTAGCCAAAGACATTGTACAACATTTTGAGCAACGGCAAAAAGTATTTGACGGAAAGGCGATGATCGTAGCGATGAGCAGAAGGATTGCCGCGACATTATACAACGAAATAATTGCTTTAAGGCCTGGATGGCATGATGATGACCTAAAAAAAGGGGTTATTAAAGTAGTAATGACTGCCTCAAGTGATGAAGGGCCGGTGCTGTCAAAATTTAAGACCACAAAGCAAGAGCGGAAGGGCTTAGCTGATCGGATGAAAGACCCTGCCGATACCCTGCGTTTGGTAATTGTGCGTGATATGTGGCTGACAGGTTTTGATGCGCCCTGTTTGCATACTTTATACATTGACAAACCCATGAGAGGGCACAACCTGATGCAGGCGATTGCAAGGGTAAACCGTGTTTTCAATGACAAGCCGGGTGGCTTAGTGGTTGATTATTTAGGCATAGCTACGGACCTTAAAAAAGCATTATCCTTTTATTCAGATGCAGGCGGGAAGGGTGACCCAACAGAAAAGCTTGAAAAGGCAGTTGGGTTAATGACAGAAAAATTTGAAATCGTTCAGCAATTTTTTAATGAAAAAGCAAAAACTCAAAATGATATTATACTGGAAGAGCCCGAAGCATATTATGAAAATAGCTTCCGGTTCAACTACAGGAGATTTTTTCATGTTTCTTCCGAAGAAAAATTATCAATTATCCTGCAGGCCGAAGAGCATATTTTAGGTTTACAGGATGGTAAAGCCCGTTTTATAAGAGAGGTTACATTATTAAGCCAGGTGTTTGCGTTATCCGTTCCAAATGAAAAGGCATTGGCCATTAAAGATGATATTGCTTTTTTCCAGGCTGTAAAAGCGAGGCTGGTAAAATTTGAAGGCACAGGAACCGGGAGATCAGATATTGAAATAGAAACAACCATCAAACAAATAGTTGATGAAGCATTAAGCTCAGATAAAGTAATTGACATTTTTGAAGCGGCAGGAATTGAAAGGCCGGAAATATCGGAGTTAGAAGTGCTTTCAGATGATTTTCTTTTAGAAGTAAAAGGGATGAAGCACCAGAATTTGGCTTTGGAATTATTGAAGAAATTATTGAATGACGAAATAAAAACACGCGCCAAAACCAATTTAGTAAAGAGCCGGAAATTATTGGAGATGTTGGAGGGTGCAATAAACCGGTACCAAAATAATTTGCTCACCACTGCTGAAATTATACAGGAACTCATCAATATTGCAAAAGAAGTTAAAGAAGCCGACAAAGAAGGCGAGAAGCTTGGTTTAACAAAAGACGAAGTAGCTTTTTATAATGCATTAGAGGTGAACGACAGCGCGGTTCAGGTTTTGGGTAATGACCAGTTAAAAGAGATAGCAAGAGAAATAACCGATAAAGTAAAGGCTAATGCAACCATTGACTGGACGATAAGAGAAAGTGCAAGAGCAAAACTTATGGTGATAGTAAAACGCACCCTGACAAAATGGGGCTATCCACCCGATAAGCAGGCAAAAGCAATTGAAACTGTATTAAAGCAAGCCGAGCTAATGGCAGACTACTTCACAAAAAATTAATCTTTTCTAATCATCGGCTTTCTAAAATATCTCTCCGTTATAAAACTACTTCTGCTACTAATTATTTTAGTTAAATGAGAGATATTTTTACTAAATAATTTGGCAATCTCAAATACCTTTCGTACCTTGTAAAAGATTTGCAACACCTGTTTTCCGGGTGTTCTGTTGTTCACTAGAACAATGCCATGCTAAAAGCAAGCACCACATTAAATTTCAAAACCCTAAATTTCGGGTCAGAAAAAAATGAAAAAAATATGCTTATTTGTACGGTTGTGTACGGTTTGGGTTTAGTTTAACGGGCTTTTCCATTTTTTATAGGGGCATAGCTTGACAAAAACGTCACCATTGGCGTAAAAGTGTAAAGCTGGTTTTACTGACTGGTTGGAGATGGTTGATTTGTTGCCTATTCTTCAATTCGTGTGTCGTGCAACTGCCGGTAGGCAAGTTCGCCTCGTCGTGTTATGGAAACTAAAAAAAAACAAAAAAATTATGCTTATTTGTACGGTTGTGTACGGTTTGGGGGAATATGGAGCCTTACGCTCTACGCTGCATGCTTTACGCGATGAAAACCCAAGAGTTTATAGCATAAAGCTTGAGGCCTTTAATCCTTATGATCCCCGCCTGAATGACACAGTCGGGCAGGCCATAAATCTATTAAAATCGTGGTTCAGACAGTAATAATCTTACAAAAACGTTGTCATTGGCGTAAACCTGTAAGATTGGCGGGTAAAAGTTGATTTGTGGTTGAAAGACCCCGAGGGTTTTTGAAAACCCTCGGGGTCTGATGAAAAAACACACAACACTCGCGAAGAAAAAATTCGCATAATAAAAAGGCTTCTTCGCAAGTCCCTCTACGCGAGGAGTCCGCCGCGGCGGATAGGGTGAGGCCGCTAAAAAAATGCCCTCCATGCGTGAAATTTTGTGAACCTGGGTGTCACCTTACCCCGTGTTGCCATAACTCAGGGGAAAGAAGCGCCATGTTAAAGTCCAAAGCCCAAAAACGAAGACTTGAATATCGGGCAAGGAGCAAGGAATCCTGAATTTCGAATGCAAGAAAAATGCACAAATAACAGCCTGCTTACAAGCTGATCAAAAACGGTAGTTTAGGCCACGAAAAAACAAAGCATGCAACCGTAGCCAAAAATTAAAACCATACCGAATATGAAGTATCACGCAACATGATAAAAAGTAAAAAAGAACGCGGTTACACCTGGGGTGGCAAGGGCACGGACAGATGGCGGAGCGCATCATGCTGGCCTTGATCTTTTTTGTTTCTTTATTCCATCACAGTGGAACATCCCGCTTCTGCGGGAGGAAAAAGAAAAAACATTATAATTAAGCATGCTTAAAATATATAACGAAAGAAAAAAAAAGAATATAGTGTTGTTGGTCAGGCGACACAACAACAACAGAAAGCATCGTCCTGCTGAACTCGTTTCAGCATCTTAACAGAACGCTGAGCAATGAAATGGTGAGACAAATTTTTGTCAGCGAATAAGCACCAGGCACATGCTATTGCAAAGCCAAGCTCCAAATAAGACCCTGAAATAAATTCAGGGTGACGGTTTCGGTTCGGTCACGTTCATTGCGTGCCATCCTTACAGAGTGCTCATGAAAGAAGCATCGTCCTGCTGAATTTATTTCAGCATCTTAACAGAACGCTGTGCAATGAAATGGTGGTACAAACTTTTGGTTGCTTTGTCTTAATTCGTGTTATTCGTCCTAATTCGTGTTTAAATAATTCGTGTTATCAACTTTTCTCTACCACCAAAATTTTAAACGTACCCGGTATAATTTGCGGGCGAAAAGATTCTTTAGTAGCAGCTTTAAACATCCCCGAAGGCAGATACACTTTGTGCGTTATTTGGTCAACAGCAATGGTACGTGCACCCGGCTTTGTTTGTACATTCTCCGCTACGGCAAAATTATCTGCAGACAACTCCTTAACAACGGTAAGTGTACCATCACCATTCGCGGAATAGGCGGTTTTCAAATGGTTATCAAAACCCACGCCGTCGCATTCATCGCCAATGGGCAGGCTGCTTATTATTTTACCATTGGTTGCATCCATCACTATCATCAGTTTATTGCCGCAGCCCGCGAATAAACGCATGGTCCCGCGGTCAATTGCCAGCCCTGATGCGCCAACACCAGGCTTATTCGGCCAGTTGTGGATCACCTTAAAGGTGGTGGCATCTACCACATCCATTTCTGCTTTCTCGGCATTGTTCACATATATATACCCCTTGCCGTCGCTTACCGCGGTTTCAGGCCAGCCGCTTAATTGAATGGTGGCAAATACCGTATCGGCAGTGGGATCAATCACCGTCATATTTTTGCTCATGCCGTTGCAGCTAATTACTTTTTTAGAGAAGTCATCATAAAAAATGCCATCGGCAAATTTTCCCGTAGGCACATAGCCAAGCACCTTATTGGTTTTAAGGTCAAATACCAGCACTTTATTAAGTGTCCCGTTTGAAATATACCCTTTGCCCAAAGCATGCACCAGGGCTATGCCATGCACGTCTTTTTCAGTTTTTATCACCCCAATGGAATCGCCGGTGGTTTTATTAAGCACATTCACCTGCGACCCATGCGAAACGTATAAGTTATCAGAAGCACTATCCACCGTCATATAATCGTACCCGCCGCTGCTTTGTATGGGGTATGCGCCGCTGATACGGTACGCTGATCTTTGGGCATGAGAAACTAAGACTGACATTAACATAAGCGCCGGGAGAAGGTAATATGTTTTCATTTGGATTGTTGTGTTAGGTTTCACTACCAGGCAATACTGCTGGTAAACAATATTACAAATTAATGAAACGGTAATAGCTTGTTTGCTGCGTAACGGCAAAATCTATAGACGAAAAGAGTATTTTATCCTGCTAAGCTCGCCTAACCCATTAGCCATTTATATTTGAGGTAATTTTTGATAATGGCAAGAACACAGGCTGATATTTTATTGGAACAATTTAACAGTACGGTTGACAAGTGGATCAGTTACCTGGACGATTATACTTTAGAAATGCTTTGCCAAAGGCCAAACATGCAATCATGGTCACTGGGGCAGGTATATGTACATATTATCGCTGATACAGGATTTTTTGTTGAACAGATCAAGATATGTTTATTGGATGACAGGAATGGGAATGAAACGATGCACGACAATGCTAAAGCCATGTTCACACGTAATTCGTTCCCCGATATGCCGCTTACAAATCCGTCCAACGATCTCAACTCAAAACAACCGGCAAGTAAAGAAGAATTATTGAAGGGACTTGTATTAATAAAAAATGAAGTAAACAGGTTGTATAGTTCACACGATCTTTCCCGATCAACCGGCAAAACCAAACACCCCGGGTTGCAGTTCTTTAATGCTTTGGAATGGCTGCAATTTGCTGAAATGCACAAGCGCCACCATTTCAGGCAGAAAAAAAAGATTGATGACCAATTACTGATCCTTAAACAGCGTGGCCAATAACCACATCACGCTGCCTGTAGTGTGCGTCCATATTTCCTTATACGTTGCATTTACCTGCATGGGCATATAAGGTTCGTCATCGTTCTCAAAAGTTTCTATGCCAACGGGCACAGCACCCACCACATCGCCTGCATATGCCCCGTATAAGGGAGGGTAATCATATCCATCCCCATAAATAGTGCTCATGGCAAAAGGGTTGTATCCAACAATATACTCAAGCTGGCGGGTGGCAATATCTCTCAACGATTTATCTTTAAAGAGATCGGCAAGAATAAATGCCGCCTTTGCCTTGCCCATCAGTACCGCATGAAACCCGCGGAATTGGTACGCCACCGGGAAGCGGCGCAGGTAAAACCCGTCACCCAAATGTATCCCATTCTTTACCTGGGCATTATATTCTTCCATAGAAGGCAGCCCTACTGGCGCCCCTTCATGGTATATACCTGAAAAATCAGCATTGTTCAATTCGTATATGGCAGCAGGCAATATGCCGTAAGGTTGCATCACCGTTGAAATATCATGCAGGTAATCTGCATACGCCTGGCAGGATGCCTTCCACAAAGGTGCATCAGCATTAGCAGGCGCATCCGTAAGCAACATACTCAAGCCTTCCACCATAAATTGCTCATCACTGCGGTGAAAATAGGCGAGTATCCTTTTCTTTGCCCTTGACTCATAAAAAAACCCGTGCAATGGTATTGACCAATCCGTGCGCCTTTCTTTTTGCTGGCAATCCATTACCACCCGCGCGTATTTAACAGCCGAATCCAGGTAGGGCTGTGCTTTCGTTAACCGGTACAGGTTCATCGCGGAAACAACAGCCAACCCATATTGATCTACTTCGGGTTTGCCCGCTACGGTACCCAGCTTTTCAGTGGCAAACGAAAAATCCTCTACAGCAGCCCTGCGGCATAAACCGCTGAATACAGGATCATCATCTAAGTAGAAAGGGGCGGCTATCGCGCAATACGATGCCGCAATAAAATTATCAGCAGGGTTGTTGGTGGCCTTGCCCTGCATATCGTCTTTTGTGCCCGTAATATTATCCGACCAAATACCAATGATCATTCCGCCATCCCGGTAGCCATCTCCAAACCTTGTCTTCAAAGCCCAATCAAGGCCCCAGCGGGCTTCTTCTAATAAACGCTTATACAGGTGGGCATCTTTATTCTTAACCGATCTTGCCAGTTCAAGCATCGCTATACCGGCCCTCGCCGTATTGCCAATTCCCTGTGTAAGGTCGCCGGCATCGTGCCAGCCGCCGTTTATATTAACGCGCCTGCCATCGGGATGAACAACTGTAACATCAGTATGACATTCCTGGTGTATGCCCGGCTGATCGTATCCGCATCGTTCTGCAAAGAAAAAGTTGAGTGTACGCCATGCAGTAGCGAGATAAGCGTCATTGCCAATCGCGAAAGGCTTGGTTGACCTGTTACCAATTTTGAGTGTATAATATCCCGGTGTATTAAAGGCGCTAAAATCAAGCTGTACAAAACCATTATCCAACCGTTTTCCGTTCCCGGTAAAGACCACTTTATTGTTTGCATCTATCAACCGGAACTTTACATCTTCTGCATTCTGCACAAGTGCCTGTTTTACCGCACCCGTTTTATACCCGCTGTTACTATATGCTATCGCATCCTTACGCAGGTTAAAACCACGGCTGTTCTCCACTTCTACTTTTTCAACCCGCATGTCATCTATATAAAGCCGCATGGTATCAGCGGCGCCTTTTGGTGAGCCTGTGAGCATAATATTTACAGAAAGGCCGGTAACGGAATCACGGTACAGATCGGGTAGCTCCCAAATAATATGTCGCCATTGGTGTGGATATACCGTTACAAAATGCTGTCCTTCAAACCTGCCCGGTGTGGGCATCACGTGCCTGCCTGCATTATACAAAGTGCAGCCCACAAAAAATGAATAAAACCCCGGCGCATCTGCATACACCCATACTGAAAAGCGGTTATAGGTATTTAGGTTTTCTCCATTCAGCGGCCTGATCACTTCTGCAAAAGCGTAACTGCGGTTGGTGGGATTTTTTACAGCTAAGGATGTTGGCATCTCTAACAAAATGCTGCCTTTGCCGGAGATAGTATTGGATTGATCAACTGTAATATTACCCGGCCCCTTGTGCACCAAAGCATTGAAATCAGTTGCCAGCGGTAAGTCGCGCGATAGCTCCACTTTCTTTTGCAGCCATCTTTGCATGCCGCCATTGGCAGGGTCCGCTTTCATCACCGTCCTTAGATAATCGCTTTGCTGCAGTTGTTTAAGCAGGGCTGCATCCTGGGCTGATGCGGGTTTTGTGCATAAAATACCAAGAAGCAATAACAGAACAGTGCAGTTTTTATATACATGCATAATAATAGAATAGAATATTAAAATTATAGGAGTTTGTTGTATGATGGAAGATAATTTAAGAGGAGATATGGCGGCATGCCAAACAGTTAAGTATTAATATAGCTATTTTGTTATCTTCACTAACAATAGCGTATTTAGCAGAATGGGAACATACTACTGATTATTTTTATCACTCAAAAAGCATAAGCCATGGGAAAAAAAGCTCTTAAAATACTTCTTGGCGTCATTATTTTCATAGTAATTATTATTTTACTTGAGATGTATGCTTTAAATAAAAATTCAAATCAACCTTCTAAAAGTACTATGGAGAGGGTCAAATAGTATCCGTTAAGCCAGATGTTCCGCAGGACATCTGGGCTTGGTAATGAAATCCCTTCTATGAAGGGTATTTGAAGAGCCAAAGCTAAAAAGCATTTTGAAATGATATTCCCCAGTGATCTCGGTACTCGGAGCATTATTTTTTAACATATGTGTACCGGTACAAGCTTGACCATATTTAACTCTTAGTCAATTTTTATCAATTTTCAATTCTATGCCAAACTGACCTATCTATTTTAGTCGTATCAATATTCGATATCCAGATAAAATGGGATGTAAGATATTTAACTTTAACTACCACGTAGTCCGGGCTGGTGCTGTCTACAGCTCCACAACCAAAGTCGCGTAAAACAATTTTGGTTGCGCTATCATTTTTCATAACAAATAAAGATTTATCCGTTGTCCATCCACATAAATCAAGAGCAGTTGCAAATGCAACAAATACAGGAATGAGCGCAACGAATACTGTTAATACTATTTTCGCAATAATGGCACCCATACTATTTGTTCGTCTCAATGTTCCCGTCAAGGAAAATAGAATCGATATTGGAAGGCCCCAAAAGGCTATAGTATCAAAAACATATTCATCATTGGCAGTAGCAAATTCCATTGGAAGAATATGAAGTAAAATTTCGATTATCAGTACGATCGAAATAAAACTAATTGAACTCCAAAATATAAATTGCAAAAGTAGTCGCATAAAGTAAGGCAAAAATAGTCAAATAAGTAATCCGCACTGGCGCGGGTCTCCCGACCTGTGCCTTACCGTTACTTAACTTTACTTTCAAAAAGATTTGATTAATAGAAACCGGCCTTTTAGTTTAACAAATCCACGAATTGATATAATAAAAAAAGCCGTTGCTTCTTTCAATAAGCAACGGCTTTTAACCACAAATATCTTTTTATAAAACAATCCTCTTAACCTATTTAGGCAACGTAATTGTAATATTACGGTACTCAATAGGCCCATGATCGCCCTGCAGCAATATTGGCCCCGGTTCGCCCTCTTTACTGTCTATTGCGCCGCCGGTTATGCCGGGTATGGTCTGGTCAGTAATGATCTCTTTACCATTAAGTGCAACTGTTACCCTTCTTCCTATTAGCGTAATGTCATAGGTTTGCCATTCACCCGCACTTTTTATAGCATCTAAACTGTTGGGTGTAAGAAACCCATATATACCGCCAAGCAGGTGGCTGTCGGGCTCCATGCCTTTGCTGTCCTCAACCTGTACCTCGTAACGACCGCGCAGATACACGCCGCTGTTACTGCCCTTGGGGTATTTAAACTCAATATGCAATTTAAAGTCGTTAAAAGTTGGGTCTGTTACCAGGTTAGCGCCGGATTTTGGACTGCGTAAAATACCGTTGTCGGCAACCCATTGGTTGGCGCCATACTCGGGGTGCCAGCCGTCAAGGCTTGTTCCGTTAAACAGCTTTATGGTTTTACCCCAAACAGGCGGACTTTGCCTTTTAAGCAACGGCGCGCGAACGGCTGTCCAGTTATAGGTTTTGCCGTTGGGGCTTAACATGGTGCCGGCCATGCTGTCCCTGTTTACTATCGTGCCATTTACTACCATGTCACTGCCGGTTTCCCACTGCGGCGGTATGGTAAAATCGAATGCATTGTCTTTGTAGTTAACTTTTGCTATAGGGCGCGCACTGCCACCCGAGCCTACAAACCTGCCTACCAGCGTCCGGTTGCCGGATAGCTCTACTTCTAACCAGGAAGGGTTTGTTTTGCCGTTAACTGAAACTGACATATCCCACCGCCCTTCAATTGCCTGCGATGTATCGTGCTGGGCTTTTGCAACATATGTGGTAACCAACAAGATCATTAATGGAAAGCAAGCGCCATAGATTAATTTCTTCATAAAACGTATTTTGAATTAGGGCGTTGAAGCTACTTAGAAATTAAATACGATGGAAAGGAAATTTTAAAAAGCACCACCTAATAATAAGATTAGCTTCTTTCCAGCTAACAACCCAGTTGCCCTTAACCAGCGGAGGACTAAAATTAAATCAGCGTAGCAGATTGATTTTAGATATCCCATTTCGGGCACTTATATTTAGCTTTGATATTACATGAACATGATATGGATGATCCCAGGCACTTACCCGCATTTTCTATCATTAAGTCCGGGCATGCTTTATTGCTGTTCAATCATTTTATAGCTGAATTGCAAAAGATCGGCCCTGTCAGCATCTATCCGCACAAAACAATGATCACGATTGCCAATGCCGGTAAAAACGTAGCTTATATTACACAGGCAGGCAAAAATTTTATTCACGTAGTGTTTGCTTTTAAACACCGTTATGATGACAACCTATGTTTTCAGCGAATACAGGTGGTGCCTGGAAGGCATGTTATCTATCATCATTTCAGGATGCTGCACAATGAGGATATAAATGATGAAGTACGTGAGTTTATGCAGATAGCTTACAACGGTAGCTAATACATCTAACAAGGCTGGCGCAGACCTGACATTATTATAAAGAAGAAAGAATAAATGCGGATAACCCCCTAACAGGCAATGTCGTTTAATGGCCTATTGCCCCATAGGGGCATCGTGTTTATAGAGTGTACATAATGCTTTTTCATTGGCTCCGTATGGAGCCACGTAGTAATTAAATCTTGCTTACGTGGCTCCATACGGAGCCTTCAGGCAATATCGCCCGCTGATTTCTATAAACACGAAACTCCTCCGGAGTTAAGAAAAACTGACCTTAGTTTAACACATAGCTCTTAATTGAACGACATTGTCCGTTGGGATTGTTGAAAAGAAGAATTATATATTCTATATATTTCTTATCACCTCCCCTAACAACCAAACTGCCGCAAATGATGGTCGGCATGTTTATACGCCATATACCCGATTTGCTCTTCTGTCATTTTTCCAAAAAAGGAATGTACAAAGCCCGGGTTTGAAAAATGGGCATGTTCTTCAAGCAGGGCTATCCATTTCGCTTTTTCGGCTTCCACATCACCATTTTCTGTTACTATTAGTTCAGGCAGGGTGGGTGTATTTCGTCTTAAAGGTTTTTCATCTTTTAAAACACTTTTTAAGGCCATTCTGCCAAACAAACGGCCAATGAATACCATTTTATGCGTTTCCTTATCCGCTATCCATTCCCCCCATAGCGTATTATGTTTCAGCATCTGGTAAACATTCATTTTACCCCATTGGGCTTTGCTGTTTTCATTAAGTGTATTGATCCTGCGGATCAACTCATCCCTTGTTGCTTTATCAAATGTTGTTTTCATATCTCCTGTAATTTTTTGGAAAATATATTGGTGGAAATCAAATTCAATTGGCTATCGAATGTAACAACCTGGATAATCCCTTGTGCCCTTTGTGTTGCATTTCCTTTGTGGACTCCGTGGTTGTATTTCTTTTTACCACAAAGGCCCGTCCGACCAGTCATCCGGGCGGGCGCAAAGGATGATCACAAAAAGGACACAAAGCCCGAATTTATATATGCATAGTCAGTTATTCCATTAAACAAGCTGTGCAAGCGAAAACCAGTTGCCTGAATCGTCTTTAAATATGGCTTCAATACCGTAGAATTCTTTTTTAGGCACCTTAGTAAATTCAACGCCTTTTGCTTTTAATTCTTCGTAGGTAGCATAAATATCATCACAGGTAAAAAGGCCGACGCCAAAAGTTCCTTTTTCTACAAGCTCTTTCAAAGCATTAGCGGTTTCTTTGGAGAACAGTCCCCTGTTTATGGGGGCCAACATTATTTCAAATCCAGGCTGTTCCGGCGGGCAAACTGTTATCCAGCGGTCATTGTTGGGCATGGGTACATCTGTTATAACCTTAAATCCAAGTTTGTTGGTGTAAAAGTCGTAAGCTCTTGCCTGGTCTGTAACATAGATGCTTACATGGGTCATTTTAGTTATCATGCGCTTGTGTTGTGTGTTTACACAAAGAAAAGGCATGCCCTGCAGTTTCATTGTTTCAAAATTGCTCTTTTTTAAGCCAGCCCTTTTTTTCAGCAAAGCAACCAGGTATAAAGGTTAAGGGCGCTTCGGCTATTTGCGTTTTTATTTTTTGTTGCTGTATTGAGTATGCGGAAGGAGTTATGCCGGCAATACTCTTAAACAATTTACTGAATGAACTTAAGCTTTCGAAGCCTACAGCATAGCAGGCTTCTGAAACAGGAATGCCGGCTTTAAGTAACCCCCTTGCTTTTTCAATTCGTACAAAAATTAAATATTGGTGTGGCGTTTTGCGATAAATATTTTTGAACGCCCTGATGAAATGAAATTTAGAAAAGTAAGCCTCATCGGCAATGTTGCTAAGATCTATTTTGTCTGCATAGTGGGCATCAATGAAGAGTTTTGCCTGAACCAGGCGCCTGTATAAATATATTTTGGGGTATTGTTCACCTGTCATCGGCCATACCTGTTTTGCTGCCACGCGTTAGTCCTCTAAATATCCTGCATTTTCCAGGAATAGATTATACCGGCAGGGTTTATGTAAAATAATTTCAGCTTGGTGTATTGCTGCGGTTTTTGCACCGGCCGGTTTATCCTGGTGTAGCCATCTCCTTCATTGCTAAGATAAACCCCCGGCGTTTCATAAAGGTCTACCTTGGCGGAATAGATCAATATTACGCCGGCTGAACCATTGTCGGCTACACGCATCGGTTGCCCCCAGGTTGCAATAAGCTGCTCTTTTGTTTTGCCTATCCAGCCATTCATTATTTTGCCGGGGCCTGCACAACCTGTTAGCAGGAAAAGGGGTATCAAAATAGAAAGGTTCAATATTTTTCTCATAGTAGAAAAATTAACTGGCACGCTAAAGGTATAGATATTTTACGGGCGCGGCTTTTGTGTTTTACATTTACCAGCATTACCTGTATAAAAACAGTTGCCTGACGAACAAGGGTTGCTTTGTTTTGATTAATAAATGGATTTTTTGAGATAGGAATTGGGTGTACGCCCGTGAGGAACACCAGACCGGGAAACACAAACCACAATTTTTAACATCGCAACATTTACAAACCATTCCAATGCCATTTCGCCAGCCATCGCCGCTTTAGCATAGTTTTTGAACTAAAAAAATCGGGATGTAACGCTTTTTGCGTTACCTTTGCACACTTTTATAAATCATGCCGTAACATGACGTTAGCCGCCCCGTAAGGCGACGCGCGAACTGCATGTGGCCTATAAAACAAATAGAACACATGAAATTATCACAATTTCGATTTGACCTTCCTCTCAACCTTATTGCCCAAAATCCTACAAAACGCCGCGAAGACAGCCGCATGATGGTTGTTCACCGCAAAACAGGAAACATTGAAAACAAGCATTTTAGGGACATTCTTGACTATTTTGACGATAAGGATGTATTTGTAGTTAACAACACCAAGGTTTTTCCGGCCCGTATGTATGGCCGCAAGGAAAAAACAGGCGCTAAAATTGAAGTTTTCCTGCTTAGGGAACTTAACAAGCCTAACCGCCTTTGGGATGTAATTGTTGATCCCGCAAGAAAGATACGCGTGGGCAATAAACTGTATTTTGGCGATAATGACGAACTGGTGGCTGAAGTAATTGATAACACCACCAGCCGTGGGCGTACCATCCGCTTTTTGTGGGACGAAGATGAAGACAGCTTTAAAAAGATGCTGGAATTCTTAGGCGAAACGCCGCTGCCCAAATACATTAAGCGCAAGCCCGACGAAGAGGATAAAGAACGTTACCAAACGGTATATGCCAAATACGAGGGCGCAGTTGCCGCCCCTACTGCCGGGTTGCATTTTAGCCGTGAGCTGATAAAGCGTTGCGAAATAAAAGGTATCCGCTTTGCTGAAATTACCCTTCACACCGGTTTAGGCACCTTCAGGCCCATTGAGGTTGAAGACCTTAGTAAGCACAAAATGGATGCTGAGTATTACAAAATAGACGACGAAGCCTGTAAAATTGTAAACAAGGCTAAAGAAACCAGCCATCGCATTTGCAGTATTGGCACAACAACCATGCGCGCCATGGAAACAAGCTTTACAGCACAAAAGTTGCTTAAGCCCAGCGAAGGATGGACAAACCATTTTATTCACCCGCCTTACCAGTTTAGCGTGGCGGACAGCTTAGTTACTAATTTTCATTTACCAAAAACCAGCCTGCTGATAATGACCTGCGCTTTTGCCGGTTACGACCTTGCAATGGAAGCTTATAAAAGGGCTATAAAAGATAAATACCGCTTTTTCAGCTATGGCGATGCCATGCTGATGCTGTAAAGGAGTTAAGCCCTCCGCCCTAAAGGGGACTGAGAAGATAAGGGGGGTAGTCATTTGGTCAGTAGGCCATTAAGGAAGTTGACAGATGACAGTCCTTGCGAGTCATTAGTCATTAAGTCAATAAGTCATTGGTCATTAAGTAAGCGAATATTTTTAAACCCCGGTGTTTTTCTAAAAACATTGGGGTTTATTATTTACCCTGTATTCCCTTCAAAATTCAGGATTCCTTGCTCCTTGCTCAATATTCACCCCCTTGTTTGTTATTTATTTGGCGTCACTTTTTTCTACAAATCAACTAATCAACCTTCTTTACTTGCTCCGCCTCACGGCCAGTAATCAAAGGGCAGCAGTTCGCTCACTTTCTCACTCCACCCCCAATAACCAATTGAAAGCAGGTCGTCTGGTTCAAAATAAGCGCCATTATATAAAATATATACAGGCTTTGCATTTATAAGGGATACCTGCGATGTAATGCTGCCTGAAAAAGAAGCCAGGCTGTTGGTTTGCTGCAGGTATTCAATTGGCTCTTTTTTATTTTTATAGGTAATGTTTAAATAATCGCTAAACTTTAAAGCTGCCGTAATACTGTCTGCTCCGTAGGCTATGCTGTCGCCTGTAAGCAGTTCATTATGTAATACATCCGTTTCGTTGCGCTGGCCTAATACACTTTGATAATATGTTAAGGTATCCTTTGGCAGCCTGCTTTCATAATCAGCCAGGTTATTATCGGCGCCTGCATAATATTTATAAAGGGCTTTCACCCGTATCTTTTCAGTATTGGGTATTTTTTCAAGCCTTTTTATTTCGTACCCGTTTTCAGCAAGCTTGTTGGTAAACAGGCAACGCATAAAATGCATAATGGAACCATAATATACTTCTTTGCGCCGTTCTTTCCACTTTCTTTGTCTCCGGGCATTACCACCCATTTCCTCAAACAGGGGAAACCCTTTGTAAACAAGGCTACCGGCAGGCCTGTCTAACGTAAATTCCTCCAGTTTATAGTGTATAATATAGCCAAGTGCACTATTTTGTATTACCAGCGGTTCATCGGCAAAAGCCTGTAAAATATCTTTCTTTTTTGAGTAGTGGAATTTTATCACCGCATAATTCTTAATACTGCATCCATCTGCAAAATAGGATGTGCCAATAAAGTTGTTCACAAAGGTTTTGCCCCAGTTTAACCATCCGTCTTTATCGTAGTTGCCTATAACAACATCCGCAAGCTGGTTTGCTTTTGCTGTAAGCAGAATGGATAATGGCCCGTTTATTTTATCAGGTGTAATGCTTAAGGCATAAGTTTCATAACCTAAGCTTGACACCACAAGGTCAAATTTACCTTGTGGTACCCTGTTTAATACAAACTCACCATTATTATTTGCGGCTGTGCCAATAGATGTGCTGCTTAAAAAAACACTTGCTCCCGGTACAGGCTTGCCGGTTTCTTTGTCGGTTACCCTGCCTTTTAAAACGAAAGATTGTGCCCGGGTTGTTGAAACGGCCAGGAATATAAAAAGAAAAATAATGGCAAGCTGTTTGGTCATATTTCGATATTACGAGCAGTCAGTCAGTTATAAAAAGATTATCGGTTATGGTTTTACAATTATAGACGAAAAATGATTGATATAAAAAATTATTATATTACTTATTAAACAGGAAATATGGGCATAGATGACATACACAATAAAACAAAGGAATACTGTTTGGTATTGCTAAAGAAGGGGCCGGAATATAATATGCCTGACGAAGAAGTGCAGCAACAAAACCAGGCCGCACATTTAAGTTATCTCGCGGAGCTAAAAGCAAATGGTTTGCTGGCCCTAACTGGGCCCGTGATGCATGGAGGCCATATTATTGAGATGGCAGTATATAACATTGCTGATAAACAAACAGTAAAGGCCCTTTTGGAAAACGACCCCGGTGTAGCAGCACAAAGGTTTACTTATGAACTACTAACCTGGTTTAGCATTCCGGGAGATAGTTTAGGTTGAGGCTAAAAGTTAAAAAATAGTAAGTAAAGCTTTATTGACGGGTATCATGATTTTTACTCTTCCGCATATACTAACTTTGCAGGTGTGTTAAACTACATGCCTTAATATTGAACATAAAACCATGAGTGTGCTAAAGAAATTGTGGACGATCATACAAAAGGTATTATTGCCTAAAAAAAGCTGTTGTAAGTAACGGCTGAATTCCATCTTATAAAATTATCCTCACTACATTTTGGCTGTTTTACACTGATACGCTTATATTTGCAGCCCGTTAAAAAGAAACGTGAAGTTTGAAGGGTTTAGGCCATTTTTTACTATTCTGACCAATGACCTAATGACTTATTGACTATTGACTTTATAGTTGCCCAGATGGCGGAATTGGTAGACGCGCCAGACTCAAAATCTGGTATTCGCAAGGATGTGCAGGTTCGATTCCTGTTCTGGGCACTTGATTTTCAACTACGTAGAAAGGCTCACGAAAGCGAGCCCTTCTATCAGTTCAAACAGTATTACTGCAAGGTGATTTTAGGCCCCTTTCTTTTATTCTTCAATTTTCCACGCCGGATTATGGCCTATTTCCCAAAGGTGTCCGTCTAAGTCTAAAAAGTAACCTGCATACCCTCCCCAAAAAGTTTTTTGTGCGGGTTTAACAATTTTCCCCTGCTATCGGCAGTATGGCAAATCAAAAGCGTTGTGCTATCCTTTGAGTTAGCGCAGCGCTCTAAGGATTTCTTAATAAAAGCCAGTCTCCGACTGGGATTCAAAAAAACGCGGCCCAGTAATTTGGGCTGCTCATATAGGGCAAAAACAAATCGGCCAAATTATTTTAAATAATCTTTTTCTTAGTTTAAACATCTTTGATTTACTTTACTTCCAGTAAATATTTCTTTTTTTAAAGATATAGCTGCGTTAATTCTCTGCTACCTGTACGATTAAGGGCTTTTGTTT
Source organism: Bacteroidota bacterium (assembly GCA_013286305.1). GTDB lineage: Bacteria > Bacteroidota > Bacteroidia > Chitinophagales > Chitinophagaceae > JABDFW01. The sequence continues at coordinate 32,045 of JABDFW010000015.1, forward strand.
CTTTGGCAACATCACCCATATAGACCCGCTTTATATACAGTTTCTGTTCGTCGGCTCAAATGTTTGTCGCCAGCTTCCTTCGGATTCCACTTCACAGTGAACACCCTTGCTCTCGGCTAATGCTTCTCATCGTAAAGTGCATTCGGGACTTACACCCTATAGCTGATATACATGCCTGACACACCAATAAAAAAACCCCACTCTCTAGAATGGGGTTTAAAGTTTTTAGGTATTATCTGTAGCCTACAACTTTATCAGCTTGAGTTGTTTTTTATTATTTCCCTGTGTTATTTCTACAAAGTAAACACCTGGCCTGTAATTATTTCCTATCTGTAAGGTCTGTCCGGCAAAAATATTATTTCTTACTTCTACCACTTTACCCAACACATCTACAACTCGTACCGTCATCTTTTCATTTATATTATCACTTTCAACTTTTAAAGTGAATCGGTTGCCGCTTGGATTTGGTAAACCTTTTACGTCAAACACGATTCCTTCTGTTGTTTCTGTTGTTATTGAACCTTGAGCTCCAGTAGAAGAAAGTGCAGGGGGCGGCGGTAAGCAGTTCGCGGTGCAATTTCCAAGGAAATCGCCATGGTCCAAATGCGCTTGAACCTCAGATGAATCTACACATATTGTTGTACATGGATTTTTGGCACTTCCTGTCTGATGACACAGGGTAACTTTTGAAATACCACTGTTTCCGGCAAAGCAACGAACATCTTCTGAATGTATTTTGGAGGTGCATGTGGCAGTACAACCTAATGCGTCAGTAACAGTTATTGTGAAAACAGCATCTGCCATCAAGGTTGCTGTAACTGAATAAGACCCTCCTGTTGCAATGCTATTCGCTGTGGATATTGGAGGGACTCCTAAGGTAGGACAAGTGGTATTAGAATTGGAACTTGTACCAGCACCACCTGTCCAGATTTCATTACCGCTACTAGTGATTACATTGCACATCAATGCCCGATCCATAGTAATCGAAACATTATACGGTCCAACGCCACCGTTTGGTGTGCCGGTAACAGTTGCCGTTTGATCGCCAGGATAACCAAAGTACAGCGCTGCATTATTGTTAGAACAAGATACTGATAGATTGCTATTAACTGTAACTGTAAATGTACAGGTGGCAGAATTGCCACAGGCATCTGTTGCAGTAACAGTTACATAGGTAGTCCCTATTAAGAATAAGGAACCACTACCTGTGCCATTACCACTCCCTGTTGTCGCTCCGCTAAAAGAATAAGTCAAGGTCGGTATACTAGTGCAGTCATCTGTTGCTGATACAGTATAAGTTGTATTGTTACAGCCACTTGCAATAATGTTTTGCGGACAGGTTAAAGATAATGGTATAGCTTTTTGAAAAACCGAAACTGTATTTGCATCATAATTAGATGTTGCAATTTCAGGAATTCCATCTCCATTTAAATCAGCGATTGCAACACCTACAGGTTGGCCTCCCGAATTAAAATTTGTTGGAGTGGAAAAAGAAGATGCACTTATACTGCCTGGTGTGGAGGTATTGCGCAGTACTGATATATCATAATCAATCTGATTAGCAATTACCAGGTCCAGCTTGCCATCTCCATCCACATCGCTAATAGCGACGCCAACAGGATGGTTTCCTACAGTAAAAATAACTTCAGCGGCAAAAGATGACGCACTGATACTGCCTAATGTGGAAGTATTACGGTATACTGATATATTATTAAGACCTGAATTAAGGACCACCAAATCAGGCCTGCCATCTCCATCCAAATCGTCGATAGCAACATTATAAGGGGAGCTTCCCGCACCAAAATCAACTTTAGCCTCAAAAGAAGATGCATTGATACTGCCCAAAGTGGAAGTATTGTGAAATACCGATATAGTAAAAGAACTATAATTAGTAATCACCAGGTCTGGCTTGCCATCTCCATCCAGATCTCTTATAGCAACTGAAGAAGGACTGCCACCTGTAGCAAAATCTACTTTAGCTGCAAAAGAAGATGCACTGATACTCCCTAAAGTTGAGGTATTTCGGAGTACTGATATAGTATTAGAATTAAAATTAGCAACCACCAAATCTGGCTTGCCGTCTCCATCAACATCAGCTATAGAACAGAGCAAGGGACGAGATCCTGTAGCAAAATCTACTTTGGCTGCAAAAGTGATACTCCCTGATGTCGAAGTATTTCGCAGTACTGATATAGTATTAGAGCCAGAATTGGCAACCAGCAGGTCTGGCTTGCCATCCCCATCCACATCCACGATACCAACCCAATAAGGTTGGTTACCCGCAGCAAAATCTACTTTAGCGGCAAAAGAAGATGCACTGATACTACTCCCTAAAGTTGAGATGTTGCGAAGTATTGATATAGTATTAGAACCCAAATTAACAACAACCAAATCTGGCTTGCCATCTCCATCCACATCGCCGATGGCAATATCATTAGGCGTATTTCCCGTGGTAAAATCAACCTTTGGACTGTAAAAGTTGGCAGGTACAGGCTGCGCTGTAGCTTTGATGGTAATAAATAAAACTAGTACAAAAATTATTTTGCAAAAAAAAGGTGTAAATTTATTCATAATGTTTGTATTTATCAATCAGTTATAATGAATAGAGAAGAATGAAAAATTAATAACAGGTCACTTAATTAGTAAGCTTAATGATAAGGGATTAAATGAAAAAATAAATCATATTTAGAAACGGGATTAAGGTTCAAGATGGAAAATCCACGTTTTGTGCCCCCTTTCGCCACGTGAATTTACAGCCTGGCGGAGGGGGGGCGCGTTGCCGGATTTTCCGGCCATTTCTGGTGGCCTTGTAAATGTTATTTAAAAACAGTGAATCCTTAAAATAACCCAGCACGTAAACGTTGCCGGATGTATCTGTTTCTGTATCGTACGCGAAATCACTTTCATTATTCACACCGGAAAATTTGCCTTTTGGCTCGGCGTACACCCATTGCCATGTTTGTGAGAATGAACGGCAGTTAAAGAATACAAGCAGCATAAAAAAAGGTAAAACAGGTTTCATATAATCCGGTTTTGGTTGTTGTGAATAATAAAAGTATAATAGCAGGCACTGCAATATTTGAACAATGAGTGAGTGGTATTATGGGCGGGTGAACAGCTGTTAAGGATGAGTGAGGGGAATTTTCTGAGCCGGTTTAAATTGCACCATAGAGGAATTGAACTGGACATTTGGCAAAAGACTATACCGCTATAATTGACAATAGTAAGCTGCGCAGTTAATTACACAGTAATATTGCCATCAGGCTCATATGCAGTAGGTGTATTTTTTGTAACCGTAACCAATGGCAGGGGAAACAAAACATTTAAATTAATAAAAGCAAGTAAATAATTTAAATCTTCAGTAAAAAATATTAGGTTTATACCTGAAAATCGCTATTGTTAAGTTTGTTTTAAGTTGGCTACAATCTCGCCAATAAGTCGATTATTATCATTTTTTATTCTTTCCACAAATTGTTTTGGAGCTGCAGTATGTTTATCGTAAACCGTATTCCAATTAATAATTTCAATAACTATCGGCACTAAATCAATTGCCTTACCAGTAAGACTATAAAGTTTTGGCAATTTATTTGCTTTATCTTTTGTTTTCATTCGCCATTCAGAGTTACTTTGTTCCATTAGATTATTTTGTTACAAGTGGAGGATTTAAATTAAGGATGTAATATTTCGGAACAGATGTGCGCTATAAGCAGGGATTAAAGTTAGAAAAATGCGTTGTTACTTGTTTAGGGGAAGGTTTGGTATTAATTATTTTGATTCTAAGGTTGGCATGATTTTACAGCGAAAGTTAAATTAACAGGAACACGCAATTCTTGGATTATAAGAAAAATAGTTTTCTGTAATACAAATCGCGGATTACATGAATGTAAAATTAGCGCTGAGATATCTGCTGCATTTTGCAACAGATTCGGAAATGCTGGAGCGCCTGCAAAGGGAAACTTTTGATTACTTTATTGACGAAAAGAATTGCAAAAATGGCCTTATAGCAGATAAAACTGCAGAGGGCAGCCCTTCGAGCATTGCAGTGATCGGGTTAGCCATAAATGTATATATAGTAGGGGTAGAACGCGGATATATGAGCCGTTCAGAAGCGGTGGAAAGAATATTGCAGACATTTAGATTTCTGCATTCAAGCCGGCAGGGGCCTGAACCCGATGCCACTGGTTATAAGGGATTTTACTACCACTTTCTCGATATGCAGACAGGCAGGCGAATGTGGGAAAGTGAGTTATCAACGATTGATACAGCAATATTAATAGCCGGAGTATTGACCGCAAGCTATTATTTTACACTTGATAGCGAGGGGGAACAAGAACTAAGGCGTTTGGCTACGGAGCTTTATGAGCGGGTGGATTGGGACTGGGCGCGAAATGGTGGTGTTACCATTACGCATGGCTGGAAACCAGAAACAGGCTTCTATTATCAAAGATGGGATACTGGTTACAGCGAGGCCCATATACTCTATATCCTTGCCCTGGGCTCTCCTACTCATCCTATCAGTGAGGCAGCGTACCAGGAATGGATCTCGTCTTTTGAATGGAAAGAAGTCTATGACACCGGGTATCTATATGCAGGGCCGCTTTTCATTCATCAAATGTCTCAGCTATGGCTTGATTTCAGGGGTATTCATGATAGGATCAATAAAAAATTCGGAATAGACTATTTTGAAAACAGCTGCAGGGCAGTGCAGGTTCATTACCGGTATGCCCTTAAAAACCCGCTGAAGTTCAAGTGGTATGGCAGGTATGTATGGGGGCTTACCGCAAGCGACGGGCCAGGGCCTGCCACCTACAACGTGAACAGAGTGGAACGGGTTTTTTATGATTACATAGCCCGCGGAGCGCCATATGGCCCCGATGACGGTACTGTTTCACCCTGGGTGAGTATAACAGCACTGCCCTTTGCGCCGAAGATAGTGTTAAAAACCGTGAGGATGGCAACAGCAGTGATCAATCTCCTGATCAATGAACACCGGGGATTCCAGGCCAGTTTCAATGCCACTTTTCCAGAAAGACGGGATAACCCTTTTGGATGGTTGTCTCCCTGGCAATTCGGGCTGAACGACGGGCCGGTTGTAGTGATGATAGAAAACTACCGCTCCGGCCTTACATGGAAAATTTTCAAACAATGCCCTGCTATTATTGCCGGGCTGCGCAAGGCGGGATTTACGGGTGGTTGGTTGGATGGGAATTAATTTATTCGCCTCAATAATTTTCCTGTCCAATGTTAACAGCAGGCGAGGAGCAATGTCTATAGCCTGCCTTGAATCAGCCAGCTACTCATTTCGGTTGTACATCAAAGGTAACAATCGTACTGCCTGCCAGGCCGCCGGGAGTAATTCCCTGCACTATAACTGCATATTTACCCGGTAGATCAGAAGTATAAAAAGAAATGTTTTGATGGCCCTTTTCATCTGTTTTAACGGTTGGAGACCAGTATAAAACATTTCTAGCATCGGGAATGCGGCTATCGAGTTTTTCAGGAGTATTGTATGAAGGAGAATAAAATTCCCTTTCTCTCTGCAACCCGTCATATTCTACTATCAGGCCATTGGGGTCTAATACAGTGCCCCCAAGGCCGCCGTCATACGAACTATAGCTTATAACGCCATCGCTTATTAAAGACCCTGAATAATATTTATGTGTTACTATATCAATTTTTTTTATTTTAAGGGGGTCCATTTCTATAATTTTATTAACATTAAAAACAGGAACACCATCTACCAACACCAAGGGGTTATCAAAATATTCAACTGAATTAGGTATTTTAACCCTGAAGTTATAATCCGATGGTTTTCTAACACGCACCTCTACAACAAATTCACGCATTACTTCTTCCATGGTTGTAAACCGGGTATAGTCATCCAGGTAATAAGTGTTGTCGGGCTTACCAAAGAAAAGTAAAGTATCAGCGTCACCTCTTACATCAAACCGCTGCTTCGCTTCTTTTAAATACACATTTTCCACCTGCGAATTAATATTACGGCTTTCCAATTGATCTTTCCATTGTTGTGATAAGATCAGGGGTGGAAAGTTATTGTTAGAGAACCTGTCGGCAAAAGGGTTAACAAAATCAAACCTATAGTTACTGTCAGCCCGGTTATTGGTTTGTGCAATAATTTCATTGTTTCCATAAAACTTTTTTATGTTAAACATCAATTCACCCATGTCGTTGCTTACACTACTTGTAAACCTGTAATACTGCCCGGGCACTGTTAAATAAGCAGTAATGTTTTTTGCAGGTAACGCAGTTGTTTTATCAAACAGTTTCCCTGTTACAATTTGACCTTCCATTTCAGGAAGGTATTTAAAATAAGGTTTTTGATCTTGCAGTATTTCTTCCCACTTAAACCTTCTCCAGCCATGTGTAAGCATTAGATCATCTATAGCACCATCTTCTTCAACGCCGTTATTACTGATATACCAATCGGGCGATTCAATACGCCCTGTAAGATCTGAAGTAAGCAGCAGGTAGGTTAAAATACCGAGTTCATTTATCGGCTGTAATGAATCTATTAAAAAAGCAGATATGGACATGTCTGCATCTGCAACCGCAGTTTGCTGCTGGCTGGTATTTAACCCAAGATCAACTTTGGTTCTCTCTGAATAAGCGTTTTGCTCCATTGAAACAGCAATATCCAATTTATTTTCGGGGCGTTTAAAATATAATCTTTCACAAACCGGCTGACGGCTGCTGTTAAAGACGGTAAAATGAGTAATGCCGTCCGCCAGGGTTTTTTTATCAATAATAAATTCGGCTACACCATTTTTTAACGGCTGCTGCACCATTGCTTTAAAACGGTTACGGGTATGCACAAAAAGATACGCAACATTACCCGAAGCAAGATTTGATGTGACAGCAACTTTTACATGATCTGTATCTGCATCTGAAACATGCATTACATAGCCTTCATTATAGGCCGGCGGCAATTGTTTTGTAATCATTTTGCCTTTACCAAATATTATAACCGCTTTATATTGATCATTTTTTTGCGGAGTAAAACTAAACCTGCCGATACCAAACCGCAGTGGGGAAAATTGTAAAATGGTATCATTAGCCTGGTTTAACAGTAAACCAATTGCAGGCACACCTGTGCCGTTTTTATCAGTAAAATGGAATGCTACTGTTGTTTGTAAACCATTAACCATTTGGCCACCTTCCGGAAAAAATTGAACATTTACATTACTGCTATCGTTAACCAACCGGGCGGATTTTTTTAAAATATTTACAATGCTGATATTTTTTTCAAAAAAGTAATCTGCATCTATATTTTTCATCCAGTTGGTATAGGCCCTGATAATATAATTACCGGTAGCTAAAAAGCCCGGCAGCGTAAAAGAGCCATTACCGCTACCGCTGTTTATTTCTATTTTACCCTGCAGTACTGATTTTAGATCTTTATTGATTATTTCAACATAACAGATCTTGCTTATTTCAGAAGGCTTATTTAGTACAGCATCCGTAACGTAAACTTTAAACCAAACAATTTCGCCTGTAAGATAGAATGACTTATCAGTATGAACAAAAACCTTCTCCTGCAAATGCTGTGAGCTATAGCTTTCAAATTGCCGGATAAGGCTATTAGCATCCTGGCCAAATGCAGCCAGTTGCGACAATATCCCGGCAAAAAAAATTATTGTTTTTATATATTTTATTCTGATAGCTTTCATTCATCATTTTTTGATTCGTTAGCCTATATATTCATTTACTGCCAAAAGGGTGGTTTAAGGTTTGTGCCGCCCTGCACCCGGCAATCCAGGCAATAACTTTTTGTAATATTTAGTCCGCCCCCGCTTGTAAAATAATAAGGCACATAAGTAGTATCAGGATAATCGTAATAAAGAAAATTTGAGTTTTGTGGTATGTTTTTTATGGGGCAATACAACTGCGAAGGCGGCGGCGACCAATTTGCCAAATCTAAATGATCAATAAATATTCGTTTTTCCTGTACGCTGCCCGCACTTATAAAACCTATTACAGGTTCAGATAAATCACTCACAGAGGCAATATTTCCATGTAGCTGCGACGGCTGAACATCAAAAAGTGTTCCTATGCCCTGGGTGTTTTTTTGAATGATGCCCCAGTACTGGTAAGCCTCGGGCGTTAACGCATATTGCCTTACCAAAATGCTGTAGCGTATTCCTATTTTTTCATTATTGTTGGGGATAACCCTTACAAGCTGTTTACTTATTACATCCTGGCTTAGTGCGGCAGAGGTTCCTAATATAATGCTTGTAGAATTGCTGTCGCTCCAGCAATGATAAGTATAGGTTGCATAGGTTACATAAGTTACGCTAAAAATAATATGATCTTTCACACCCCATGAAATTTCATAAAAAGCATTATGCTCCCAGGTCTCTGTATAATCCCACCGGTAATACCTGGTATTATTTGTGGCATCGTGTGTATTCACATAAATATTTACGCCGTTATCCTGTTGCCATGTAACACTGTCAATAGGAGGCGATTGTTTAACGGTAACAAAATCTGACAGGTATTGCTCACCGTTTGATGTGGTAACATGTACCCTGTACTTTTGATTAATATCTAAATTCAGCGGGTTGCTTGAATAGGCAAGAGATGATACTTGCTGCAAAGGATAAGAATCGCCGGAACTGCTTTCAATATCCACAGAGGCATTGCCTTCGGGTAAAACATCATAAGTTGAATCACTTAAACTTCTTGCCCGGCTAAGATTAATAGTTGTAACACCATTTAAACCCGTATTTATAAATCCATCTACAACTAAATAGTTAGTTCTTGCGGTAAGCGGTACCGGGTTAAACGGTTTCTTACAGTTAAAAATAATGCATGTAATAAATATGAAAAGCAAATATTTTGATATGGAAGATAACATCTGCTTAAAATTTAAAATTATAAGTGACAAATGGAATTATTGTACCGAATATGGAAAGCTGGTAGCCCTTTATTTTGCCGTTTTCCTGCGTATAATATACTGAATATGCATTTTGCCTGGCAGTTAAATTGTAAACCCCGGCTGACCACGAATTATGTATTTTTTGTTTTACCTTATGATTGCCTTCGAGCGTTACTGAAAGGTCGGCCCTCATGTAATCAGGGATACGGTATTCATTTCTTTGTGAATAATAAAGCGACGGAACGCCACCAATAGTAAACACCGCCAATGGTACCGTAACAGGCCTGCCTGTACTATAAACAAAATTTGCAGAAATACTTAGCCTGTGAGAAAACCTGTAATTACCAATAAAATTAATATTATGCGGCTTGTCAAAATTAGCGGGATAGTAATTACCATTGTTAATAGTTTCGCCTGCAAGCGGATCGTCGGCTTTAAGCATTGTTCTTGAATAGGTATAGCTTAACCATCCATTAAGTTTGCCCGATAATTTCTTTATCAAAAATTCTATTCCATAAGCCCTTCCCCGTGTATTTATCACTTCGGTTTCAATATGTTTATTAAGTACGAGGCTTGCGCCGCTTTTATAATCAAGAAAATGCTCCATCTCTTTATAATAAACCTCAACAGATGTTTCAATGGTATTGGAATTGAAGTTTTGATAATAACCAAACGAAAGTTGCTGGCCCTGCTGCGGTTTTATATTAGGGTCGCTGAGCTTCCATATATCTGTGGGAGAAATGGCAGTAGTATTAGAAAGCATATGAATATACTGCTGCATGGTATTGAAGCTAAGCTTTAGTGAATTATTGTCAGACAGTGCATACCGGAGAGCAACCCGAATTTCAGGCGCCTGATATGTTTTTATGAGTTTACCGCTACCGTAAGCAATGGTATCTTTTATCGTACTAACGGTCCTGGGAATCCCGGGTACATATTCGTAAACATCGTGCGGACCTAAATAGTTGAACATAGAATATCGCAGGCCTGCATTGATTGAAAATTTTGGAGAAATGGTATATTCATCTCCAAGGTATATGGCGCTTTCTAATCCCTGTTCTGCAGGCACTACATCCGGTGCAACTAAAGATTTGGAACCAACAGGATCAAAAAAACCAGGGTGAAGCTTATAAAAAATAGAGCTTATACCAAAACTGATATTGTGCTTATTATCAGGGATATAATTGAAATCGGACCGGAAATCAAACTGGTCTATATTAAAACCAAGCTTATAAGCATTAACGGGATTTTGACTGCTTGAAATTGAATAATCGTAATGATTAGCTACTGCAGTAAGAACATTATTAAATTTATTATTAAAATTATGCTTCCACTTTAGGCTTAAATTACTGCTGCTGTATTTATATGTTGTATCGTTATTTAAATTAAATTGATCCTTACTATAATACCCTGTTAAGTACAAAGTATTTTTAGCGTTAACAATGTGGCTGATATGAAGGGTGTAATCAGAAAAGCCGGCCTGGCTATTACTGTACGCCGTATTAGGTATTGATCTTAATAACCAGTTGGAATAAGTTGTGCGGGTTCCAAAAATAATGGAAGTTTTATCTTTTTGAATGGGGCCTTCTATTGAAAATTTGCCTGTTAAAGGGCCAATGCCTGCCGACCCTGTCCAATTTTTTACATTTCCATCTCTTACTGATACATCCAGTACTGAAGATAACCGGCCGCCATACTTAACAGGTATGGCGCTTTTATATAATTCTATGCCCTTTACAACGTCAGGGTTAAAGGCAGAGAAAAAACCAAACAGGTGGGAAGGATTATAAATTGTAGCATCATTAAACAAGATAAGGTTTTGGTCAGTTGATCCACCCCGCACATTAAAACCGGTACTCGCCTCGCCAACAGAAGTTACACCGGGCAAAGTAAGTACTACCTTAAGAATATCTGTTTCCCCAAAAACAACCGGTATTTGTTTTATAAGCTTCGTGTTTAATTTGTCAAGCCCCATTTGCAACCCTTTTACATTCGACCGCCTTTCAGATGTTACCACTACAGTTTTTAATGTGGCTATAAAATCCTGCATCTCAATGTCCAGTTTATCATCAGAATATACCAAAACTTGTCTTTTGGTATCTTTCATACCAATACTACTGATATTAATTTCATACCTGCCCGCAGGAACGGTTAAAGAATAATATCCATACTGATCAGTAGTTGCTATAATGGACGGGGTAATAATATACACGGAAACGCCCGCTATAGGCTCCCCGCTTTTTATGTCCCTTACATAACCTGCTATTGTTGCCTTGCCGCCAGCCTTATTTTGTTTTACCCCTATTACTATCAATTTGTTTTCGATGGAAGAGATGGCTTTTTGATTGCGTATATCTGTTTCAGCAGGTTTAATAATATTACTAACCGAATCATCAGCAGTTGCCTTATCATCAAAAAAATTAGCCGGCAACGTTTTAATTTGATAGTTGCCCGCAATAAAAACACGGTAATGGTCAATCGTAAATTTTAAAGAAGTATTTCTAAAAACTTCTTCAAGCACCGTCGAAAGTGATTGCTTACTAAATAAGCCTGTTATACCAATACTGTCTATCTCAGCTTTATCAAAATAAAAATGGTATGCGGACTGAGCTTCCACCTCTTTCACAAACTGTTCAAAAGGCGTATTTTTAAAATCACCGCTTATGCGTGCTGAGTCCTGGGCGATGACACCTAAGCTAAAAAATAGCGGAATCCCCAATAAAATGAAGCCGTTTTTAAATGTCCGCATTTTATTTAGTTAACCCGTTATAAAATGATGCCACAGTTACTATTGCCTGCTCTGTATTCTTTTTGTACCTGATCTTTTTTCCTCTCATAAAATTTTTTATTTCTTGTGCTTTATCGTTAAATATTTTTATGAGGTCACCTTCGGAATTTACCGGTAAATATTGGTTATCCTTATAAACAAAGTATTGGTTATACTGCACAAAAACGGAAGACCTGTCCTCTGCATTCGCTGACAACTGCAATTTTTTTGTTCGCTTTGCCAGCACCAGTGTTTTTTTATCATTATACAGCAATTCGCAAAAGCCGGAAGGATCAGCGAGGTTTTTTTCATTTTCATCAAGCCTTATAAAGTAATGGCCCCCAATATAAAAATAACCTACCTTGTTTTTTACCAACCGCAATAAACTATTATCGTAATAATATGTGGAAAGAAGCTCATCGTTAACCATATCATACTTTAACGGAACATCTTCATATAAAAAGCCATCATAAAATACCGGCCCTTTAACTATGGTATCTGCTATAAAAAAAGGAGTGCCGGATGCCCCATGGCCATAAGCGTCGTAAGCGGCCCCGTTATATAAATTTGACTTTTCCTTTAGCGCGGAAAAAAAAGTTGCTTTTACATTACTGATGGCATTATGATAAAAAACAGAGTCACTGCTATATGCCGTCTGGCAATTACCGTTTAAAAAAAATAAAACCGTCGTTAACCCGGATATACACAAGCAACCATATTTGGGCATAAAAAGCAAGTTAGTGATTAGTGATATACAAGTTAAGAAAAATATTAAAGCAAGTGCAAAACCTTTTATAACCGGCGTGAATTGACCTATTATTATAATGAATTGACCTAATATTATAATTTGCTTACCTGCCCGTTGTAATATTTTACTTCCTGCAGAACTGAAGACAGGTTGTTAGGCTGTTCTGTTGCATCACGTTCAATATAAATATGGCCTTTGAATCCCTGCTTTTTTAACTCCTGGAAAATAGCCGGGAAATCAACCACACCGGTACCTACCGGTACATCAACCAATTTAGGGTCGTTATATGCAGCTATATCTTTCAGGTGTATGGCAATGATATGCCCGCTCAGCTTCCTTACTGCATCCAGCGGGTTAATGCCGCTTTTGGGCCAGTGGCCAAGATCCGCGCAAACACCAAAATTTGGGTGCCCCTGCAAAGCCATCAATGTGGTGTCCGGGTTCCAGTAATGGCTCATGCCTTTCCAGTGATTATGAATAGCTACTTTAATACCGTACGCGCCCGCGAGGCTATCTATACTGTTCCACATATTCAAAGGTGGTTCAGTGGTCACAAATTGAATACCCAGCGCTTTTGCAATATCAAATTGCTTCTTCCAGGATTTAATATCAGCGCCTCCTGTAATATATACGGACTCACAAATCAATCCCTTTTGTGTAATCATCGCCTGCAACGCTTTAATACCGGTGGGTGATAATTGCATCATGGTGGAATCTTTGAATGCAGGGCCAAGCCTGGTGAAAGTATTGGGTTCAATGTATTTCAAACCCGTGCTGTCAACCAGGTCAAGCGATACCGGAAAACTTACGGTATGGAAAGTCCATAACGCAACGCCGAACTTCCAGTCTGTAGCCGGGCTAACAATGGTTTCTTTTGATGGATGGCTACCAGTTGCCCTGTGGCTGCTATTACAGGCCATTATTAATAATGCAAGAAATGCAAAGACAGGCATTTTCTTTTCCATAGATAGTTATTTTACTTAGTGTAAATAAATGGAAAACATTTATAAAAATATTTTTTCAATGTTTTACAAAAAATATCAAAGAGATATCCTGCAATGTAGTGATGACAGCATACCAGGCACTTGTTTGATGGACGATGACCCTAAAAAAAATATTCTTACAAAACCAAAATAAGCAAAACATCGCAATAGGGGCAAAAAATCTTTACACCTGTATGAATGAGATTAAAACAAAAGATACATTACGTGGTCCTTTTTATAAGCAGCGAATAAATACAATAAACTTTTTGCGTATAAAAAACATAACGCTCCATTGTACAACTACCGTAATACATTTACACAAATTATTGTATGCAAAGAAGGCCTTTTATAAAGCAATTAGGAGGGCTAACGTTGCTGCCCTCGCTGGTTTTTGGCAAAACGCCTGTACGCAATAGCGCACCCGTTTTGCGCATAGCCCATATTACTGATGTTCATTTGAAAAACGACCTGGGTGCTCCTGCAAAGTTTACCCGGTGCCTGCACCATATACAGCAACAAAACCCAAAAGTAGATATGATACTGAATGGCGGGGATATTGTGTTTGACATGAATAAGGAGAATATTTCAGCAATTGATGCACAGTGGCAATTGTGGCACAGCATTGTAAAAAATGAATGCAGCATACCCATGCATTATTGTATTGGCAACCATGATATATGGTGGCTGGAAAATAGCAGGCAGGATGTTTTTTATGGAAAAAAGTATGCACTTAACCAATTGCAACTGCCTTCGCCTTATTACAGTTTTACAAATACGGGGTGGAAGTTTATTGTACTTGACAGCGTGCATCTTGATATTGATGATACCTGGTATATTGGCAAGCTGGGCGATGTACAACTGGGCTGGCTGCAACAGGAGCTTGAAAATAATGGCGCAAATATGCCGGTATGTGTACTTAGCCACATTCCTATTTTAACGGCAACACTTATGGTGGAAGATGATATTGTAAATAAATGGGAGTTTTTAGGCGGGGATATGCACACCGATGTGGCAAAAATTATTAATCTTTTCAATAAACACCCACAGGTAAAACTGTGCCTTAGCGGGCACATACATTTAAGGGATAAAGTAGCGTACAATAATCAAACCTATATATGCAACGGCGCGGTGAGCGGGGCGTGGTGGAATGGCAACAAGCGGGAAACAGTGCCTGGCTATGGCTTGCTGGACTTTTATGCTGATGGCAGCTTTACGGAACAATATGTACCCTACCTGGTGTGAGTTAGCTTAATAAACAGGCAGCGACAATACAGGACAAGGTGTAATACGCGACCTTTTTCCGGAACGTCCTTTCTTGTTATTCCAGATGCCGAAGATAATATTGTGGATTGTCCAAAAAGGTTTTGGTAATACGGTAATGGTCAGTTTCTTTATAACTAACCTGTTGCATATTATCTTCCTGTATTTCATACAGGGTGGCGCCCGGTATGCCCATTAATATGGGTGAATGGGTAGCCATTATAAATTGGGCTTTCCCGCCTTTTAATACATCTAAAATAAAAGCGATAAGTGAAAGTTGCTTTAACGGTGAGAGGGCAGCCTCAGGCTCGTCCAGCAAATAGATACCTTTATCCGCGATCCTTGTTTGTATTATTTTCAGATAGGCTTCCCCATGAGAAAATGCCTGCATGTTTTCCCCATACTTTCTGCGCATATCAAAAAGGGTATAGTTCATGCTTTCTCTCATCCTTTCAATAATTGCATCATCTACCTGCCCTTTTAATTCCCTAAGGTTGGCATCTATCTTATTATTTTCTCTTTCAACACCATTAATAAAGTCGCTGAAATCCTCGGCACGGAAGAAAAACCCTTTGTTTATTTGATTTTGCCATTCTATTTCCATGTAAGGTTTTATCAGCCTTGCAGCCTCAAAGCCGGCATGGGAGTCTATCTGCCCCCCAATTAACGGAAGCTTCAGGTAAAACGCCAGGCTTTCAAGCAATGTTGATTTGCCACTGCCATTATCTCCTGCAAAAATAGTTACTCTTGCATCAAGCGCTATTTGCCGCGCAAATTTTACCGCCAGGATATTAAAAGGAAAAGGATGGCTTTTATTAATATTAATAGAAAACGATCTTATAAAAGGCATAGAAAGTTAGTTAATATGTACCCGGTAAATTACGTGAAAAAGCTATCTTTCAGGTGAAAAGGTATGCTTATAACATCCCTTTGTTTTTTATGCTCACCGTGTTACCTATAAATTTGCTAATATTCAACATTGCCACATGAATACAAAAACTGCATTAATAACCGGTAGTACAAGCGGCATAGGCCTCGGTATTGCAAAAGCCTTTGCTGAAAAAGGGTACAATATTATTTTTAACGGGCTGGAACAAAATGGCGCGGACATTGCCAATGATGTTGCATCTCAACATAAGGTTAACTATATTTTCTCGCCTGCTAATATGCTGGATGCTGAGGGGCTGAGAGCGCTTGTTGTTCAATCGGCTGACCGTTTTGGAACGATTGATGTACTGGTAAATAATGCAGGCATACAATATGTTTCCCCGATTGAAAACTTTCCGGAAAACAAATGGAACGATATAATAGCCGTTAATCTAACCGCGCCTTTTCATCTTACCAAAGCGGCATGGCCTTACATGAAGAAAAATAATTATGGCAGGATCATCAATATAGCTTCGGCGCATGGCTTATTTGCATCCATCAATAAAAGCGCTTACGTAGCATCCAAACATGGCATTATCGGTTTAACCAAAACAACAGCCCTTGAAGGTGCTGCTTTAAATATTACCTGTAATGCCATTTGCCCGGGTTATGTAAAAACACCTTTGGTGCAAAAACAAATTACCGACCAGGCACGTATTAACAATATCAGTGAAGAAGAAGCGGCTGAAAAGTTTTTTCTTTCAAAGCATGCAGTTAAAGAATTCATCCCCATTCAATCTATTGCAGGCATGGCGGTTTTCTTAGCATCACCTGACGCGTATGCTATAACCGGTGGCTCGTTTTCTGTTGATGCCGGATGGGGTGCGCAGTAAAGAGAAGCCCTCATCCCCTATCCCCTTTTCCCTAAAGGGAAGAAGGGATGGAGAGTGAAAGTTTTCTATTATGGGGACAAGTTAATTGGACGAAGGCGTTTTCAATATGGGTAGATTATGTTAACCCATTCTTTTCTATCTTTCCTTAATAATCTATAAAGATGTATTTCAAAAAATTAGTTTCGGCGGCAGTTATATTTTCCCTGCTGTTAAGCATAAACGTTAACGCCCAGAAAATGGCGGTGCTTGCGCAAAGCGTTCCTGAGGCCGAAGGGGTTTCTGCAAGTGGCATCATAAATTTTTTAGGTGCTGCTGCAAAAAGTAAAACAGAATTTCACAGCTTTATGTTTCTTCGCCATGGCAAGGTTGTAGCCGGAGGATGGTGGAACCCTTACCGTTCTAATCTCAAGCACTCTCTTTATTCCACAAGCAAAAGCTTTACTGCAACGGCTGTTGGCTTTGCAGTGGCAGAAAAAAAGCTTTCTTTAGACGATAAGGTCATTTCCTTTTTTCCAAGACAACTGCCCGCAACTATCAGCCCCAACCTGGCGGCTCTTACTGTAAGAGATGTCATTAGCATGACAGATGGCCAGGACCCTGATCCTACTTTTACAACTGTAACAAAAGACAGTGATTGGGTAAGGTCATTTTTAGCTACCCCTATTGTTCACAAACCCGGCACCACATTTTTATACAACACGCTTGGCACCTATATGCTGTCTGCCATTGTGCAAAAAGTAACAGGCCAAAAAGTGATAGACTACCTGAAACCACGCTTATTTGAGCCTTTGGGCATACATGGTGAAACCTGGGAGGTTGATACAAAAGGCATTAATACCGGCGGTTGGGGCCTTATGCTAAAAACAGAGGACATGGCTAAGTTTGGAGAACTGTTCCTGCAAAAAGGCATGTGGAATGGCAAACGGGTTTTACCTGTTGGATGGGTTGATGAAGCCTCTGCTGTAAAAATAATGCAGGATCCAAACGCTCCGCAATCAAAAAAAGATTCAAGCGACTGGTTACAGGGATATTGTTATCAAATGTGGCGTTGCAGGCATAATGCTTATCGTGCGGATGGCGCCTTTGGGCAGTTTATTATAATCATGCCGGATGAAGATGCTGTTATTGCCATAACAGCCGAAACGCCCGATATGCAGGAAGAGATAAACCTGGTGTGGCAGTATTTATTACCCGCCATGCACACCGGTAAATTGCCGGATGATGCAGTAACGGATGCAACCTTTCAGCAAAAGTTATCAGCGCTGGCCCTTCCTCCCTTTTCAAAAACTGTTGCACCTGCCATTGCTGCGAATATATCAGGCAAGAGCTTCACAATGGCTTCGAACGAAAAGCATATCAGCAATATATCTTTTACATTTACAAATGGCGTATGCCACGTTACTATAAAAACCGATACGGCAGTTTATAAGCTGGCATTTGGTTCGGGTAACTGGCAGCCTGGTGAAACAAATATGCATGGCCCTTATCTTGTTGCGACTGACAAAGCCAATTATGGTGGCAACCCGCTTTACAAAATTGACGGCAGCTATACCTGGCAAGACAGCCATACGCTACAGTTGCTGTTACGATATATTGAGACCCCGCACAGCTTAACGGTTATCAGCCATTTTGATGGCAACAAAGTATCTCTTGACTTTGAGAATAGCTTTGAGTACGGAAGTAAAAAAACGGTATTGCAGGGGGAGATGAAATAATAAGACCATAAATATTAAAAAACTTGTGTTATGATTAAAAATATTCCACTGTTCAATGTAACAGTAATTCTTTTCGCATGCTTTGCAATTGGTATATCGTGTACCAACAACAATAGTGTGAGTTTAAGTAAAGATCAGTCGGCAACAATAGAAAATGAGGTACGGCTAATGGCCCTGCATATAGCCGACGATTTGTATAAACAAGGGCCGATTGCCTGGGTAACCTATTTTGAAAAAACACCGCAGTTTTACATGGCATCAGGCGGGATGCTTGCATTTCCCAATAACGACTCCGCCACAGCCTTTGTAAAAAATATACTGGCCAAAAATATAAAGAACATACAGTTAACGTGGAATGATATGCGTGTTGATCCTCTAACTCCGCAACTGGCGGGGCTTGCTGCCACATATAACGAAGTACTTAACGGCACAGATGGAAAGCAGATACTGGCTACCGGTTACTTTACGGCTGTTGCCGAAAAAACTGCAGAGGGCTGGCAACTGCGAAACTTGCACTGGTCTATCATCAACGGAAAATAGTTGCAAATGGCGCGACATA
>JABDFW010000016.1 GCA_013286305.1 Bacteroidota bacterium
CAGCATTATACAAGCTATGGCAGAAAATGCTATACTGCAGATAGTAGTTTTTGCTGTTTTTTTTGGCGTTGCGGCAGCAGCATTAGGAGATTATGCAAAGCCATTAATAAAAGCGCTGGATATTGTTTCGCACATAGTACTTAAAATGGTTGGCTATGTTATGAACTTTGCCCCTATAGGGGTTTTTGGAGCTTTATGCGGTATTATTGCTGAAAAAGGTTTAGACCCGTTTAAGTTTTATGCTGTTTATTTCATCTATTTTTTATTAGGTATTGTTTTGTTATGGTTAGTGCTGATTGCCGTGGGTTTTATCATCCTCAAAAAAAGAATGCCCGGCTTGTTAAAACATATTGTAAGCCCTTTGGCTGTTGCTTTTACCACTACCAGCAGCGAGGCGGTATTTCCCAAACTTACCGAAGAATTGGAGAACTTTGGCTGCCAGGATAAGATCGTTGCGTTTACACTTCCTTTAGGCTATTCTTTTAACCTTGACGGCAGCATGATGTATATGACATTTGCCAGTGTTGCTATTGCACAGGCATATAATATTCGTTTTGATACTGGCACGGAGCTTACCATGTTGCTGGTGCTTATGCTTACCAGCAAAGGCATTGCTGGAGTACCAAGGGCATCGCTTGTAGTTGTACTGGCCACTTGCGCGATGTTTAAAATTCCACCCGAAGGGGTTGCGCTAATTTTACCAATAGATCATTTTTGCGATATGCTGCGTACATCCACCAATGTTTTGGGCAACGCGCTGGCAACAAGCGTGGTCAGCAAATGGGAACGTGCGTTAGGTAAGGAAATTAAAACAAAAACCACCACTAAAGATGAAACTCGGCTTAATACAACAATTTATTGAATGGATAATTAGAAACGGAGGCATATACGTATTACTGCTCGTAATATTTGCTGAAACGGGCTTGTTCCTGGGGTTCTTTTTCCCGGGAGACAGCTTGCTATTTGCAGCAGGAATATATGCAAACGACCTTGCCAAACAGTTCTTTGACCTGCATTATAGTGTTATTATTATTATGGTGATCATTGCATCAATATTAGGCAATATTGCAGGCTATTGGTTTGGTAATAAAACAGGCCCTTTATTATATCACAGAAAAGACACCTGGCTTTTTAAAAAGAAGCATCTTAAAAGAGCTCATGATTTTTATGAACAATATGGCAAAGGCACCATTTTTCTTGCTAAATTTTTACCCATTATCCGCACCTTTGCCCCGATAGTTGCAGGTATAGTAAAAATGGATAAAAAAGCTTTTCATTTCTACAATATCATTGGCAGTATTTGCTGGGTAAGCACTATGATGCTTGGCGGTCATTTTTTACAAACATGGGTGCAAAACAAGTACGGATACAGCCTGAAAGACCATATAGAGGTAATAACCATTGTAATAATACTTATTACCACGCTACCGGTGTTGTATAAATTGTTCCTTGGAAAGAAGAAAGAACCGGAAGCTGAAGGGCAAGCCTGATAGCGAAAAGTGAATTTATCAACAAAAGGTTATGTTGATCCTTGTGATTCATTCTTCCTTTCCCTTTTTCACTTTTGACTTTTCACTTTTCACCTATATATTTACATACCATAACTATTGCTATGAACGATAAAAAATATGGGGTACTCGCCCTGCCTGTTATTGTGGCCGCCCTGGGCTACTTTGTTGACATTTACGACCTGCTGATGTTTAGCATTATACGTGTTCCTTCTTTAAGATCAATGGGGCTGAATGATGCCCAAATTGCATCCGATGGGTTACATATTATTAACATACAAATGATGGGCCTTCTTATCGGAGGCATTGTATGGGGGATTTTAGGTGATAAACTGGGCAGGCTTAAAGTATTATATGCATCTATTGTTCTCTACTCGCTGGGCAATATAGCGAACGGGTTTGTGCATACTGTTGACCAATACGCCTGGGTGCGTTTTGTTACAGGCATTGGGCTTGCCGGGGAACTCGGGGCGGGCATTACCCTTGTAAGCGAATTACTGCCCAAAGAAAAAAGAGGCATAGGTACATCACTTGTTGCAGGGTTGGGGCTTACCGGGGCTGTTGTTGCATTTTTTATGAAGCAATATTTTGTAAAACCCGATAACAGCGGTTGGCAAACCTGCTATTTTATAGGCGGAGGGTTGGGTTTCTTATTATTATTTCTGCGGGTAGGCGTGCTTGAATCAGGCATGTTTAAAAGCATTGAAAACAAAAATGTGCGCAGGGGCAATTTTTTTATGCTGTTAAATAATTGGACAAGGTTTAAAAAATATTTACTCGCTATTCTTATTGGCTTACCCACCTGGTATGTTATTGGCATACTAATTACTTTCTCAAAAGAGTTTGGTACTAAAATGGGTGTGCAGGGCGCCATTGATCCCGGTAAAGCAATAATGTTTGCATACGTAGCTATATCGGTTGGCGATATACTTGCCGGTTTTATAAGCCAAAAACTCAGAAGCCGGAAAAAAGCCCTGTACGTTTATTATGTTATTATCATTGCAAGTATGGTATGGTTCTTTAACCTGCACGGAGCCAGTGCAAATATGTTATATGCTGCGGCTGCTTTATTGGGTTTTGGTACAGGGTTCTGGGCAATATTTGTAACCATGGCCGCAGAACAATTTGGCACCAATATAAGGGCAACGGTTGCAACCACTGTTCCTAACATGGTAAGAGGCTCTTTAAATCTGGTGAGCCTGTTGTTTGTATGGCTACAGGGTGAAGAAGGTGATTATGTCAAGGCTGGATGGATAACCGGCGTTGTAGTATTGGCAATAGGCCTGGTATCTGTGTTTTTAACAGAAGAAACCATTCATAAAGACCTTGACTATATTGAAGTGTAGGGAAGGTTCATGGTTCATAGATAATAGTTCATAGAAAGAAAGTCCATTGTCTATCGGAAGAAGAGCACCCTGTTTAATCTATCGGCTCACCCAATGTTTCAGTTAGTGCTTTGTATGCACTGTAAAGCCGTTCCCGTATATTGCTTGCTTGTTTATTCTCAATCAACCTTCCGTCTATCTCGTTCACGGGTGTAAGTTCGCCCATAGTACCTGTTGTAAACACTTCGGCAGCCGTATAAAATTCTGCGATAGAAACATTTCGTTCAATAACAGGTATTTCCAATTGCTTTGCGAGTTTAATAACAGTTGCCCTTGTAATACCCGGCAGGCAGGCATCGGCATGCGGCGTTAACAATGTGCCACTCTTTACCATGAAGATATTACAGGCATTGGTTTCGGCAACAAAACCAAGATTATCCAGCATAATGGCATCATCGGCCCCGCAATAATTCGCTTCAATTTTTGCGAGAATATTATTGATGAGGTTGTTGTGATGGATCTTGGAATCGAGGTGCATAGGAGAGTTACGCCTGGTGTGTGAAGTGATTAATTTAACACCTGAACCGTTATCATACACAGGTGGTTTGTATTCGGCTAATACAATTAAGCAGGAGCCTTTTTGGTTCAACCGTGGGTCCATGCCCGAAGTTATCTTTTCTCCCCTTGTAAGCGTCAACCTAATATGCGCATCATTGTAAAAATTATTTGCACGCAAGGTTTGCTTAATAGCATCAGCAATAAATTGTTTTGAAGGTATATCTGCAAATGCAAGTATTTTGGCCGATGCCTGCAAGCGTTCAATATGTTCGTTCAGGCAAAATATTTTCCTGTCATAAATTCTCACGCCCTCCCATACGGCATCGCCGCCTTGTACAGAACTGTCAAATACAGAAACTTTTGCTTCACTGCGTGGGTATAACCTGTCTTTAATAAATACCTGGATATTCTCGTTTTGAGGATAGAACTTTTGCTGCATATGCCTTATGCTTTTAAAGAATGAATATACAATTGATCATAATATTGTTTGCTTTCTTCATACAAAGGCAGCAGATATTCAGGCAGGGGTTTACTGCTGCTTGCCTGTTTTTCAAAACCTGTTGTCTTATGCACATTACTATACCAATGTTTTGCCCACACACCATCTTCCGGCCTTGGGCCTGCTTGCCAATGGAGCATAGCCTCATAAAAAGGAATGTTTAACGAATCGCACAATTGCCGCATTACCTTGGGCGGGTCTTTTAAAATTTCGTTAGAGTCAAGCACTACCGGCTTGTTGCCGTTCTCAGTAAGTTTATTAAAAAGATACAATTGCTTTTCTATACCAATATCCGGCATGGTTACTACCGGCCTTATTTCGGAGTACGACCTGATGATCTGCTTCGGTTCCCTTATAAAAATAATATTGCTTACATCAAATAAAAAATCCTCGTTCATATCTACAAGGTGATGCGTCATTTGCTTAAAAAATGCTACGGCCTTTCTGTGATCAGCGAGTATAACATCACGAACCACATTCTCGCCTTTTTGGTCCTGGCTTGCCAGTATTTCATCATTGCCGGGATGCTCTATGCCTGTAACCCGCAGGTAATGCGCATACAAAGGCTCATCAAAAACAATAGTATCGGGCCGTTGTGCAAAAGAATACATCATTGCAGTTGAAATATTTCTTGGGCTGCTCCACAAACAAATTCTTGATGATGTCATAATTCAGTGCTAAACCGCAAAGATGCAGCATTGATAGAGAATTATAAAACAGGCCGTCAATAAAAAATAAATAAAGAGTTATTATTTTTTATCATACTCCATCCCAAGAAAATTAAAATAGGCAACCTTGCCTGAGGCATCAAGTGCAAAGGTTAGCCAATCTTTTCCAAACCACTCATGTTCAAATTTGCCGAGGAAAGTATCATAATGCCAGTGGCTTAGGCCTACATTGATATTGTTTGGGAATTTTAAGGCAAGAGAATCATTTTTATATACTATTTCTGCGTTGCCAAAAAGCTCATTAGAATAATTGCCTGCATATTCCTTTAAGGCAAGAGATGGTTTTGTGTTTAATATACGCTTTGCTTCAAAATCAGCTTCGTGCTTTCGCGCGGTATCCCGCAAGCCTTTATACATTTTATACATATCCGTGCTCCAGTCATTCTTATCATCCCCAAATACCCAAAGATCCATTGCCTTATACATTAGCGCATGCCTAAGCTCGGTATGGTCAAGATTACCAAATATGTAAATGCCAAAATGTTCGTCATTTATTAGCCCGCAAATGGCCACTGCCCCATCAAGGCTGCCTGTGTGAAAATTCACCATTTTACCCCTGTAATCTTCCTGGAACCATCCCAGACCATAGGTGGTCCAATGCGGTTTGGTAAGTTTGGCCGTAGGGTAAAATTCTGATGTCGTCACCATACTTTGCGGCTTAAATAAAAAGGCGTATGTCTCAGGCTTTAATAAAGGCTTGCCATTTATTTTAGTACTATCCAGCATAAACATTACCCATTTGTTTATATCATCTGCGCAGGACCAAACGCCACCCGCTGCATCAATACCTTTGTTATCAATGTAGGTTATTGGTTTTACAACACTGTCACCGTAATAAAAGTGAGGCGTTATGTGGCTGGGTTCATTAACTGATGCTACATAATTTGGATAAGTATGCTGCATACCCAGTGGCGTAAATAACCGTTCTTTAATAAATTCGTCCCATGTCTTACCGGATACTTTGTGTATCACCTCACCTGCTATCATGTACATCAGGTTCTGGTAGATAAAGGAAGATCGGAAAGAATAGGCCGGTTTTATCAATCGCATCTTCTGAATGATAGTGTCCAGCGGGTAGCCCTCCACCCAAAGCCAGTCTGCATTGCCTAACCCTGTATTGTGGGTGAAAAGGTCTTTTACAGTAAGCTCAGAATTTGCATAATTGTCATAAAGCTTTAATTGGGGGTATATATCGCTTACTTTATCCGTCCAGCTTACTTTGCCTTCATCAACCAACATGCCCATACAAACGGCAGTCATAGCTTTTGTGGTAGAGGCGCATATAGACAAAGTAGATGTAGTAAAAGCATCCGGCTTACCCATTTCTGTTACACCATACCCTTTTTTAAAAACAACGTTCCCGTCCTTCACAACTACAACCGACATCCCCGGCGTTTTCCATAACTGGAGGGCTGATTGAATATAGGTATCAAATAATGTATTGTTATTAATCGTACCTTTCTTTTGGGAATTTGCATTTAAGCAAAAAAATACCAGGGATAATACGGGAATAATATATTTTCTCATCAGCAGAATATTAAAGTACAAGATAAGTTATTATAATAAAAAATTAAAGATCATCTTAGCAGGGGCATTAGAGAAATAGGCTGATTTTTTTCCGTTATATCCCCCAAATTCGGTATTGCAGGGGTTTTCCTTTTCTAATATATTTCGTTTTTAAGAAACCGAAACTGTTTTTACAACACTTTATTAAACAACAATATACTTTATGAGAAAAAATCTACTCCTTTTTTTTGTTACTATTTTGGTTTGTTTTCAAATTGTTAATGCAACAAGTGCAGGTGACTACAAGACCGTTGCATCAGGAAACTGGTCAACTTTAGCTATATGGCAAACATACAATGGCACACGCTGGCTGCCCGCTACAACGGTTCCCTCTTACACTAATGGTGTTATCATCATAAGCACGGGAGACAGCGTTACAGTATCGGATACTATTTATGCCGACCAATTGGTGGTAAATGCCGGCGCCATATTACATGTAATAAGCAATGTACTTTATTTAAAAAATGGCACGGGTACTGACCTGAGCGTGTCGGGCAAATTGATAATTGACGCAATAGCAAGGGTAGATGATGATCCTGTTTCAGGAGGCTCTACTGTTGTTTACAGAGGAGACACCCTGGTACAAAACGGAGGTTTCCAGGTTGCACAAACCTTTAACGGGGCTAACCCGCAAATTATTTTAGGGCAGGGGTTCAATGCCGATCTTACTGTAAATAATATCCATAACCTCACCATTGCCGGCTCTCAATCGTATAATGGCGCTACTTTTATGATGGGTAAAATAATTGTGCCCGGCAGTTTTGTGATGACGGAATACAGGCATGTTTTCATCGGTGCAAACAGTAACCGCTTTATTGACGGTAATATCATCCTGATAACATATTCTAACACTGCTTTATCCTTCTCACTCCCCCTTGGCATTGGCACACATTATAAGCCGTTGGTTTTTAACGTTCAAAAAAATAACGCAGTCCAAACAGATTATACAATAAGCCTTAAAACCGGTGCACCGCCTGCTGCAACACTGCCCTCAACGCTTGACAGGGTTTCAACATCAGGATATGTAAGTATCACCACAGACCAGCCGGGAAGTATTGTTAATTCATCTTTACAATTAAGCTATGATTCTACCGACCAGGTTGCAAGCGCTGCGCGCCTGCGGATAGCCGAAAGTGTTGCCGGTGCCTGGGTAAACCTTGGCGGAAAAAGCATGAGCATGCCCTCAGGTAAAATAACATCTTTAGTTAACTTTACTGTCTTAGGCAATTTTGCACTGGCAAATTCGGCATCTACTACATTAATGCTTAATGATTCTGTTAATACCGCCAATCTTAATGTAACAGACCATTATAGGCTAATGACCACCGGAGATGGCAAACTCAGATTCACCCTTACTTCTAAAAACAATAATGCGCTTGCACTTAAACTGCTTGATGGCGACAATGCAACCATTTTGGCAACCCTTAACGTAAGCGCCAATGCAAAAGGAATTGTTAGTAAAGATGGGCTAGCAAGAGGTGCTTATTATATAACAGTTGCTCCAGGCAATACAAATGTAATATATGACTATTCGCTTGCCGATAGCCTGTTTACTCCTGCACAGGCAAATGACGGCATGGATGAATCCAAAATGACAGCTATCCCTTTAGCATTAAATTCATCTGTTACCGGTCATATTGGCTATTATTATAAGAACCACCGGGATACGGTTGACTGGTACAAGGTTATTACAACCAGCACCGGCAACTTAAAACTTGTGCTTACTTCGGCAAATGGCAACGCATCTCATCTGCAACTTTTTGCCTCAAATGGTACCAAGCTTTTGGGCACACTTACAGTAAACGGTAATTCTACAGACTCGCTGGTGCAGGCAGGCCTTGCAGCAAATACCTACTATGTTGTGATAAGCAGTTTAGACAATACGGAATTTGAGCCATACATATTAGCTGACACCCTGGTAACCCCGCATTCAGCGGCATGGAAAAGCAATTCAGATAATGAAAGTCTCAGAGCAGTTGACAAAACGGGTATCACGGATGTTCTGCTTTATCCAAACCCGGCGCCTAAACAATTCCGTTTACTTGTAAATAGCCAATTAAAGGCTGATGGCATGGTTGCACTTGTTTTGAGTGATGCGAATGGCAAGATTATATGGCGATCTGCAAAAACAAACATTTCTTCCTTAAGCAGCCTCAACGTGGATGTAAGTAAATTACCAAATGGTATTTACTTTCTGCAAATAGCAGATGAAAATAAAAATGTGACCACTAAAAAGATCGTTGTTTTACGATAGCAGCAAGAAAATAGTTGTTAAAATACCCCCTGCTTAGTGCATTCAGGGGGTATTTTATTTCAGGTAAAAGAGGTTTTTTCAGCCAAAACAGGCCCAACTGATTTTTTATAGTGCCAACCTGTCAGCAAAAATTTTTTGGTGAATTATTGGATGTAGTTATTTAAAACATTTATGGATTCACGGGTTTCTTTTATTGACTTTGAAAACAAAGATGCGCGTCTTTTAGATGCATATTCACAAACTATTACCGGCATTGCAGGCAAGGCATCCCAGTCAGTTGTACACATACAGGTTGATAAGAAGGTGCACGACCGCAGGACAAATAAGCAAGCTATTGTACCGGCTTCGGGATCAGGGTTTGTAATTTCATCTGACGGATATATTGTTACCAATCACCATGTTATTGAAGATGCCGATAAAGTAACTGTTATGTTCAGCGACGGGCATGTACTGCAGGCAGAATTAAGAGGCGCCGACCCTTCAACTGATATTGCCGTATTAAAAATATACGATGTCAATCTTAAAACTTTATCCTTCGCTAATTCAGATTTGCTGCAAGCAGGGCAAATTGCTGTTGCAATAGGTAACCCTTTAGGTTTGCAATACACCGTAACGGCAGGTGTTGTAAGCGCTTTAGGAAGAACGCTCCGTGCTAAAAACGGGCGGTTAATTGATGATGTTATTCAAACGGATGCCGCGCTTAATCCCGGCAATTCAGGAGGGCCGTTGGTTGATTCAAGTGGCAACGTAATAGGCGTTAACACCGCTACCATTCCTTCGGCACAGGGGCTTTGCTTTGCCGTTTCATCTAATCTTTCCTCCTTTATTGCAGGTAAGATCATCATTGATGGCAAAGTGAACAGGGCCTATCTTGGAATTGCAGGGCAATTGGTTAACCTGACTGAAAGGATAATTGCAGTAAACAAACTACAGAAAAAAACAGGCGTGTATATTTTTGAAAAAGTGGCTGACGCAAATGTTAATAATAATGAATTGAGAACGGGGGATATTATTGTGGAATTTGATGATAAGCCTGTTGGCTCCGTAGATGACCTGCACAAGCTGCTGCAACAGGAAACCGTTGGGATGAGGAAATCAATTGGTGTATTGCGTAATGGCTATAAGGCTATGATTTCAGTAACGCCTGGGGCAATGAAATAACTTAGCTTCCGGACACCTTCGCTGGGTATTTGCTGTAAGCTGTTATTTTAATTGCTTTAAAATAGCCTTTGCAATTTTAGGGTCGATAATTACACTATCATGTTCAAAATCTAATTTTATTCGCCATTTCTGCATGGTTGTTGCGCCAATAATTGCATCCTCGCTTAAGTTCGGTACAATCATAAATTCATCTGACATACGAATATCATTTACATAAAAATCTGTTATCAGGCGCTGTTCAATTTTTAAGTATATACCCTCACTGGCAGTAGAAACTTCTAATGGCCTGTATAATTTTTGTGCATCGCCGATATCCTTTATAAAATTGGGGTGAATACATGAAAAAGTCGCACCACTGTCAAATAGCGTATAAAGCGTTTTTTCACCATTTTCCCCTTCATATCTCACAGGTATTTTTATAATCATATAAGCGATTTTGATATTCAAATTTACTAAATTAATTATGCAAGTATTAAATGCTTCGCAAAATGTAATTTACAAGCATTCAGGATAAGAAAAAATTCACATTACTTCGTCCTGCTAATAAAAAAGCCCCGCCTAAACAGCAGGGCTATATATAAACTTCAAATTTTACTTATACACTCGCCTCTTCTTCTTTCTTGCCAAATTCAAATTTTATTTTGCCGTTCTCTTTATCAAAATCCGCGATCAAAATATCTCCGGTCTTAACATTCATACTTAAAATTTCTTCTGCAAGAGGGTCTTCCAGGTACTTTTGAATTGCGCGGTGCAAAGGCCTTGCCCCAAATTGTATATCAAATCCTTTATCGGCAATAAACTCTTTTGCTTCTTTTGTAAGCTGCAAAGTAAAGCCGAGGTTAACCAGGCGTTTATGAACACCTTTCATCAAAATGTCTATGATCTCAAAAATATGGTCTTTCGTTAAAGAATTAAACACCACCACATCATCCACGCGGTTAAGGAACTCGGGGGAGAAAGTGCGTTTCAATGCCTTTTCAATAACGGCTTTATTATTTTCTTCCTGGTTTTGAAGGCGGTTAGCTGTTGCAAACCCAACACCATCACCAAACTCTTTCAACTGGCGTACACCAATGTTTGAGGTCATGATGATCATTGAATTCTTGAAATCTATTTTCCTGCCCAAACCATCCGTTAACTGGCCATCATCCAACACCTGTAACAGGATATTATAAATATCCGGGTGGGCTTTTTCAATTTCATCCAGCAGTATCACACTGTAAGGTTTGCGGCGTACTTTTTCTGTTAGCTGGCCACCTTCTTCATAACCTACATAACCGGGAGGCGCACCAATTAAACGGCTCACCGTAAATTTCTCCATGTATTCACTCATATCAATACGTATCAAAGCATTCTCTGAGTCGAACATATATCTTGCAAGCGCCCTGGCCAATTCCGTTTTACCAACCCCCGTAGGGCCAAGAAAAATAAAAGTTCCTATTGGTTTCCTTGGGTCTTTTAAACCAACGCGGTTACGCTGTATGGCCTTCACCACTTTAGAAATGGCCTCGCTTTGCCCAACCACCATTTGCTTCATATCGTCACCCATTCTGCGAAGCTTGTCAGTTTCAGCCTGCACCATGCGTTTTACAGGTATGCCGGTCATCATACTTACAACTTCTGCAATAGCTTCTTCATCTATCGGGTAACGCTTATGCCTGCTTTCTTCTTCCCAAAGATGTTTGGCCTTTTCAAGCTCTTCACCCAAACGTTTTTCGGTATCGCGCAAAGCGGCAGCTTCTTCAAAACGCTGGCTTTTAACTACTTTATTTTTTTCCTGCTTTATTTCCTCTATTTGTTTTTCAAGGTCGAGAATATTCTGAGGCACATTTATATTTTTTAAATGCACCCTTGCGCCCACTTCATCCAGCACATCAATTGCCTTATCCGGCAACAGGCGGTCAGTCATGTACCGGTCGCTCAATTTCACACATGCTTCTATTGCTTCGTCGCTATAAACCACATTATGATAGTCTTCATACCTTGGTTTGATATTGATCAATATCTGGATAGTTTCATCTACGGTAGGAGGATCAACCATTACTTTTTGAAAACGACGGTCAAGGGCGCCATCCTTTTCAATATACATCCTGTATTCATCAAGCGTTGAAGCGCCAATGCATTGCAGTTCGCCACGTGCTAAGGCAGGTTTAAATATATTGCTTGCATCAAGTGAGCCGCTTGCACCCCCTGCTCCCACTATGGTATGAATCTCATCAATGAAAAGAATAACATCCCTGTTTTTCTCCAGTTCATTCATGATGGCTTTCATCCTTTCTTCAAATTGGCCGCGGTATTTTGTACCGGCAACTAAAGCTGCGAGATCAAGGGAAATGACTCTTTTATCAAACAATACACGGCTTACTTTGCGCTGTACTATACGCAAGGCCAGGCCTTCCACAATGGCAGTTTTACCAACGCCCGGCTCACCTATCAGTATCGGGTTATTCTTTTTGCGGCGCGAAAGTATCTGGGAAACTCTTTCAATCTCAGACTCGCGGCCAACAATGGGGTCAAGCGCCCCTGTTTCGGCTAATTTTGTAATATCCCTCCCAAAGTTATCAAGCACAGGCGTTTTGCTTTTGGCAGTGCCCGGCTGCTTGCCTTTTTGTTGTGAAGAATAACTGCCTTTTCTTTCTTCATCAAAATCGTCGTCGTTTTCTTCGGTGTATTCGCTCCGAACATCATTACTTTTTACCATACCTAATTCGTTTCTAAAAATGTCGTAATCCACATCAAACTGGTTTAAAATTTGTGTGGCAATATTCTCCTTGTTTTTAAGGATTGAGAGCATCAGGTGTTCTGTTTCAACCAGCGGGCTTTTCAGGGCCTTTGCCTCCAATACAGTAACGCGAATTACCTTTTCGGCCTGCCTTGTTAACGGTAAACTATTAATATTTGCAATATTCTTGCCTGTTTTATCTTTTACCGCCAGTTCAACTTCCTTTCTTAATTCATAGAGGTCAACATTCAATTGCTTCAAAATTTTTATAGCTGTGTTCTCTCCTTCACGTATTAGGCCTAAGAGTAAGTGTTCTGTCCCAATAAAATCATTCCCCAGCCGCAGCGCCTCTTCCCTGCTAAACGAAATGATCTCTTTTACCTGGGCTGAAAAGTTATTATCCATTTCTTAGTATTTATACAATTATAACAAATATTTTTGATGTTTATTATCATTCACTTATGCACAGGGTGTTAATCATTTAATAATCTACTATCTATGCAGGTCAAAATTGATACCAGAGAAAAATTTACGGTTATTACACCGGATACGGATTGTCTGTCTGACAATTTAACAGAAGAACTTTCTTCCGTTATATCCGGTTACCAGCAAAACGACATTAAAAATGTTGTTTTGAATTTAAAACATGTTAGCGCTGTTGATGATATGGCAGCAGAAAGCCTGGTAAAGTTGCAACAACAGTTTTATGAAAGTAATGCTTCTTTTGTAATCTGCGAAATACAAAATTCTGTGGAAGAAAAATTAGAGCAATTAGAACTGCTGGATTTAATGAATATTACACCTACAGAAAGCGAGGCCTGGGATATAGTGCAAATGGAGGAAATAGAAAGAGAATTAATGGATAATGATGATATTTTATTCAACAACGTGAATAATAAAGGAGGTGGTGACTAATGCTTTTTTAACAGGATATTAAAAAAGCATTAAATATATTTTGTTTAATGTTTTATGTTATTCTTTAAGTAGTTTTTCAACAAAAACATTTTTGCCATTGATGATCTTTAAAAAATAAACTCCTTTTGCTATTTCACCTGGTAATTGAATAGTAGTAGTAAATTGGCCCGTATTATTTACAAACCGGTATTCTTGTAAAACTTTTCCGTTCAAATCAATCAAATCAATATTTACATCACCTTTTTCTAATAAATAACTTAAAGTAACCTGGCCATGTGAAGGATTTGGGTAAAGATTTGCCCTTGTAAATGCCTTGGTATCAAAGAATAGTGGCTCAGATTTAACTGTAATTTGTTTCTGAAACTCCACAAGGCTAAAATCAAGCGCATCTCCCTTGCCCCCGGTACCCGCAACATATAAGGTGTAACCGGAGGGTGTAACATTATCAACCAGTACCGAATAAGCGGACTCATACGGCCCCCCAAATAAATTCTTGTCCCAATATGTGGAGGAAGCCGTGAGTGTATCCGGGCCTCCATCATTTTTATATACTACAATTACACTTTTAGCGGTTTTAAAATAACTGTCCATTTCTGTTCCCGCGGTTGCTATATAGCAATGTTTGCTATCTGTACAACCCACCGAAATACCTTCGTTTGCAGGGTTACTTTGAATATCATTGCCGGGATTGATAGTTGCCAGCCCGTTTACACCAAAACTGGAATCGGGAGTACCTTTTTTGGTAAACCTGCTAACAGAAAAATAAAAACTGTTGGTGTTATACGACTCTATTGAGCCACCTACAATTGTTCGGCCATAGTTGTCTTCCGTGACCGAATATTTAAAGTAAACCTCGGCTGAGCCATTGGGTATCCGCAAAATAGCAAAGCCATTCCTGCCAAAAGCGGTATCGCGGTTTCCATTGAATTTTAAACTCAATACGCCTATGCCTGCATCAAAATTTTTCAATGGCGCCAGCCCGGCAAACCTGAGGGTATTGTTATAACTGCTTAAACTAATGCCGCTTACCGTTAACGGTAAATTTCTAACCTCGCCGTTTTTGCCGAACGATTCATCCGGTGAGCCATCCGGGTTTAGCATGGCCGCAAAGTTATAACCCGACGTGCTTAGCTGCCTTAATGCGGCAAATACAATCTTATGATTCGGAGTTACTGCAAGCCCTCCATAATAAACGGATGCGCCGGGATAAATTACAAGGCCGTTTTTACCATAAGTTGAATCGGGTGTGCCGTTACGGTTAAATTTAAAAATGTACATGCTATTGCCAACAAGGCCACACATATATATCTTCTCAAGAATGCTGTCAATGGCAACATTTGGCTCAGCAAATTGGTCTCCATAATACATAAAAGGTACTGTTGCTACTCCGTTAACACCAAATGTTTTGTCTGTGTGAAGGCTTTTATTTGCGCCATATTTTACCAGTGACCAAAATTCGTTTGCTGTACCGCAAAGCAGCAAAGAGTTATCCCAGGGCAATCTTAGCATCTTAAATGCGACATCCCGGCTTGAACCAATGCCGAGCGTTTTGTAGCCTTTCGCATTAAAGCCATTATCCAACAAGCCATCGGCTGTATACTGCACCAACCCGAACAAAGTACTTGCATTTAAACCAACCTGCCCAGCCTGCAATATTTTTCCACCCGGCAGAATTGACATTGCATAGCCTGCATCGTTCGCATTATAAACAGAGTTATAAAAGACCCCATTATTTCCAAAGGAATTATCAGGAATTCCGTTGGTTAACAACCGCATAACAAAAAAATGATTCACTGAATCCAGTGCAGCATAACCACCAATAACCATATTACCATCCGGCTGCAACACTATTGAGTTTGCCTGGCAGTTTGAAGATGAAATATTGATGATCATTTTGCCATAAACTCCAAAGGAAGTGTCTGCATTTCCGTTGTATTTATAACGCAACACAAGAACGCTGTTGCCACTGTTACCGGCGCAGACAATCTTATTATCATGTTGAATTATCAGCTTATTCGCAACATCTGCCTGTGCATTGATGTTTGATACCACAATTCCATTATTACCAAAAGATGAATCAAACGAGCCGTTGTTTTTCAACGCTGTTAATGCCACTTCAAAGTTTTCATTATTGATGTATGTTTTGCCCAAAACAACTATTCTTTTGTTGGAATACACAGCTACGTCAACCGCTTCGTCATCTTCTGTACCTACATCTGCAACCTTAATGCCTTTATAGCTAAACCTGTTGTCGGGTGATCCATTCGGATTATAACGGGCGATAAGAAACCTGTATTTCTGGTAGTCGTATGTTTTACCAACCATTATTATTCTATTTGCTTCATCAATGGTGATGCTTTTTGCTTCATCAATTGAAATGCCTGTATTTGATGGCGCATTTGTAATTGCAATTCCTGCGTTACCAAATGAAGAGTCCACAGCCCCGGTGGTTGTAAACCGCATAAGTATTGCGTCCCCCTGGGTAAAGCTTCCTGAATTATCAATTGCACCCCCGGCAATAATAACTTTGTCGCCCTGCAATGCAATAGCAGTAAAGTAAGCGACCTGGTAAGCGGGAAAATAATTGATGGTTGTAAATGTATCAACTCCTTTTTGTCCAAAGGTGTTATCCAGCGTTCCGGTTGAATCGAACCGGATAAGGGCAGTTTTATATTGTTGCCCCTCAGACACGCTTCCTAATACTAAAATTTTGCCATCGGGTTGCCTTACCATCCCTGACACACTATTGCCTGTAACATGTAAATCGGTAAGGGTTTTATTAATAACTTTTAACTGTGCAAAAGATGAAATAGATATTAATTGTACCAAAAAGAATATTGAGAGAAGCTTACGCATAGGTTTGCTGCTTTTTGAGGCACATCAAATATACAAGATTAGCTTTTACTTATACCAATTGCGAGGCAAACCCAGCCTGCAATAAAACATAAACCACCAAAAGGTGTAATAGCCCCTATCCAATCAAAACTTATGTTACCGGCATTTTTAAAATAAGTAAGCAAGTAAAGGGAGCCGCAAAACAAAATAATACCAGCAATAAATAATTTGCCGCTTGCATTAATAAGCTTGTTCGGAAAGGAATTGTAGAGGATGCCAGCGCCAAGCAATGCAAACACGTGATAAAATTGGTATTTAACAGCTGTTTCAAAAATTGAATAGGCATCACCGCTTATTTTATCTTTTATAGCATGCGCACCAAAGGCGCCTATTGCAACTGTTAAAGCACCAAGGTAAGCGGCGGCTATAATATACTTTTTATGCATGTTATTGTAAAATTTTTGCAAAGCTGTTATCGGTGATATTTCCTTCCAGGTGATACCGCGCCTGTCCATAAAAAGCAGAGCGTTCGTTTCTTTTGGTCTTTAAAAAATCGAGCAATTGGTCATCATCCAGGTTTTTTATTAAAGGGCGATGATCTTTTTCAGGTTTAAGCCGTTCTGCAAGTGTATTTATCGGTTCATCAAGCCAAACTGTTACCCCATATTTATTCATCCATGCCATATTATCATAAAAGCAGGGGGTGCCCCCGCCCGTTGATAATACAAAGGTTTTCTTTTCTCCAAACCAACGCAAAATTTTCGCCTCGGCCTTGCGAAAATATTCTTCGCCATCCTCGGTAAAAATCTCAGAAATTGTTTTCTCTTCAAAGGTTTCTACTAAATGATCCAGGTCGTAACCGCCGCACTTAAGTTTTTTTGAAAGTTTCTTCGTCCAATAGCTTTTACCACTGCCCATCATACCGATTAGAAAGATACGGAGCCCCTCCGCCCCTAAAGGGGGATTTTTAGCAGCGTTTAGATTTTCGTTCATCGTAAAACCTTCGTATTTCTATTATTCATTTGGTTTATTACCCCCTTCAGGGGATGGGGGTTTGATGGGGTCTTTATTTAAATGCATTGAATCCCGTTACATCCATACCCGTGATTAACAAATGAATGTCGTGGGTGCCCTCATACGTCATTACACTTTCCAGGTTCATCATGTGGCGCATAATGCTGTATTCACCGGTTATTCCCATACCCCCAAGCATTTGGCGGGCATCACGGGCTATATTAGCAGCAATTTCGCAACTGTTTCGTTTGCCCATGCTTACCTGTTGCGGCGTTGCCCTACCCTCATTCATTAATACACCCAAACGCCACACCAGCAACTGCGCTTTAGTTATTTCGGTTATCATTTCTGCAAGCTTCTTTTGTTGGAGTTGAAAACCGCCAATCGGCCTGTCAAATTGTACGCGCTCTTTGCTGTAACGCAATGCTGTGTAGTAGCAATCCATTGCTGCGCCTAAAGCACCCCAGGCTATACCGTACCGGGCTTTTGTTAAGCAACCCAGCGGCCCTTTTAACCCTTTTACATTGGGAAATATATTTTCCTTTGGCACCTTAACATCATGAAAAACAAGTTCACCTGTAGCGCTGGCACGTAAACTCCATTTCCCATGTGTAGTGGGCGTGGTAAACCCTTCCATACCACGTTCCAATATCATTCCTTTAATCACCCCATCTTCATCTTTAGCCCACACGACAGCCACCTGGGCGTAAGGCGCATTGCTTATCCACATTTTAGCGCCATTGAGGATTACATGGTCGCCTGCATCTTTAATATTACTTAACATACTCGAGGGGTCACTTCCATGGTTTGGCTCAGTTAACCCAAAACAGCCTAACCATTCGCCGCTCGCCAGCCTTGGTAAATATTTAGTTCTCTGGTCTTCATTTCCATAAGCGTATATTGGGTACATTACCAGGCTGCCCTGCACGCTTGCCGTACTGCGTACCCCGCTGTCGCCGCGTTCCAGTTCCTGCATCATCAAGCCATAGCTTATATAATCAAGGCCACCGCCGCCATATTCGTGTGGAATAGTCGGGCCAAAACATCCTAAATCCCCCATTTGTTTTACGATCTGTTGAGGAAACTCTGCCCTTTGTGCATAATCTTCAATAATGGGCGATATTTCTTTTTTCACATAATTGCGCACTGTTTCACGAACAAGCTTATGCTCGTCAGAAAGCAATTCGTCCAAAAGAAAATAATCGGGGGATTGAAATAAGTCTGTCTTTACGGCCATATGGTTGCATCTTTAAATTGACAATTTCTGAATTTATTGAGCTATTAGTATAACAACTTACAATTGTTAGCATGCAAATTTACCCGGATAAGCCCACCTGCCAATTTTTTTCTAATTTTATTTTCAATTAAACATCAGCAATGAAAAAGCCAACTGCCCTTATATTCTTTTTTGCTTTTGTTATGCTTGCCTGCGCCCAGGGCAAGAGTAATGAAGATAAAAAGCCTGAAGATACTATTAGAAAATATTATTTTGTAATGCTGGTCAAAGGGCCCAACAGAAACCAGGATTCTGCCACTGCTGCTAAAATACAGGAAGGCCATATGGCTAACATTAGCCGTTTGTATAAAGCAGGCAAGCTTAAAGTGGCCGGCCCTTTTGGAGATGATGGCGACTGGCTGGGTATTTTTATTTTTGACTGTGATACACAGAACGAGCTGGAAGCATTATTAAAAACCGATCCCGCGATTGCCGCCGGAAGAATAAAATATGATATTCATCCATGGTACACTTCGCCAACTGGCAGCTTTAAGCCAGGGAAGCCGGGTTAATTCTCTAAAATCATCCCCGCTGTTCTGCCCACCCACCTTGAGCAACTATTTAAAAAAATAAGAAATTCCTAAAACAGGGTAATGGGCAATCAATTCGTATGTCCAGTCGGCCTTTACCATGAAATTTTTTGTTATTGGACATTCAACCCCAAGGGAACCTGTAATACCGATGCCAAATTTAGTAGAACTTGGATAAGGGCCTGTAACATAATCCACCCCTCCTTCAATGGTTTCAAGGTCAAGGCTTACACCGCCGCTTACGTAAGGTTGAACCACACCCTTCAAAAAATTATATTGAATGTTTAGAGGCACGCTTACAATATCAGTAACGGTTAAGCCCGGCACCTGTTCATTACCGGCATTTAGCTCAGTAAAGGTTTCTGAATGTTTCATGTAATTTATTCCAAAATTTAAGGAGCTTTTCGTGTCAATACCAGGAATTACATACCTAACCATAACCCTTCCGGTTACATCGTACTTATTACTGCCAAGCGTTATGCCGGCAACGTAGGCATAATATCTAAAATATCCGGGTGGTTTTTTATACAAAACCTGTGTCATGGCAGAGGGAGATACACACCTGTTCAAAGAATTTACAAAGGAAATTATATCGGATTTTGCGAAGGCCAGGTTATTTAATTCAGCCTTCAAACTCTCGCAATCGCGCGCAAAAAATAAAAGCTGGTTTTTATAATTACCCTGTGTTTCAACAACCCCGGTAACAGTAGTTTCATCATCATATAAAAGGAAAGTACTGTCCTTCTGATTCTTTATGGCAAAATATTGCCGGTCGTTTACAAGAAATGAAAAGAGCCTGTAGTAACCCGCCACAACATAATAAGCAAAAACATCAAAAGAACCGCCACCGGCATCGGCATAATGAGTCTTTTCATAGACGGCGCCATCAGTAAACCCAAATCCTTTAATATCAGTCGTTGTCATAAATTTTTGCTGATCGCCTGAAACCGCACTGGCAAACGAAACGCCCCTCATAAAATTTTTTTCTTCATCCTCTTTTACAAAGCCTTTTACTGTATCTCCCGTATTATTTACTATAAAACCAGGTTTATAGCTGAATTGGGCCTGGGCAATCACTAATGAGGGTAAAAAAACTGATAAAATAACCGATCTGATAAATTTCATGTAAGTTGGGTTTAAAGTTTGTCTAAATGCAATAAGTCGCTTTGGTTTTGCTTTCTTTTAATATTCAATTTTAGAAAGAATAAATGACAGCAACAAATTTAAATCGCCTCTGGCTATCTTGCATCAAATTTGCCAAATGAACCAGCATTTCGAAGCAACTGAATCTTTTGCTGAATCAATGGATGAAAAAGATACGATTGCCGTCTATAAAAATGAATTTTATTTTCCACAGCATAACGGCAACAACACTATTTATTTTTGCGGGAATTCCCTGGGGTTGCAGCCAAAAAATGTAGAGGCTGCGATTAAAACAGAATTAGGAACGTGGCGAGACATTGCCATTGAAGGCTATTTTAAGGGCACCAACCCGTGGCTGCATTATCACGAATATGTTACGCCATCGCTTGCAAAATTAACAGGCGCCAAGCCCGGTGAAGTAACCGTAATGAATACACTAACCGTAAATCTGCATTTGATGATGCTTAGTTTTTATAAACCCAATACAAAGCGTTATAAAATAATGATGGAAGCAGGCGCTTTTCCCTCTGACCAATATGCCATAGAAACGCAGGTAAAACATTATGGCCTGTTGCCCGAAGATGCCATTATTGAAATTGCGCCACGAACAGGAGAAAAGATAATAAGAGAAGAAGATATTCTTGCCGCTATAAATGAACAGAGGGATACACTTGCATTGGTTGTGTTTGGGGGCATTAACTACTATACCGGACAGCTATTTGATATAAAAAGTATAACAGAAGCCGTACACAAAGCAGGGGCTGTTGCAGGTTGGGACCTCGCACACGTTACAGGTAATGTACCGTTGCAACTGCACGACTGGAATGTTGACTTTGCTGTTTGGTGCAGCTACAAATACCTGAATGCAGGGCCCGGTGCAATTGGCGGGGTGTTTATACACGAAAGGTATGCGTTTAATAATGATACACCAAGGCTTGCCGGCTGGTGGGGGAATGATGAAAAAACAAGGTTTAAAATGGAAAAGGGCTTTATTGCAAAGCCTGACGCCAGTGGCTGGAACATAAGCACATCACAGGTGTTTAATACCGTGGCATTAAAAGCTTCCCTCGAATTATTTGACAGTGCAGGTATGGACAACTTAAGAGCTAAAAGTGTTTTATTAACCGGTTACCTTGAATTTCTATTACAACAATTAACTACTCTGCAATTTGAAATAATTACTCCCAAAGAACCAGAGCGGCGGGGTGCTCAATTGTGTTTATATTTTAGTGAAAAAGGCAAAGAGGTTCACCAAAAAATGATGGACAGTGGAATTATAGTTGATTATCGTGAACCAGGCGTAATACGTGTTGCGCCTGCCCCGCTATATTGTTCATTTGAAGACGTGTTCCGCTTTTATGAGATATTGTCTGAACTATGATCCTGCCTATCGTCAGGCAGGTTGGGTGGATTTTTTAGATGTAAAGATTATGAAGAATGTTTGCAATTGTCCAAATACAAATCCTCACAATCCAATTAATCCCTCAAAATCTCCGTTCTGATTATTCGTTTATAGCTGCTATGCCCGGCAACACTTTTCCTTCAAAATATTCCAGCATGGCTCCCCCGCCTGTGCTTACATAGCTTACCTTATCTGCAAAGCCAAATTGATTAACTGCAGCAACACTGTCACCGCCGCCTACTAAACTAAAAGCGCCATTTTCGGTAGCTTTGGCCACAGCGGTTGCAATGGTTTTTGTTCCGTGCTGAAATTTTTCCATTTCAAACACGCCCATTGGCCCGTTCCACAATATGGTTTTAGAATTTTTTATAACGTGGCTAAAAGTTTCACAAGCCATTTCACCAATATCAAGCCCCATCCATCCATCAGGAATATTATTACTTAAAGAAGTGGAAATATTTGCATCTGCGGCAAACTTATCGGCAATAATAGAATCGTTTGGCAAATGAATACATACTCCTTTTGCCATCGCCTTTTCTAAAATTTCTTTAGCCTTATCCAGGCGGTCATTTTCACACAAAGAATTGCCGATCTGGCCGCCTTCCGCCTTGTAAAAGGTATAGGCCATACCGCCGCCGATTATTATATCAGTTGCTCTTTCTAACAGGTTTTCTAAAATTAATATCTTATCGCTCACTTTTGCACCACCGATAATAGCAGTAAAAGGCTTTTCATTTGCATGTAACACTTTTTCAGCGCTGCTAACTTCCCCTTCCATCACCAGGCCAAACATCTTTTTATCGCCGGGGAAGAATTTTGCAATTACTGCCGTAGAAGCATGCGCACGGTGTGCTGTTCCAAAAGCATCATTCACATAGACATCGCCAAGCTGGCTCAATTTTTCAGCGAATGCCTCATCCCCTTTCTCTTCCTGCTTATAAAACCGGAGGTTCTCCAATAACAATACTTCGCCCGGTTTGAGAGCAGCGGCCTTTTCTACAGCCTCTTCACCAATACAATCATTTGCAAACTGCACATTAATGCCCCCAAGTAATTCACTCAAATGCTTTACCAGGTGTTTTAATGATGATTTTTCTTCGGGGCCGTCTTTGGGGCGGCCAAGATGACTCATTAATATAACGCTGCCGCCGTCCTTTAAAATTTTTTGAATAGTTGGTATTGTTGCACGCATACGGTTATCATCGGTGATAGCAAAT
This sequence comes from Bacteroidota bacterium, assembly GCA_013286305.1. Classification (GTDB taxonomy): domain Bacteria; phylum Bacteroidota; class Bacteroidia; order Chitinophagales; family Chitinophagaceae; genus JABDFW01. Next base: position 22,654 of record JABDFW010000016.1, read on the forward strand.
GTTTGCTTATCCAGCGGTACGTTAAAATCAACGCGTATCAGTGCTTTTTGCCCAGCGAAGTTGTGGTCGGAGAATTTACTCATCGGGGGTAATATTTTTAGGTTAATTTATCTAAATAAAAAACCACAAATAACACTAAAACTTTACAAAGTACACCAAGAAAAAAATCTTTGTGTCCCTTGCCTCATGCTTTGTGTGCTTTGCAGTTAAAATAGTTCAGCTTTATTATGCAGTACAAGTGTGTGACACAACAGCAGCTAAATTATTATTCTGCTGCCCGTCACCCAATAAATTACTTGCTTATCAAGCCTGCCAAGTGGTGTACTGTGCGTACCAACTGGCTTACATAGCTCATCTCATTATCGTACCAGCTAACTACCTTTACTAATTGTTTGTCGCCAACGGTAAGTACCTTAGTTTGGGTAGCATCAAACAGTGAACCAAAATGCGTACCTATAACATCACTGCTTACAATTTCATCTTCGGTATAACCAAAACTTTCGTTGCTGGCAGCTTTCATAGCGGCATTTATTTCGTCTGCGGTTACTTTTTTGGTAACGGTAGCGGTTAACTCAGTAACAGAACCTGTAATAACAGGCACACGCTGTGCGCTGCCATCCAGCTTGCCTTTTAACTCAGGTAATACAAGGCCAATTGCTTTTGCAGCACCTGTGCTGTTAGGTACAATGTTAGCAGCGGCGGCCCTGGCACGGCGAAGGTCGCCTTTAGCATGTGGTGCATCAAGCGTATTCTGGTCGTTAGTATATGCGTGAATGGTGGTCATTATACCCATTTCAATGCTAAAATTGTCATTCAGCGTTTTTGCCATTGGTGCCAAACAGTTAGTGGTGCACGATGCGCAGGAAATAACAGTTTCGCTGCCATCGAGTATGGCATGGTTTACATTAAATACAATTGTTTTAAGATCGCCTGTAGCAGGTGCCGAGATCACGACCCTTTTTGCGCCCGCTTTAAGATGCAATTCAGCCTTTGCTTTGTCTGTGAAAAAGCCGGTGCTTTCAATTACCACATCAACATCATGATCGCCCCATGGAATTTGAGCGGGGTCTTTTTGTGCATATATTTTTACTTCGCTGCCGTCAACTATAATAGAATTTTCCGTGCTGGTTACCTCGCCATGAAAGCGGCCCTGAGCACTATCGTACTTTAATAAATGTGCTAAAACTTTAGGGCTGGTAAGATCATTTATAGCCACTACATCAATGCCTTCCATATTGTGTATTTGCCTGAAAACCAAACGGCCAATTCGGCCAAAGCCATTAATGGCTACTTTTACTGTGCTCATAATTATGATTTATATTTTTTAAAAAGCACCGCAAATTTACGACGATTACGCCACAAAACTGCTATTAATTTTATAATAACGGCTACGGCATTTCATGGCAGCATTGGTTGCACCGCACTCACTTTGTGGTTCTGTAACCCTCACCAGCATTGATATTTCAGGCAAAAACGGCATCCATTAGAACCTGTAAAAGCAAAAAAATTTTGCGATAAGGCAAATGGAGGCTATTTTTGCGCTCCCAATAAACGAACGGCCGGTTCGTCTATCGGCTAGGACATCTCCCTTTCACGGAGGAAAGACGGGTTCGACTCCCGTACCGGCTACAGGAAAAGGTATAGGTTTTAAAAAGGTTGCTCCCATAAAGGGCAGCCTTTTTTCTTTTTACGTTATATGAAGACAGGAAGCGGTTGCATAAAGAAAATAAAAATGTGATGAATGTATAAATGTGCTGCTGACACTTATTTATAAAACAATTACTTTTGCCTCTGTGCTCTATTGAATTTTATCGTTTTTGCCTGAAATGCGGGCTAAACCTACGATTGTTTGCTTTGATTGATCCAGTTTATTCTCCCCTATAAGGAGTTGGGTTAGTGAAAGAAAATGATATAAGCTTTAGCTGGTATTTCGGGCAAATTCTTTTTAAAGCTGTTCAAGGTTTTTTAAAAAATATTAACTCGTTTGATATTGTCCTCAAGCGGACAAGTTTGGTTGAGGGGGTAATTTCCATTACCCCCAATTTTTTATATTTCTAACCCAAAAACTTCATGCAATTCAGGCACCTGCACATCTTTAAACCCTTTCTTCAATAATCTGCGCTGAAATTCCTGTTGCACATCATATTCACCATGCACTATAAACAATGTTTTTACAAGTGCGGCATCCTGGCATGCAAGGAATTGGGAAAGGTCGTTATAATCCCCATGTGCACTCATGCTGCGCATTACACCTACTTCTGCCTGCACCTTATAGTATTCTCCAAATATGCGTACTTGTTTTGCACCGTTCATTAATTGGCCACCTAACGAATGGGGCTCGCAGTAACCAACAATAAGTATGGTATTATTATGATCGCTTATATTGTTGAGTATATGGTGCTTAACTCTTCCGGCATCTGCCATGCCGCTTGCAGATATAATAACACAAGGCTGGTGAAGGTCATTCAGGGCCTTGCTTTCTTCAACTGTTTTAATAAATGTCAGGCCATCAAAATCAAATGGGTCTTTATCTGTTTCAAGTAATTTTTTAATTGTTTTATTAAAATTCTCCGGGTGGTTTTTCACTACATCAGTAGCTTCTTTACTTAAGGGGCTATCTACAAATACAGGCACTTTGGGCAGGGAGTTTTCAATACTTAGCTGGTTAAGAAAATATAACAGTTCCTGCGTTCTTCCCACGCTAAAAGCAGGAATAATAAGTTTGCCCTTCTTTTCAACACATGTTTTGTTAACCCATTGCAGCAATTGGCCGGGAGTATTTAGTATATCTTCATGCAGGCTGCTGCCATAAGTACTTTCGATTACTACGTAATCTGCCTGAGGAAATACATCAGGAGACCGGAGGATAATATCGCCATACCGCCCAACGTCCCCGCTAAAGCTTATTTGAGTGGTTTTACCATTTTCTGTTATGCGCACGTGCACGGCAGCGCTGCCAATTATGTGCCCGGCATCGGTGTATAGTACCTGCAGCCCTTTTTCTATTTCAAACCATTGCCCGTATGATACTGGGGTTAATAAAGGAAAAGCCGCTTTAGCATCTTCAATAGTATATAAAGGTTCTAATGGAGGCTGCCCCTGCTTAGCTCTTTTTTTATTGATGAAACGAATATCATCCCGTTGAATTTCCGCGGAATCCAGCAATAAAACCTCTGCAAGGTCTTTGGTGGCAGGGGTACAAAATATTTTTCCGGTAAACCCTTCCTTTACCAATTTGGGTACCAGCCCGCAATGATCAATATGGGCATGGGAAAGCAACAGGTATTTAATTTCTTTAGCATTAAAACCAAACTGGGCATTAAGTGTATCCGTATCCTTACCCAATCCCTGGAAAAGGCCGCAGTCAAATAAAAATTTAGTACCATTATCAAGTGTTACCAAATGTTTAGAACCTGTAACTGTTCGGGCAGCACCATGGAAAGCAATCTTCATTATTATTGATTTACAGTTTAAAGATATAGTATATACTTATGCACATTTATTTATTATATTAAAAAAACTTAGTAACTTATGCTTCTAAAACCTGGTGTTATGAATAACCTTCCAGTCTCCCGGGTTGCAGTAGTATTGTTTGCCCTTGTCATCGCCGTTTTTGGCCTTTATCATTTTATTGATCCTGAAAATTTAGTCACATTCGTACCGCCTTACATGCCCAGCAGCCATATATGGGTTTATGCTGTAGGCGCCGTGCTGATATTGACTTCACTTTCAATTCTCTTAAACAGGCAGGTGAAACTGGTATCTTACATACTGGCCTTTTTATTGGCAACTTTTGCATTAGCTATTCACTTGCAAGGTTACCTTTCGCTTAGCGACAAGCAATTAAGAGACCTTTCTTTAATGAACATGATACAGGGGCTGGCACTTGCCTGCTGTGTTGTGTACATTGGGGCTACAGCCAAGCCAAGGCATGTTGCAGTAAAAGACAAGGCTTTACATGAAGAAATGGCCGGTGGCGTTGTTAGCGCCTAACATTTCTGCTGCTCACTGCTTGTGATATCACTTTTCAAAGAATGATTTCGTTCCTTGCAGGGGAGGTTTATGGTCTTAAGCCTCGCATATATTTACATAAAATATAATAATCTTCCATTAAAGAAACTTAAAACTTTATTGCCAAACCCGTAAATTTATATGTCGTGGCTATCAATATAATTTGGCCATTATAGTAAACAAATAAATATTTTTACGGGGATGGAGAATGAAAAACTTATTCAATATTTTATAAGTACAAATCTTATTTCACCCATAAAAGCCGAAGAGATAGCAGGCCATTTTACCAAAAAGAATATCGCAAAAAATCAATTTCAATTAAAGGAAGGAAAAATTTGTAATGAATATCTCTTTTTGGAAGATGGCTTTATGAGGGCATTTGCTTACGACATTGAAGGGAATGATGTTACTACCGGTTTTTACTATAACAACCATATTGCTTTTGAAGTATCTTCCTATTTTAACCGCACAGTTTCAAAAGAAAACATACAGGCATTAACAGATTGTACCGGCTGGTATATAACTTATGAACAGCTAAACAATCTTTTTCACTCCATCCCCGATTTCAGGGAGTTTGGGCGTTCTGTTTTAGTTAAAGGTTTTGCTGCATTAAAAACAAGGATGTTATCTACCATAACAGAAACAGCAGAAGAACGGTATTCTTCATTATTAAAATCCAATCCTGAAATATTTCAACATGCCCCGTTAAAATATATTGCCTCATACCTCGGTATTACAGACACTTCTCTCAGCCGTATTAGAAAAGAATTTTCAAAAAAATAACCCTCATTTTCATTTCTTGCCATTTGGCAAGCGCTGCGTGCTCTATTGTATTTTCCTTTGTATCATTATTTTATTAATACTTATAAGCAATGGAAAATTTACCAATATACATTAGCGCCGTTTTTATGCTAACAACAATTATAACAGTGGTTATCTTTTACAGGTCATCAAACAATTCAAAGGCAACCCTGTTTATTTTATTTGGCTGGCTCACAATGCAATCGTGTATCAGCCTTACAGGTTTCTATAAAGTAACAAACACGGTACCACCAAGATTTTTATTATTGGTACTGCCGCCTGTAGTTCTCATTATTGTTTTATTTCTGACCCCAAAAGGAAGAAAATATATTGCCGGATTTAATATAAAGGTTTTAACCCTTTTACACATTGCAAGAGTTCCTGTAGAGCTCGTTCTGTTTTGGCTATTTATTCAAAAGGCTGTTCCAAAAATTATGACTTTTGAAGGAAGAAATTTTGATATTTTATCGGGCATCACTGCCCCATTTATTTTTTACTTTGGGTTCGTAAAAAAACAATTGAGCAAAAGAATAATATTGCTTTGGAATTTTATTTGTTTGGCTTTGCTTTTAAATATTGTTGTGCTTGCAATACTATCGGCGCCTTTCCCTTTTCAACAGTTTGGGCTTAGCCAGCCTAATATAGCCGTTCTATATTTCCCATTTATTTGGTTACCCTGCTGCATTGTGCCTTTGGTTATGTTTAGCCATTTGGTTGCAATAAGGCGATGCCTTTCTTCGCAGCCTCTCTAATTTCCTCCAAAAAAATAATTTTATGAATTAACAATTATTTTCTTTTTAATATCAAAATACTTTCACTAATTTTCTATCGCCTTAAATCGCACAACAACACTTCAAACAAACCCCTTTTTATATGGACCTCCACCAACGCATGCCACTAAGGTGGCTGATGCTTGTTTTATTGCCCTTACTCTTATTTTCCTGCAAAAGAAAACCAAAGCTGGTTGATATTGACCCCTCCTTCAGCAGGTATATTGAAGCTTACACATCCGGTGTTATTTCCAAAAAAAATACTATCAGGATACAGTTAGCAGCGGATGCAACTACCACGCACACGCTGAATGAAACCATAAAAGAGGCCCTTTTTGATTTTTCGCCTGCTATTGAGGGCAAAGCATACTGGATAGATGCCCGTACAATAGAGTTTAAGCCCAATAATGACTTGCAACCAGACCAGGTTTATGAGGCATCATTCCAACTTGGTAAGGTGATGTATGTACCATCTGACTATAAAATATTTAAGTTTAATGTGCAGGTAATAAAACCTTCTTTCGCGGTTGAAGATTTTGGCCTTAGAAGCGTTAACAAGCAAACAATGACACTAAACGGCCAGGTTACTACCGCAGATGTGGAAGAATCGGCAAAAGTGGAAAAGCTGCTTACCGCGTCAATGAACAATGGCGCGCTTTCCATAGTGTGGCAACATAATGAAGCTAACCGGATACACAATTTCACCATTAATAATATACAACGCTCAAATGCTGCAGGCATGCTGCAGTTAATATGGGATGGCACTGCCTTGGGTATTGACCTAAAAGGCAGCAAAGATGTAGATGTGCCTGCGATTGGTGATTTTGCAGTATTAAATGTACGTGCCGTGCAGGACCAGGAACAATATGCCCTGGTACAGTTCAGTGATCCGCTTGCTATTGGCCAAACACTTGACGGGCTTATTACCTTAAGCGACCAGGAAAATGTAAGCTATACTATACTTGGCAGCGAAGTAAAAGTGTATTCATCCGGCAGCCTCGACGGCAACTATACTGTAAGCATACATGAAGGCATAGAAAACCAATGGGGTGATAAGCTGCTTAAAGCATCTGCCTCCAACATCTTCTTTGAAAACAGGCTGCCTTCAGTCAAAATTCATGGGCGCGGCAGTATTTTACCAAACAGCGGAGGTAAGCTGGTTTTACCTTTTGATGCGGTTAACCTAAGCGCTGTAGATGTTTCTATAATAAAGATCTATGAAAATAATATTTCGCAGTTCTTCCAGCAGAACGATATAAATGGTGATAATGACCTTAGAAGAGTTGGCAGGCCGATAGTTGAGGCAACTGTTAAACTGGATGATGATAAAAGTTTAAATCTTCACAAAAAAAATCGCTTCTCACTCGATCTTGATAAATATATCAAGGCAGAGCACGGCGCCATATACCGCGTGACCATTGGCTTTCGCCCTTCGTATTCGTTATACACCTGCGATTCCGTAATAAATGACAGAAGTGATGACGACTATGTGGACGAGGATAGTAGGCGAAATTCGAGTGATGATGACGATGATATTTTTTGGGCCAGTTACGACAGCTATTATGCTTATGGTTATAATTGGGATCAAAAGGATAACCCGTGCCACTCATCTTATTATAATAAAGACCGCTATGACAGCCGCAATATTTTAGCGAGCAATATCGGCCTTATTGCAAAACGCGGCAACGATAAAAGCCTGTTTGTGGCTGCCAGTGATATTATTAGCACAGATGCAATGAGCAATGTTGAGCTGGAGGTGCTTGATTACCAGCAACAAATAATAGCGAAGGGCGTAACCAACAGCGATGGTATTGCCACACTAAACCCTAAACGAAAACCTTACCTGCTCGTGGCGAAACGGGGAGAAGAAAGAGGTTATCTCAAATTAGATGATGGAAGTTCGCTCGCCTTAGGCCGTTTTGATGTTTCCGGTGACGAAGTAAAGAATGGAATTAAAGGTTTTGTATTTGGCGAACGCGGCGTTTGGCGGCCCGGCGACAGTTTATATTTAAGTTGCATAATTGATGATAAAGATAACAAGCTGCCACAGGACCACCCTATTGAGATGGACATTATTTCACCACGCGGACAGTTGTATAAACGGCTTGTACAAACCAATGCAACTAATGGTTTTAACGTGTTCAGAACAGCTACCGATGCTGACGCGCCAACCGGCAACTGGTTGTGCAAAGTAAAAATTGGGGGCGCTGTTTTTGAAAAGAAGCTTAAAATAGAAACGGTAATACCTAACCGTTTGAAAATAAATTTAGATTTTGGGAGGCTTGATGCTTTAGGCAAAGATGCTATCGCGAACGGAACATTAAGCGCTACTTGGCTTTTTGGTGCAACTGCTCAAAATTTAAAAGCTAAGATCGAAGCGCAGCTATACCGTAAAGCAACAAGTTTCGACAAGTTTAAAGATTATGTGTTTGATGACCCTACGTCATCTTTCACCCCGCAATCCAAAACTATTTTCGATGGCACACTTGGCTCTGATGGAACAGCACCTGTTAGCCCTTCTTTTGAAACTACAGAAGGCGCACCGGGCCAGTTGCTTGCAAACCTGAGCGTAAAAGTGTTTGAGCCCGGCGGCAATTTCAGCATCGATAATATTGCTATGCCTTTTAATCCATACACATCTTACGCTGGCGTGCATGTGCCGGCAGGAGATAAAACCTGGGGGTATTTGTTATCGGGCCAATCGCATCGTTTTGATATTGTAGATGTAGATACTAAAGGTATTCCGTTAAACGGAACATCTACCGTTGATGTTGAGCTATACAAGATACAATGGCGCTGGTGGTGGGATAACAGCGGTGAAAATGCACTGAGCAATTTTACACAAGACCAGTATAATAAACTAATAAGAAATACAAAAGTTGAGCTTACCAACGGCAAAGGGTATTATACCGTTAACCTGCCGGAAGAAAGCTGGGGCAGGTATCTTATTCTTGTAAAAGATAACCGCAGCGGCCACAAAACAGGCAGTACTTTTTATGTGGATGATTATAGCTGGCAAACAAGAAGTACTAATAATGATCCCTCTGCAGCAGCAATGCTTTCATTTACTTCGGATAAGGCCAATTATAATGTTGGCGATGAGGTTAAGCTTTCCATCCCAACTGCAAAAGAAGGCAAAGCTCTAATTAGCATTGAAACAGGCAGTAAAGTTTTAAAAACATATTGGATAAAAACCACGCAAGGGCAAACGAAATTTTCCTTCACAGCCGATAAAGAAATGTCGCCAAACATATATGTAAATGTTAGCTTAATACAGCCGCATGCCCAAACCCTTAATGACCTGCCGATAAGGATGTACGGCATTATTCCAATTATGGTGCAGGATAAAAACACCATTCTTAAGCCTGTGATACAAATGGCGGATGTAATAAAGCCGGAGCAAAAAAATAATATTACGGTTTCCGAGGCATCCGGTAAAAATATGACGTATGTAATTGCAATAGTGGATGACGGGCTGCTTGACCTTACTCATTTTAAAACACCTAACCCGCATGACGCATTCTATGCCCGTGAGGCATTAGGCGTTAAGAGCTGGGATGTATATGACCAGGTCATTGGGGCATGGGGCTCAGAACTGGAACGTATTTTAACCATTGGCGGCGATGCGGAAGCATCCCTTGCAGCAAAAACAAGGAAGGCTAACCGTTTTAAACCGGTTGTAAAATTCATGGGGCCGTTTACTTTAACAGGGGGCAGCCAAACGCATTCATTTACTTTATCGCCATACATGGGCAGCGTACGCACAATGGTTATTGCAGCAGGTGATAATACTTTTGGCTTTGCAGAAAAAAACGTTAAGGTTAAAAAGCCTTTAATGATCCTGGCAACGCTGCCAAGGGTTTTGGGCCCTTCTGAAGAATTAAAAATTCCGGTTACTGTGTTTGCAACAGAGAGTTATGTAAAAGATGTAAAGCTCACGCTTCAAAGCAATCCGTTCATTGAAGCCGGCGGTACGCAAAGCGTTCACTTTAACGAAACTGGCGAACAGGAAGCTTATTTTTACGCAAAAGTAAAATCCAATACGGGCATTGGCAAGGTTAAAGTAATTGCAACAAGCGGAAATAACCAGGATGCCTCAGAAATAGAAATAGATATTCGTAACCCCAACCCGCCTATTACACAGGTAACTGAAGCGATGCTTCAACCCGGACAATCATGGAATAATACCGTTAGTATTATAGGCGATGGCGCTTCATCCAAAGCTGTACTGGAAGTATCAAGCATCCCTGCTATTAATCTTGAAAAGCGGTTGAATTATCTTATTACCTACCCGCATGGTTGCATTGAACAAACAACATCAGCTATATTTCCGCAACTGGTGTTGAACCAATTAATGGAATTGAATGATGACCAGAAAAAGAATATTGATTTTAACCTGCGCGCAGGCATACAAAAACTGCAAAACTTTCAGCAAACAGACGGCGGCTTTAGTTACTGGCCCGGTTTGAACGAGAGTGATGAATGGGGCAGTAACTATGCAGGGCATTTTCTGCTTGTGGCATCTGCAAATGGCTACAATGTTCCTTCTTCTATGTTGCAGGACTGGAAGCAGTATGAGCGAAGCAAAGCGCTGTCATGGAATGTAACTACGGCACCGTGGTATGGCACAGACCTGGAACAAGCATACCGGCTTTATCTTCTTGCATTGGCAAAAGCGCCTGAACTGGGGGCCATGAACCGCCTTAAAGAAAATAAGTTTTTAACGGTTGAAGGAAAATGGAGGCTTGCCGCCGCCTACCAGCTCGTTGGGCAACCAGGGGTGGCATCGCAACTTATCAATGGCTTGCCAACCACTTTTCCACAAAGGGCTTATCCCGGTGTAACATATGGCAGCGGCCTGCGCGACCAGGCAATGGTTCTTGAAACACTTACCGTTATGAATAGGCAGAACGAAGCCGCAGAATTAGTGCGTGGCATTGCGGCCAAACTATCGCAGGAAGATTGGTACAGCACGCAAACAACTGCATATTCATTAATAGCCATCGCAGAGTTTAGCGGCAGCAATAAAAACAATAGGAAAATTGAGTTGAGTGGAAAAGCAGGCTCGCAGAATATTGATATTAATTCAGCCAGCGCAATATCTCAAACAGTTATTCCATGGCAAGGGGGAAAAGGCAGCGTGCAAATAAGCAATAAAGGAAGTAACGTATTGTATGTGCGCGTAATAAATGAAGGGCAGCCTTTTAGTAATCAAACCATTCCTGTTGTAAACAACCCAAATATTTTACAGGTATCCGTAAATTATACTACAACAGAAGGGCAGCCGGTTGATATTACCAAAATAAAGCAGGGTACCGATTTTGTGGCCAAAGTAATAGTTAATAATCCGGGAGTTAGGGGCTCTTATGCAAACATGGCCTTATCTCAAATATTCCCCAGCGGATGGGAAATACTTAATACCAGGTTGTATAATACAGAAGGCGCATTTAAATCATCGCCAAGTGATTATATGGATATCCGCGACGACAGGGTATATTATTATTTTGATATTAACCAGGGCGAAACACTTACTTACTATGTGCAGTTAAACGCAGCGTACCCCGGCAAATATTACTGGCCCGGCGTGTATTGCGAAGCCATGTACGACCATACCATTAGCGGCGGCGTAAGCGGCAAATGGATAGAGGTGATACCGTAGGGTCATGCCACGGCATAACCAGTTTCCTAATTACAGAAGGATGACATCTTTTAAAAAGATGTCATCCTTTTTTTATGGATTATTCATTTTTTAGCATCATAGTTTACCACGCAAAGAATAATATCTATTATTATTTTTTTTCTTTGCGCCTTTGCTTCTTGGCGTGAAAATTATATATTATGTTCCCAACCTTCGCAACTCCAGTTGAGCTTTTGTTGCGTCGCATTACGTTCATCTGTGGTGCAGGCATGATTCTCTCATGTTATGGTACTCCTCAAACAAAACAAGCCCAGCAAATTCCCCAACGCACCACTCCAATTCTTCAAAAAAATACCTATACCAACAAACAAAAAGTAATTCATGTTCTAGTAGCGCTTTGCGATAACCTGCACCAGAGTATTGAACCTGTGCCTAAAGCAATTGGCAATGGCCAGGACCCGGAACTTAATTTATACTGGGGTTGCGACTATGGTGTTAAAGCATTCTTTAAAAATAAAACAGCCTGGAAACTTATTGCAACTATCAAAAACCCGGAACAACATATTTTGGAACGGTGCATTTTTAAGCAGGAGCAATTTAACTGCTACATGGTTGCCGATGCCTATGACGGAGCATATATAAAAACCGCTATGACTGATTTTACTAATGCTTCCGCCGGGGCAGAAAACAAAATAGTGGTTTGGCAAAAAGATACCCTTGGCATACTTGGCAATGCAGCCATGATTGCTTACGTGGGCCACGAAGGGTTAATGGATGTAAGCCTTGACAGTGTTCCGCCCAAAAGGGATGAGCGTAAAAGAGACGCAATTATACTCGCCTGTGAAAGCAAACAATACTGGAATATGATACTGCATAAAACCGGCGCCAGGCCATTATTGTGGACAACAGAACTTATGTGCCCGGAAGCATATACATTAGATGCCGCTATTACAGGATGGCTTAATAAAGAAACGGACGAACAAATTCATCAGCGGGCGTCAGCAGCGTATAGTAAATATCAAAACTGCTCTTTAAAAGCTGCATCACAATTGCTGGCTACCGGGTATTGACGAGTCATTTATTTTTTGTAAATTTGATGAAAATTTACTGATGAAAAATTTAACAGTACCAATAGATGATGCAGAGTACGAAAAACTTGGTTTTCAATCCAGTACAATTTCTTTTGCCACATTAAAAGAGGTCATAGGTATCGAATATGCAAAAGAAGCATTTATTAAATGCAATCAAATTGCTCAATCAACAGACCTTGCCAAACTTACCCCCGATGAAATAGAAGCGGAAATTAATGCAGTAAGAAATGCAAAGAATAGTAATTGATACAAATGTAATTGTATCAGCTTTAATTGGCTCAAGTTACCCGGCTCAAATTATTTATAATATTGTTCTTTCCAGAAAAGCCCTCATGTGTATTTCTTCTGAAGTTTTTGCAGAGTATAACAAAGTACTTCATCGCGAAAGATTTTCAAAATATACAAATTTTGTAACAAATGCAGAAATAGTACTCAATAAAATAGATGAGCTTTCAATGCAGTTTATTCCATTTCAAAAAATCTCCATTATTAAGGATGAGCCTGACAACCGTTTTCTTGAATTGGGCATTACAGCCAATGCAGGTTTTTTAATAACAGGTAACCACAAGCATTTTAAATTAAGCGAATATGGCCTGATGAAAATTGTAAATCCGCAAGATTATATCGCAAATTATTACAAGGAATAATCAACAAATCGATTAGTGTGGACATGCTATGGCATGACCCTACACCTCGCCCACCAAAAACACACTTCCACACACTAATATCAGGTCATCCTTATGCGCATGTGTCTTAGCCTCAGTTAGCGCAATATGCACGTCTACAAAAGTTTTACCCTTCAATCCAATATGGGCAGCCGCTTCGGCAAGTTCATTTTCCGGTAATGCACGCGGTATTTGGGCTTTGGTAAAATAATAGGTCGCATATTTTGGTAATTGTACCAATGCTTTTTCAACATCCTTATCCTTTACCATGCCTACTATTATATGCAGTTCGTTGTACGAGGTCAACTCAAGTTGTTCAGCTATTTGTTTTAAGCCTTCAGCATTATGGGCAACATCCAATATAATGGCCGGCTGTTGCTGAATAACTTCCCACCTTCCATGCAACCCCGTTGTTTTTTTGGTTTGTGCCAGGCCTTTTAAAATATTTTCGTCCGTAATATTCCACCCTTGTTTTTGCAGTTGATGTATAGCCTCAAGTACGGTAATTATGTTTTTTGTTTGGTAAATACCTGCCAGGTCAAGTTCATATTGTATCCGCTCGTCGGTTTGATTATTTGCCACCGTTACCTGCAGATGATGATGCATATAATTCCATTCCGTTACAAATCTCTTTTCTTCTGCAAAAATCATTTCTGCATGTACGCTTGCAGCCTTTTCTTCAAATACGGGCTTCGTCACGGGCAAAAATTCGCCAATAACTACAGGCACATTTTCCTTTATGATGCCCGCCTTTTCAAAAGCTATCTTTTCAAGCGTATCCCCCAAAATTTGTATATGGTCAAAACCAATATTTGTTATAACGGAAAGTTCGGGTGTTATCACATTCGTACTGTCAAATCTTCCCCCCAGCCCTACTTCAATAACCGCAATATCTACTTGCTCCTTAGCAAAATATTCAAATGCCATCGCCACTGTTATTTCAAAAAAAGATGGTTCAATAGCTTCTATTAATGGCGCAATTTTCTCTGTAAATGAAACCACAAAATCTTCTTCACACATTACCCCGTTGATCTTAATACGCTCACGAAAATCCTTTAAATGCGGTGAGGTATATAACCCGGTTTTATAGCCTGCCTGCTGTAATATGGACGCGAGTATGTGCGAGGTTGAGCCTTTTCCATTTGTACCTGCAATATGAATGCTTTTAAATTTTCCCTGGGGATTATCCAGTGCCCCGCAAAGGGCTATGGTATTGGTAAGATCCGCTTTAAATGCTGCCGCGCCAATGCGGCTGAACATCGGTAATTTTTTGAGGAGGAATTCCAGCGTTTCGGCATAATTCATCCGGCAAAATAACAAACTTATCCTTTTGGAGTTTCAAATTTGATCTTTATAGTGCCGCTTTGTGATGAGGTACCTTTGGTAAATGACACCTGGTATGCTCTTTTTATAGCAATCCTGTTTATATCGGCAAACGGGCTGCCAAGCTGAATAGAAGCTCCTGTTACCTTGCCATTTTCATCAACTGAAACATTCACCAGTACAGTTCCGCCGTATTGATAAGAATCTTCAAAATGCATATTCCCTGAAAGCCGCCTGCCTTCAAGCCCGTCAGTAATAGCAATACCACCATTGCCGTGGCCTCCATTGCCTATATAGCTATCAGAGTTAGGGTTACCATTTGGCTTACCCTGGTCGCCCTTGCCGCCCGCTATACCCTGGTTGTGCACATTATTATAACTGTCTGCATTATTACCCCCGGTACCGGGATTCTTCCCGCCGGCATAAACCGCTTTTGGTTTTGGCGGAACCGGTGTAGGGTTAATTACAGCTTTTGGCTTTCTTGCCTTAGTTACCGTATTTAAAATCGTTTTGGGAGTTTTCTTTTCTGGTTTAGGAGAAGTATTTACCGGTGTTGCATCAGCTTCGTTGTTTGGCAGTACTGGTGGCTGGGTTTCAGCAACTGCGCGGGCTGTAGGAGGTGGGTCGCTGTTTGTCTGTTTTGCCTCCGATGGCTCGCCGGGTATTTGGGGGGCAATTGTACCCAATCCCTGGTCGCTATTACCAAGGTTTACCTCTACACCTTCATCTTTTGGCTCCGGTGGAAGCTGGGGCAAAGACCAGCTAATTAAAAAAAAGATTAAAAAAACACCAACAGTTATAGCAATGGTAATACCTAATGCCTTAACATTTTTGCTGGTCTCAAATTGCTGTTCTGCCTGTATGTAGCTCATTAATACAAATATAACGGCAGAAAAAAGTATTTAGTGTTATTAAGATGCTAACAAGGTGTGAATAGCTTAACGGAAAACGGCAAGAACAAGTTCTTAGGCTTAATTTATCCTTAAATTTTATTTTTATATAGACTGTTTAATACCGAAATCAGTATAAAATGTGTGATTGGGTATTATTTAGATTAAAGCAGCATTATAAATATTAAGAGGCAGGTTTTTTACAAAGAATCTATTCAATTGAGCACGTATATTTAACACGGCATAAATTTTGAGCGCTTTGCTGAAATTTCAATAATACTAATATATGTACCCGTAACAATATTTTTATTATTAAATACCCTTAAAGACGATATATGATACAGCTTGTAATTTTTTTATTCCTGCAACATATTACAATTTACACCGTAATATTTTTTGGGATACTTGGCTTTTTAATAGGTTTTTTTATAAGGAGCCAGGGCCTTGCAAAAGAAAAAAAGAAGCTTCGAAATTTGCAAAATGAAGCTGATATTAATAAAGCCCGCATCGAATCTTTGGAGAAAAAGGCTAATGAACTTAAGAACAACAATTCCGGAGATAGAAATAAATGAGTTGACAAACCTATAAGTTATTATACCTGCAGCAAGTGAGTTCCCCCTTTACCTTACATTGATGCCATCAATAACTTGAAAATGATCTCGTGCGGTTTATTTTAAGATCGCGAAGGATGCCTGATTTAGGGTTAATGACAATACTAAACGACTTAAATGTACCTAACTGCACATTAATTGCCATTTGCCAGCAGTGCATTTCGCGGGTAAGGAACAGGCTTACCGTTTGAATTTTTAGGGTCCTGAAATCAAAATAAGTGCCTCCGCCAATTTTCCATTTTGGCGATAAACTAAAATCACCATTTACATTAACGTTGGAATTTATTTGAGTATAATAGGTTCTCAGGTTGGGGGCTTGTATCCTGGAAAAATTAACTGCGAGTGAAAGCTGCAGTGTCCATGGAATATTAAAATCAACAAACTCTGCCGGGTTTTGCCTTACGTAATCCAATTGCCGCTGCTGCTCATCTGGCGTTAAAGTTTGGTCAGGGGTTACACGGGAAGAATCAGCCCTGTTATCTGTTGATTTACTTTTTAAAGAGGTTGAAAGTGCAAAGTTGCCACCTGTAAAACGGCCAAAGCTTCCTTTACTCCACAATAATTTATTTATACGGTTACCCAGGCTGTCAACACCGTAAGGGTCAATGGAAGCTCCACCGGTAATATTTACATTGCCAAACAAAGTGCTGCGCAGGTTAAACGTTACGGGCGACCAGTTTAAACTGTCAGCAATAAGGTTGTACCCCCCTGTTACACCAAAACCATCAAGCAACCGCACTTTTTTAGTGCCATCTTCAGAGGTATCGCTTTTGTCTTTAACCTTCATTTCAAGCAGGTTATCTATGCCAAAAGAAATTCCGCCAAACTTTCCTTCGGCAAATGAGCCAACTACCCCCCCATCCAGTTTTGAATACCGTGCAAGGTCCCCTTGCTTATCAACCTGTACATTTTGAAAATATTGCCCGACCATATCGGGCTGGTAACTTAAACTTATAAATGGTTTTACTTCGTGCCTTATAGCCGATATGAACCCATTTTTAAATTTAAAGGTTCCAAAAATGCGTGTGTTTACTGATACGGCAAAACTTACCTGCCTGGCTGCAAAAAAGCCGTTTTTTGTTGAGGTAAGTAAAGTGTCTTTTGTATTATCCCATGTTTTAATTAATTCCTGCCCATACCAACGCTCTTCATACGAAACGGAGGGCGAAGCAATAAAAGGCCCAAATGCGGGCAATGTTAAAGTAATAGGTAACCGGTGGTCAACACCCCACATCGCCGTGTCGAGCATCTTTTTAAAATTAAATATGGAATCGTAAAACGAAAATTGGTTAAGCGCAGTAACGCTGTACGAAATACCAAGTTTTTGATACCATTTTGGCGTGCCCACCTGGTCTATTTTCTGAAAAGGATATATAGTGCTGGCAGTAAAATTTATGCTTGGCGCCTGTATATTTATAAGGCCGAGGTTATTATTTTGGTTATGGTTAGCTGCAATGCTAAGGTTGTATTTACCCTGGTCCCACATTTTATTGTAAGTAATGGAAGATGCTAACTGATTATCATAATTGCGAAAAGCATTATCTGGCAGCGACCTGTTATATTTAGTGCTGCCTGCCCTTACGCTCGCTGAAAATGAAGTTCCCGGCCTTGCCCTTGTATCACTGGAATGTGACCAGGTAATAAAAAAGGTATTATACTCAGTAAATTCCGATGCATCAAGCCCTCCTGTATTCAGTGATTTTGTTTTTTGGATGGAGAGATCAAGCGTTCCGCGGTAATCATATCTTTTATAATAATCGGGCTTTATATCAATTAACCATCCCCCGTAGGTGTAAATATTTGACCGGAAGGTTACATCCCAGTTATCGTTTATAACCTTATAATATCCTAAGCCCTGCAATCCAAGGCCTAAACTAAAATCATTTGCAAATGCAGGAGGCAAGATGCCCGAGTGCCTGCCTGTTTCCATAGGAAAAATGCCAAAAGGAATAACAATGGGCATAGGTACCCCCTCAAATTCGGGGATAGACGGGCCAGCTACCGCTAACTTATTATTGATTATTTTCAATTTTCTTGTAATAAAGGCATAGTGGGGCGTATCCAGGTTGCAGGTTGTAAAGCGCGCTCTCCAGGCATACTCTGTGTTTGCATTTACTTTTTTTACTACCTGGGCATGTATGAACATTTCACCTTCCTTATAGTAAGTATTTTTTGTAAGCCCTCTTTGGTTTTTCATATTAAATTTAATCGTATCACTCGTTGACGTAGATCCGGCCTGAACCATTTTGGGCAGGTTTAAAGGGCTGTTACCTGTATCAGTGCCTCCATACGCGGTAATAAGCTGCGTGCTCTGGTCGTACTTAATAACATTAGCATCCAGCGTCATGTTCGTATATTTCGCATTGGCCTTGCCATACAAAAAAAACTGTTTTGAAGGGATGATAAGCACTGCAGAATCTTCAGCTTTGTATGCAACAGGCGCATCTAATGAATCTTTAGAAAAATGAAGCGTATCTACAGTTACTTTTTTAGAAGTATCATTAATATTGTGTGCAGTATCGGTTTTATGCAGTGTATCTGATGTTGTTGATTTATTATTTTTTTTCGAAGAATGCTTAGATGTATCAGAATCATCTGTTAATGATTTGAAAATTTGCCTGAAATGCTTACCCTTTGCATCTATTTGGTGCGTTATAGTAGCAAACACAAGCACAATTAGCCCGGTTAGTATATATTTTGCAGTAACTTTACGGTTGTACAGCATACATGTAAAAACAAAAATAGGGCTTAAAGGATAAATGATTTGTGAAGAATAATTTTAATGAACTGTAATTATGTTAAGAAAAATTTTTTTAATTCCCCTGTATCCCATTTTATTCTTTGTACTTACTTCATTCAAAAATACACCACACAGGGTTTTACAGCAACACACTTTAAGAACAATTATAATAGATGCAGGCCATGGCGGCCCTGATATTGGCGCTGTTGGCGCATACAGCAATGAGGCAGATATTACTCTTGCACTAGCACTTAAGCTTGGAAAAAAGCTTGAAGACTCATTACCGGATTGCAAAATTGTTTATACAAGAACAGACCATAATTTGCCAGGTGGGTTACAGGATCATAACCTGGCCAACCGCCTTAGAGCTAAAATAGCCAATGAAAACCACGGAGACCTTTTTATAGCTATTCATGTAAATGATGCAGCGCATCCTTACAGGAAGGAAATAGAAGGGCAGAGGGAGGAGACCTATTACACCGGAAAAGGGAAAAAACGTACAAAACATACGCATGAAGTACCCATAATTAAGTATATAAAATTACCAGCCACAATAAGAGGTACCCTAAGCATTGTATGGGCAGTAGGTAAGAACGACCAGAAAAAAGAATTTGTGGGCGCAAATGAAGAAGAAATATATGGTGAAAAAACAGATAGCACTGTTCAATATTTTGATAGCCCTGAAGCTAAGATACTGGCATCTCTCCGAACCCAGAAATATTTTAACAACAGCCTGCTCGTAGCGGGTTATGTTCAGGATGAATTTGAAAAAGCTGGAAGAAGAAACCTGGGCGTTATACAAAGGGACTGGGAAGGGATATGGGTACTGCAGGCTACTGCAATGCCAAGTATATTGGTTGAAACGGGGTTTATTTGTACGCCGGAAGAAGAAGATTACCTTAACAGTGAAATTGGCCAGGAAGAAACAACTAACTGCATCTATAATGCTGTGATACGTTACAAACAAAACATCGAAGGGGGCGCCAGGTAACCTATTTTCCACTTTTGCCCCGCTTCTTTTTAACGAATTAATATAATCATTAAATTACGCTAACGGAGAAAAAAATCATCTTATACAAAGTATTTTTGCAAATAATCTTCCCTTCATAAAACTGGCAAAAAAATAAGATGGCGCACAAAAGATTAACAGTTGTATTAAGCCTTGCAGTATTGCTTTGCAGTATTTCTGCAAAACTGCCCGTTAGTAAAGATTATGTTCAGCAAAAAGCATCTTTAAGAACTATTGTTATTGATGCAGGCCACGGCGGTAAGGATGAAGGCGCACCGGGGGCCTACTCATACGAAAAAGATATTGCGCTTGCAATTTCGTTGAAACTACAAGCAGAACTGGAAAAGGAGATGCCTGATGTAAAAGTTGTAATGACGCGTACCACAGATACTTACCCCAGCCTGCAGGACAGGGCTAACCTGGCAAACTATGTAAAAGGCGATCTTTTTATTTCTATACACTGCAACAGTGCCGACCCTATAAAGCACAGTGAGTTTCTTGGGTATGAGGATGAGACCTACTACAAAGGCAAAGGCAGTAAACGGAAGCAGTACACCCGCAAGGTGGCCCAATACCGCCACTGGACTACCCCTAACCCTGCAGAAGGTACTGAAACATATATTTGGGCAGCGCATAAAAATGAAGATAAAGAGCTTGCAATGCGCGAAAATGAAGCGCTTTATACTGACAGCACCACGTCGAAAGAAGCCGGAAATTTTGACCCCGATTCGCCTGAACAAATGATCCTTTATTCACTTAAAACACAGCAGTATTTTACCCGCAGTGCAAATCTTGCTTTAACGGTAGAAGATGAATTTAAAAAAGTAGGCCGCATAAGCCGCGAAGCACGCCAGCGCCAGGTAGGTATTTGGGTTCTGCAGGCAACTGCAATGCCAAGTATTTTAGTAGAAACAGGTTATATATCCAATCCGGAGGAAGAAAATTATTTAAACAGCCAAAGCGGCCAGCAGGAAATTGCGGACGTAATTGTAAAAGCACTCAAGCGCTACAGGTTTTCGCTTGAGCACCATACCCTCGCTCCTGTTTCTGACAGCACACAGGAAAGTACTGTACACTAATTATACAAGGGTTCTGCGGGCATAGGGAATAACTCTTACATTTGCTTCAAAATAATTACTGCTGGCAATGCTCGTTGCAAACCGGCATATTAGCAGCAAATTAGAAAATAAACCACAGATCAATGAAAGTATCAAATGAAACCAAGATAGGTGCGCTTACGGTTATTGCAGTTACCTTATTAATACTGGGTTTTAATTTTTTAAAAGGTAAAAGCTTTTTTAAAACAGGTAATTTTCTTTATGCAAAATATTCAAATGTAAAAAAACTTAATCTGTCCGACCCTGTTTATATAAATGGCTTCCAGGTGGGAAGTGTGTATGAAACGGAAGCGGAAGACAAAGGCCTTAAAAATATTATTGTTTCAATAAAACTTAATTCATCTTACAATATCCCCGTTAATTCTTTAGCTTCCATTGAATCTAACCCCCTTGGCGGTTCAGGCATAGATATAGCCTTAGGCAACAGCAACAAATATTTAAGCTCGGGTGATACCATACTTAGTTCGAATAATTCAGGCCTGTTTGGCTCTATCACCGATAAAATAATACCGGTCGCGGATCAATTGAAAGTAACATTGATCTCTCTTGATACCTTACTTAGAAATTTCAATACGATAATTGATCCGGCAACAAAAGGCAATCTGCAAAATACTATGCGGGATCTCAGCAAAGCCGCGGCAAATATGGTTGTTTCTACAGCCTCATTGCAAAGTTTGTTAAATACTGAAACAGGGTCGTTGTCCAAATCATTGGATAACGTAAATAAGTTTACGAAAAATCTTGCTGATAATAATGAAAAGATTACAAGTGCTCTGTCTAATATTGACAGCACAACTGCGCATTTGTCCAAAGCCGATATAAATGGTGTTGTAAATAATTTTAAAGTATCAGCAAACAAGCTTAATGAACTTTTGGCAAAAGTAAATTCAACCGATGGGTCAATTGGCGCACTTATAAATAGTAAAGAATTGTACAATAACATTAACAATTCCGTTCGCAGCCTTAACACTTTAATGGATGACCTTCGCGTACACCCTAAGCGTTACGTTAATATTTCAGTATTTGGTAAAAAAGACAAAGCAAATTATTTAACCGGGCCACTGAAAGACAGCACAAACACACACTAAAAAATGGACTCGCGTATCGCCTGTTTAAAATACATATTTGTTTTTATTTTATTGGCCGCCTGTACAATCACACATGCACAGCAGCCCGCAACACCAGCCGATACTTCTGCCAAAACAAAAATACTTATCAGGCATGGCGCAAACCTGGGGTTATTAAAAAAAGATTCTTTCCAGCTTACCTCCCTTTCAGGTGATTTTCCAATGGTTCAGCAGGACAGCACCCTGTTTTATGCAGATAGCATATTATTAAACCAAACTTTAAACATATTAGAAGCTTTTGGGCATGTGCATATTAATGACCGTGACAGCATTCATATTTATGCGGATTACTTAAAGTACCTGGCCAAAGAAAAAAAAGCGCACCTGCAGGGCAATGTAAAGCTTACTGAGGGCAAGGGCGTGCTTACTACCCCGGAACTGGATTATGATGTAAATACAAAAATTGGCATTTATACAAAAACCGGCAAAGTGGTTACCGGCAAATCGGTGCTTACCAGTAAGGAAGCTTATTATTATGGCGAAACGAGGGATGTTTATTTTAAGAAAAAGGTAGTAATGGTTGATACCGATTATACAGTTACAACAGATACGCTTTTATATAATACCAATACAGATATTGCCACCTTTATAGTACCAACAGTAATAATCAGCGGAAAAGATACCAGGATATACACAACAGATGGATATTATGATACCCGTAATAAAAAATCGTATTTTGATAAGCGGCCCGAAATATGGAACGGCAGTACGTATTTAAATGCTGATGAAGTGGCGAACGATTCAAGTGGGTTTGGTGAAGCGAGGGGTAACGTGATTTACCGGGATACGGCACAGGGCATAAATCTTTTTAGTAATAACTTAAAAACCAACCGGAAAGAGAAGTCCTTTCTCGCTACGCAAAAGCCGGTGATGATCATTAAACAGGATGCAGACTCTATGTTTATCGGTGCGGATACCATGTATTCAGGGCGATTATCTGACCTGAGAAAATACAGGAACGTACCCGTGATAGTTGATTCGCTGCCTAAAAAAGATTCTATCCCAAATGAAGAAGACAGTACTGACCGGTTTTTTGAAGCTTATTACCACGTCCGTATTTTTTCTGACTCGCTGCAGGCTGTTGGTGACAGTTTGTTTTACTCATCAGAAGAT